>CAJKDU010000017.1 GCA_905198745.1 uncultured Prevotella sp. | reverse complement strand
ATTAAATATCAAATATATAACTATAGTTAAGCGATTAATATCGCATCACTAGTAACAATATATAAATAGTGGATAACTTTTTCGTTTGTCTGATGCGGCGAACGGGAAAGGTCATTCCTATAAATGATTGAACTGTGTTAGGGTTTTATATAATATGTGTTGGCAAGGAGCGGACCGTGATGGTTGGTTCCTTGCTTTTTCTTTTGCTTTCATTTTTCAACACACTTGTGGTGGTTGAGCATGCTGGTGTGTGAGGGAAAAGAGGCTGGTGACACAGACAATAAAGGCGGCCTGTGTCCTCGTTATGAATCAACAAGCCGCCTGAAAATCTATTTCTCTTTGGTTGTTATTTTTCGCTATAGAGGGTCTGTATCACCGTCTGTCCTACGGCTTCCAGTGTGTTCTTGTCCAAATTGAGCATGTCGTCACTTACCGTGTGCCAGGTTGGGCCAAATGCACTCTGTTGGCAATCAGGATAATAGGGAATGATGTCAATTGTCGGTATGCCGGCCTTCTGGTTGACAGGGATATGGTCGTCGGTGATGGCACCGCCTTCATCCTGCTTGAACATACTGCCGAAACCTGCAATACGAGCTGCATGCCACACTTTATCTACAATGTGTTGTGCATATTTCTTAGACATGCTCTCCTGATAGAATGTAGCACCTTGACCGCCTACCATGTCGAGCAGAATACCGAAGCGGGCCTTGTAGTTTCCGCGGGCTTGTTCTGCCCAATATTGTGCTCCGAGTGCCCATGAGTTTGGATCGTCCCGTGTCCAATAAGGTGTGCCATAGTCTTCGGCGTCAAAACAAACGAAGTCAACACCGATGTTCAGTTTCTTGTCTTGTTGCAACTGTCTTGCCACTTCAAGCATGACCCCCACACCACTGGCACCATCGTTGGCAGCCATTACAGGCTTGTGGTGATTGGCTGAATCAGGGTCGTTGTCTGCCCATGGACGACTGTCCCAGTGGGCACAGATAAGAATACGTTCTGTGGCTTCTGGTTTGTAGCTGGCAATGATGTTGGTGCACTTCAATTCTTTTCCGTCCCATCCTTTGATGGTAGTCTTTTGTTCGGTCACTTTGCAACCGAAGCGATGGAACATGGTGGCAATCCATACGCCGCACTTTTCATGGGTGTCGCTATTCATGACTCGAGGACCGAACTTGCACTGTTGCCGGCAGTATTCAAAGGCTGAGTCCGGATTGAATTTGGGTCCGTTAATTTGCACGGCCAATGAGTCAAGACTCTCTGTGTTCACTTTCTTGTTGCTTTTGCACGAGGCGCAAGAGCTGATGATAATCACAGCTATTATTACAGATGAAAGGGAAGTCAATATCTTCATGTGATTGCTTGTATTTTTTGTTTTTGATTTTTATATGCTTTTGGCGGCTTGTACTTGAGTCATTACGCGGAGCCAATTGCCACCCCATATTTTGGCTATGTCGCGTTCGCTATATTTGCGGCGCAGCAGTTGAAGGGTGAAATTGATGAGTTCCGAAGCGTCGGCAATGCCTTTCACGCCTCCGTCACCGTCAAAGTCGCTTCCTAATCCTACATGGTCTATGCCCATAATACTGATGGCGTGTTCCAGATGCTTTATGGCATCGAGAATGGAGGCTTCTCCTTCTTTGCACAAGAAACCATGGTAGAGAGTGGTTTGTGCCACACCTCCATGTTTTGCAAGGGCACGTAGCTGATCGTCTGTGAGGTTTCGTGGCACGTCACAAAGCGCTTTGCAGTTGCTGTGTGAGCAGACAATGGGTGTGCGGCTAATTTCCAAAGCATCATAGAAACTCTTTTCACCACCATGGCTCAGGTCTACCATAATGCCACAGTCGTTCATCTCTTTGATGACTTTTTCACCAAAAGCACTAACTCCATTGTGGGTATTGCATCCGCGAGCACTGTCGCAGATGTCGTTGTCTCCATTGTGGCAAAGAGTTATATACACGATGCCGCGTTGTGCAAAATGTTTTACGTTCTGCACTTCGTGTTCAAGAGCCAGTCCGTTCTCAATGCCGAGCATGATGCTCTTGCGGCCTTTACGTTTGTCTTCATAGAGGTCGGAAGGGGTACGGGCTATGCTTACGTATTTTGAATTACGCGACACGATGTCTTCAATCTTGTCAAAGATGAGATCGGCGTAAGCCATCGGGCCTGTTGCTGGGAGTGGTGCTATATCAGAAAACTTCTCGCCCAATTTCGGTTGAGGAAGATAGGCAACCATGGTTACGGCATCTTGCTGTCCGTCATTCATCTTGTGCAGGTCGTAGAGAATGCGTGGATCCCGCTGTTCAAAGTGGATGCCTTGTGGAAAGAACATAGGGGTGTCACAGTGAGTGTCAAGGGTGAGAATGCGCTTATGGAGGGATTTTGCTTGCATGAAGAGTGAAGCTTGCTCTATCAGCCAGGCAAATAGCTTGCCACCATCTGCTTCTAGCCATTCCGGATGCCACTGTACACCCATGATGGGCTTGTGCTCGCTACTTTCTATGGCTTCCACTACGCCGTCGGCAGCCTTGGCTGTGGCACGCAAGTGCTTGCCTGTATCGCCTACTGCTTGGTGGTGAAACGAATTGACAAATATTCGGTTGGAGTCATATACCTGATGGAGCATGGAGTTTTCCAAGATGTTCACAGAATGGGTTGTTTCATTCCGGTCCGCATCCTGAGAATGTTTGATGGTAGGATTGGCTATGTCCTGAATGACCTTACCGTCAAGAGCCATCGCTATGGTCTGTATGCCTCGGCAAATGCCGAGTATAGGTATTTGTCGGTTATAGGCCAAACGGGTAATGAGGAGCTCCGGCAGATCACGTGTCTTGTTGATGCTGTGGAGTGTGGGCAGTGGCTCTTCGCCTGCCCATAGAGGATTGAAATCACCGCCGCCAGTGAGCAGTAGTCCATCAATACGTTCCAAAGTATTGATGATAACATCCTTGTCGGCTACTGGTGGAATGAGTAATGGGGTTCCGCCAGCCTTGACCACTTGCAGGTAGTAACGGTCTCGCAAGGTGGCGTCACCGTCTGTAAAATTGGTTGTTATGCCTATGATGGGTTTGTGTGGGGCTTCCGGATAACTGCTGTAGATCTCGTCGAGATGTGCTTGCAGATGATAGTTTTCCATATAATGAAGGAAATGTTTTTATCGAAAGTGGCCATCATGCTTTCTTTGTTGAAGGTGGCATGATGGCTGGGTATAATACGTGTGTATTAGTTTTCTTCAATCTTCACAGGCACTTCGCGCTTGATGCTCTGTTCGAGAGAGATAAGTGTCTCGGTAGAAACCACGCCAGGTATGGTCTGCATCTGGTTGTTGAGCAAGTCCATGAGTTGTTCATTGTCGCGGGCATAAAGCTTGGCGAGCATAGTGTAGGGACCTGTAGTGAAGTGACATTCCACAATTTCAGGAATATGCTGCAGGCGTTCTACCACCTCTTTATACATACTGCCCTTTTCGAGGATAATGCCTACGTAAGTACAGGTTGTATAACCGAGGCTCTTGGGATTTACGTCGAATCCGCTGCCGGTGATAACCCCGTCTTCAATGAGGTGCTGTACACGCTGGTGAATAGCTGCACGTGAAACGCCGCATTCTGCTGCCACGTCTTTGAAGGGAATCCGTGCATTCTTTGAAAGAATACCGAGAATCTTCTTGTCGAGATTGTCTATTTTTTCCATGTTTATCTTATTATTTATTGTTGTTAGCTTGACATTGGTTAGCAAAAGTATACATTAAAAATGGAATAGACAACAATTTGGCATTAAAATACGCTAAATGTGCACATTTTACTTGTTATGTGTAATGAAAACAAAAGAAGTTACCGCCTTCTTGTCGACGATAACTTCTTTTTACTTATTAAAAAGTTGTATGCTTACTTTTTGCTCTTCTTGGTTGTTTTCTTGCTTTTGCTGTTCTTCGCAGAAGCATCTGCCTTTTCTGCAGCAGGTTTGGGATCGCCTATGCATACGAGTTCTACCTTGAAGATAAGGGCAGAATAAGGCTTGATGTCGCCACCCATTTCTCGGTCGCCATAGCCCAGTTGGTAGGGAATGTAGAGTTCCCAAGTAGAACCTACGGGCATCATGGTGAGAGCTTCAGTCCATCCCTTGATGACTCCGTTCACGGGGAAGGTAGTGGTCTGAGGGTTGCGTTTATAAGAACTGTCGAACACTTTGCCGTCCACTAGTTTGCCTTCATACTTTACGGTCACGCGGTCGGTGTTCTTGGGAGTTTCGCCTTCACCTTTCACAATCACCTTGTACTGAAGTCCGTCGGGCAAAGTCTGCACACCTTCCTTTGTCTTGTTCTCGGCAAGGAATTTCTCTCCGGCTCTGCGATTGTCACCATACAGACGTTCCATTTTGGCTTGCTGTTCAACCTCGCGTTGGTGTTTGAAGAAGTCTTGTGCTTCACGCTGTTCGAAGAGGGCGTGGTCGTTGTCAAGACTGGCGAGGAAACCTTTGATGAGCAGGTCTGCATTGATGGAATCGGGAGTTTCCTTAAATTCGTTCTTGGCACCGGGAATCATTCTTGTTTTCAGCATGTTTGCCACCTGAAAACCAGCTTCGTAGGCTTTGAATTCCTTCTTGTCTCCATTCGCGAGAGCTTCTTTCAGTCCACGCTTGAAGTCGTTCAGCGTGGTGCTGTCCACGCCAGCCTGTTGCTTCAGGAAAGGCATCAGGCCATCGGTCATGGACATGCCGGCAGCGTAGCTCAGTGAGTCTGAGGCTGATTTAAGTGTTGTTTTTTCCACGGGAGCTACCACAGCCTTGGTCTTTTTGGCTCCCTTCTTCACGGGCTGAAGTGCCCACATTGAAGATGCGCCCACCATTAAGGCGAGCGCAAATGTCATGAATTTCTTGTTCATTGTTTATTGTACAATCAATTTACTTCTCGATAGAAAGTACCTGAATCTTGAAAATCAGTGCAGAGAAAGGCTTGATCTGTCCCATGTCGCGCTCCTTATAGGCTTGATCTGCAGGAATGTAAACTTCCCATGTAGAACCTACAGGCATGTGGGTCAGTGCTTCTGTGAATCCTGGAATCACCTGGTTTGCACGCATGGTAGCAGGTTCTTTGCGTGCGAATGAACTGTCGAATACCTTACCGTCAATGGTTTTGCCCTCGTAGTTGAGTTTCACCATAGATGTGTCAGCTGGTATGTCGCCTGAGCCTTCAGTGATAACTTTGTAGCAAACGCCGTTGGCGAGTTTCTTCACACCAGGTTGCTTGGCTACATTTGCCATGAATTTGGCGCTTTTTTCCTTGTTGGGACCATATTGCTTCTCCATGCTCTTCTGCATGATGGCCTGTGATACGCTCTGTTCAATCATGCGTGCCTGGTCAACGGTCATCTTAGTGTTTTTGCCTGTAGCACCGCTAATGAATCCTGCAATGAGGTTGCGGATATTCAATGTTTGGGTTGAGTCGCCTGCAAAAATCTGCTTACTGGCGTTCTTTTGCATCATGGCAAGCTGCATGCCGATGCCCACACCTACGTTATAAGCGTTCTTCTTCTTGTCGTCAGCGCTCAGTGCACCGTCAGAAATACCCTTTACGAATTCATCCATGTAAGTGGTATCTACTTCCATACGTGTGAGATATTCCTTCACACCCTGTGCCTGATCAAGACCGAAAGCGTAGCTCAGTGAGTCCACGTCATTCTTCATGTCGGCCTTTGGGGTAGAGTTGCCGCAAGAAGATAGGGTTGCGGCGCTGATAGCCAAAGCGGCTACAAAAGTCAATTTTTTCATTATCGTTGTTGTTTTCTTGAGTTCTTAGTGTGTGGTTAGAGCACTTCGATGAGTTCCACGTCGAAGATGAGTGCTGAAAAAGGAGGAATGGATGTGCCGGCTCCGTGCTCTCCATAACCCAAAGAGTAAGGAATGAAGAAGCGGTATTTTGAACCTTCTGTCATTAGTTGCAGACCTTCTGTCCATCCTGCAATTACCTGATTGAGTGGGAACACGGCAGGCTCTCCACGCTGAATACTGCTGTCAAACATGGCTCCGTCGATGAGCATACCCTCGTAGTGGCATTTCACCTTGTCTGTGGCCTTTGGCTTTTTGCCTGTACCCTCATTGAGCACCATATACTGAAGACCGCTTGGCAGGGTTACCACACCTTCTTTCTTGGCGTTGGCTGCCAAGTATTCCTCACCAGCCTGGCGTGCTGCCTTGCCTTTTTCAGCGGCTGCGGCACGCTGCTTGGCTTCCTGTGCCTGGAAGAATTCCTGTACTATCTGCTGTGCTTCCTGGTCGGCTACCTTTGGCTGGTCGCCTGCCAAAACGTCTTTGATAGCCTGAGCGAAGTCGTCAATATTCAAATCTGTGGCTCCCATCTGTGAGAGTTGGCGACCGATGCCCAGTCCCAAGGCGTAACTAACTTTGTCCATAAAAATGTTTAGTATTTATATATAAATATTTGAAATGTGCTGCAAAGATAATGCTTTTGTTCCATAGAGTGCTTGCATTTGCGGAAAAATTGCTATTTTTGTATTTAATTAATGTGGAGGATTTCCTATGAAAAAGAAAATAGTGTTTCTCACCGGCGCCGGAATGTCGGTAGAGAGTGGGTTCAAGACTTTCCGTGGCAGTGATGGCTTGTGGGAGAATTATCCTGTGGAACAGGTTGCTACGCATGAGGGATGGGAGCGTGATCCGGTGTTGGTCACCAATTTCTACAATATGCTGCGCCGCAAGCTTTTTGACGCAAAGCCCAATGAAGGCCATCGCCTTATAGCTGAACTTGAGAAGTATTACGATGTGACGGTGGTGACACAAAACGTGGATAACTTGCATGAGAAGGCTGGTTCCACACACGTGATCCATCTTCATGGTGAATTGGACAAGGTATGCTCCAGTCGTGACCCGTATAATCCCCACTTCATCCAGACACTTACAGAGCAGAATCCTGATGTTGCACCAGGCACCAAGGCTGGCGACGGCACTTTGTTGCGTCCGTTCATTGTGTTCTTTGGTGAGAATGTGCCCATGATGGATCCGGCAATGGCTGCCGCCGAGCAGGCCGACATCTTTGTCATCATTGGTACGTCGCTTAATGTTTATCCTGCCGCCGGATTGGTACAATATGTGCCCTACCAAGTGCCAATTTACCTCATTGACCCTGAAGAGGTGCGCACGGGTGGTAGTCGTCCTGTTACTTTCATTCAGAAAGGAGCCAGTGAAGGCATGCATCAGTTGTTCGACCAATTGGTCAGAGAAATATAAGTCTTGGGTATAAGCGTTGACAGTGCATACGCCTGTGTTTGAACAAAATGACGGGATCAACCTTCATCATTTCCTGAAGCTATGACTCCCTCGCGCGCGCGTATGCGCGCAGGAATCGATTTTTCACGAAATATCCATCATCCATCACTTTTTTCCGTAAACATTACACATAGTCGCTGGCACTATGAGAGTTACTCTGAGTGATAGATGAGTGATAGATGGTTTTTATCTATCACTATCTATCACTCAAAAAGAGAACTATTTCTTTGCTTGCCGATACTCGGATGGAGTCATGCCTGTAGACTTTTTGAAGCATTTGGTGAAGTATTTGGGATCGGTGAATCCCACGGCATAAGCTATTTGAGAGAACGATTCGTTGCTCTTGGTGATAAGTTCTTCCGCCTTCTGTATGCGGATGTGCTTGAGAAATTCCACAGGTGTCATGCCCACCTTAGCCTTCAGTTTGCTGTAGAACACGGAACGGCTCAGGTTGACAGCCTCTGCCAGTTCTTCTATTTTAAGTTCCGAGTTTCCCACATTATTTGTCAAGAAGTCCATCAGTTTCATCATCATTTGTTCGTCACTGTCGAGTATTTCCGATGGTGGCAGGTGGTAGATGTCGGCTTGTTCCTTTGTCTCTTCGGCTTTCTCTTGAACCTGTGTGTTTCGGTTGTTGTACTCTTCAAGCAGTTGGTTCACCTTTTCGTGGAGCAATTGTGTCTTGTTGCGCATCTCGTAATAGCGTTTCACGGCATAGAGAATACCAATTAGGATAAGCACATATAGTATCTTTGCCCAGATGGTTTCCCAGAATGTTGGTTGTGCGTAGATGTTGAGCACAGCTGTGTTTTCAGTCCATACGCCGTCACCATTAGTGCTGCGCACCAGTAGTTTGTAGTGGCCTGCTGGGAAATTGTTGTAGGAAGCACTGTGCAGATGACTGCCCAAATAGTTCCATTCCTTGTCCACACCTTCCAGTTTATAAGCGTAGCGCACCATATAGTTGTTGTTGTAGTCGAGGGCGGCAAAGTTGATATTGAAATTACGCTTGTCGCTTGCCACACGGAGTTCCGGCACGTTGAGAATAGGGTGTTCTCTCTCTTCGCCCTGATACTGTATGCTGGTAAACACTATCTTGGGCACGTATGAACTATTGCGTATGCTGCTGGGGTTGAACACCACCACGCCACCAAGAGCACCGAAAGTGATATTTCCTGTCCATCTGTTCACGTCGGGTTTGGCTTCCGACAGTTCACGGTTGTCGCCAAGATAGTTGGGTCCGAACTGCTGCAGTTTCCGTGTCTTGGGGTCATACACCGATATGTCGCTTTCGTGGCAAATCCACAGTCTGCCCGACCGGTCTTCTACCATGGCTTGTGCCATACCTTCTGTGCCGTTTGCCATACTTGTGTTGACGGTGGAAAACTTTAGGTGAGGTTGCAGCAAGTCGCGTGATTCGAGTTCCTGCAGTCCGCCACCTTGAGTGGAAACAAAGATGTGTCCGTTGCGCATCACACAGGTTTGCATCACATCGCCTGTGGCGAGGGTCGTGGTGTCGTTGTGATCGTAGAATTGTCCGAAGTATTTTATCTTTGAAGGATTGGTGAATCGGGTGGAGAATGTGACCATGCCTGTGGCGGTAGAGAGAATCATTACTCCCTGCCTTGTTTCTGTAAATCGGCGCACTCTGGGGAACTTGTCAGCAGGGTAGCTGTCGAGTCCACCTTGTGTGGCAGAAAGAAAGCGTAGTCCGCCATGCTGTTCGTCAACAAGGTTGATGCCGCCACTCCAAGTGCCTACCCAAATGTGCTGGCGGGAATCCTGGTAGATGTCGAAAACGTTGTCGTTGCTCAACGAAAAGGCTCCACTGTTTCTATAATGTGTCATGGTGTTGCCGTTGAGCAGATAGATGCCGTCGCCACGTGTTCCTATCCATATACGTCCTTTATGGTCTTCAAGAAAAGTCATCACCTTGCTGTCGGTGAGGCGTGCAGGTGTCTTGCTCAGACTGCCTGCAGCAGTGAGAAATCCTAGTTGGTTCTTTTGCTTCCCAAGCACGCACACGTAGCCGTTGGCGGTGCCCACAAGTTGGTTGCCGTTGTGCAGGGTAAGCACGGAACGCACTTCACTGTCTTGATTGTCAAGAGGAGCATAGCGGAATTGGCGATACTTGAAGTTAAGCAGCGCCAGGTCGTGGTTGCCGGCTATCCACATGTTGCCCTGGCTGTCCTTGAACACCTTTTTGAGGGTCATAAAGGGTGTGGTGGAACTACCTTGCAGTCGCAGAGTGTAGGGGTGCAGGGTCTGTGTGTGCTCGTCGTAATAGCAGAATGAACTGCTGTGGGGAAGCAACCAAATAGTGTGGTTGTTGTCTTCATGGAACAACACGGAACCCTCATTCGACGAGAAATGGCTTTCCGAACTTGTCTCGTTCATCCACTTCATCTTGAGGGTAGTCATGTCGAGCATGGTCACTCCAGGTCCTTTGCCGAATGCCCACACACGTTTTTTGCTGTCCAGATAGATATCGTCCACTTCTGGGCAAGGCTGGGCAGGATTCTGCACGGATGCCAAATGGTGGCTGCCAGTCTGTAAATCGTAGATGAAGATACCTTGATTGGTGCCTATCACGAGGCATTGGTCGCCCATGGTGCGCACTTTGTTGAAGATGAGCCGAGGGTTGTTGACCAACATTCTTGCCTTTTGGGAGTGTTCGTCAAAGACGGCGAGTGTTCCTTTCTTTGAGTAGAAATATATTTTGCCGCCGATGTTGATCATGTTGTCAAACCTGCCGCTTACCACAGTTTTTGTATTATATAGGTAGATTCCCTTGTCAGTGAAAACCCATTCCCTGTCTTTGTCGTCAACAGAGACACGTTTTATCTTAGCGCCTTTTAAGGGAGTCTTGTCAAATGCAACCTTTTCCAATCCTTGTGACTGAGCCACCAGGTTTCCGTCCATCTTCCATCCCACTTGTTCGTCGTCTTCAGACAGGGCCCATACAGTACCCTTGGCACCGCGCATAAACTTGCTTGAGGTCAAGTCGCTTCCGTATTTTTCCTTGGCCAATCCTGACACGTCAATAAACCGGCACAATCGGGTGTCGAACATATATATGCGTAAGTCATAGGTTGTGGCCCAAACATTGCCGTTCCTGTCGGCATAGAGGTGGAGCAAGCGGTTAGTGGTCAGCACGCGGCTGTTGTCGCGCATGTCACGGAAAGATGTAAACTGGTAACCATCGTAGTAGCAGAGACCGTTCCAGGTGGTGAACCACATGAGGTGGTTCTTGTCTTCGGCAATACCCGAAATGACGTTGCCCAACAGTCCGTCGCGTATGTTGAACATGCGCATCTCGCAATAGGGTTGAGCGAGAAGGCGTGACATGAAACTTAGGAAAAAGAGAAGTATCGGTATTCTAATCTTTGTCATTGGTAAAGTGCAAAAAGCTTTTTTATTTCACAAAAGTAAGCGTTTTTGTTGAAACGGCAAAGAAAGAGAGCCGAAAATAACGGGTGACTGTCATTTAACATAGTTTAGATGCACTTTCTTCTTGCTTGTAAGAGAGAACGCTTATCTTTGCATCGGATAGGTGGCAGATTCGCAACAAGCAACGCTCTTTCTTGTTTTCCACCAACGTTGACGAACCTGGCTCCACCGAACAATTTAAATCGTTTACCCTAAAAACAAACATTGTCATGACACCAAACGCTGACCACACTCCGCAAGCCATTAGTTGGGACCAACTGCTCGACTCTATTTCCTCTGCCTCTTCACATCCCGACGATACTCAGTGGATGATTTACCGCTATATGAGCCAGAATCTTGCATCGATGGATTCCATCATGGCACGTATCCTGCTGTCTGCCTATATCAAGTTGCACCGTTCGCAGCCTTCTGCGCTCAATTCCTGTATGTTGGTCATGGCGGTGAAGGTGAGCAAGGCACATGCCGACTTCCGGTTTCCGCAATTTCTCCAGGCATGGGGTTATCCCCAGTGTCTTACGGAAGAAGACAAACAGCCACAAAAGGGGAAGGACGGAAAACAATATCTTTCACTTCACGAGAGGGTGGAACGGGCACGCTTGTCCTATATGCTCCATCACCCCGAAGAAAGCCGGGATGGTTGCAAGGATATAGTCAGCATGTATGCTGTGAAGACATTTGAGAAACTACAAAACGGGCGCAAGTGCCGCTACGTGAAACTGGTAGGCGCCGATGGTATGTCGTTTGTGGCAGACAGTAGGCAGTTTGGCTGCAAGCCATGGGAAATTACCGGGCGGATGTACGATGTGCTCGTACGTCAGTCGAAGCAAGGCAACGGACGGGCGGAAGAAATAGTGCAGTCGACACATAGCGTTGCCGATGTGTTTCCTGTGGAAACGGGCTACGTGGAAGGCATTGACGACAGTCATGGCCATGTGCATGTGTTTGATGCGCAGTCACGTCACTTTGTGGCTGGCAAGGAAACCTTGCGTGTAAGGGGTGTTGAGAATAAGTGCTTTATCCGGTTTTGCCCGATTATAGCTCAGGGAGATCCTTTCAAGTCGGCAGCCGTGGTCAATGTGCTGTCTCGTGACGAGGGGCGAAAAACCTTCGGTGCGTATGAAGCCACGGTGGAATATGTCAATGAGCAAGAAGGATACTTGCGCTATCAACTTGTTTCTTCCATCAAGCCTACTCCCGAAGGTACCATCACCGAGGATGGTTTTGCTTCGCTGTCCTTGTTGCCTGAGGAGAAGCGGAAGGCCGTTGCCGTGGGCCAGCGCGTGCGTCTTACGCTCTTCCTAAAGCGCGGAAAGGATGGCGTGAAGCGCAACCATGTGGCGGAAATCTATTAGGGGGAGTACTATTGCCTTGAGCTATGAAAAAAGCAATCCTCTCCATGGCCTATATAGTTAAGGTTGTGGAGAGGATTGCTTTGGGTTTTATTTCACTCTTGATGTTATCTTGTTGCGTATGCCCTTCATGCTGACCAGAAAAGCCTTGGCACTGCCGAACTTGAGGAACATGTCCAGGCGGATGGGGATGTGGTTCTGGTCGTCGGTAACATAGAAGCGTACCAATTCCTTGGGCTTGCCGTCGTTGTAGTCGATGTAGGAAAGCTGCAGGCAGCGATACTTGTGACCGTCGTCGGCCTTGACGGTGGTCTTGCCCAGATAGCGCATCTGTTCGGTGTCCACGTTCTTGCCGTCTGCCATGGGGAACTTCACTACATAGCCTTTCTTCCATCCTTCTGGATTGAACGAGCGGGCACGGAGAAACATGTTGAGCATGTCGTAGATGCAGTAGTCGTAGGTGCGCTTCTTCCATTGGTGAGTGCCGTCGTTATACTGGCGGTGCTGGCGTATGTGGCACTTGCCGTTGGGATAGCTGTAGAACACTTCGTCCACCGTGTAGCGTTTGCCCTCGCGTGCTCCCTTGCGGAAGTAGAGAGGTGCCATGTCGGTGGTGGAGTAGCAAAGCAACGTGTCGCGAAGCACGAAGAAGTCGTCCACCTTGCCGTTGCCGCGGGTGGTCAGACTGGCGCGGTAGGCAGGCTTGCCGCCATAGCGGCTGGTGACGGTATACATGGAGGCGGTGCCCGCTTTCACCCACACAAACTTCCAGTTGTAGTAGAGGTTGTAGGTGAGAAACTCGTTGCCGCCAAAGGCGGTATTGCGGAATGTGCACTGGGCTGCTGCCGAGAGTGTGCCCAACAAGATGATGGACAACAGGATTGATTTGAGATGTTTCATATTTTCGGGATGTATTGAATTCCTAACTTGCGTGCCCGTTCGGCGTTGCGGTGCTGCACGGACTTCTTCTTGTCTGCCTTCTGTTTGGTGATGGCCGACGGTTTCTGCTGGCATACTTCACGTGCAGTGGGATTCCACGTACGGGTTACATCCCACTTGGCTTTGCACTCCAACTTTTCCGGATAGTAATACACTGTTTCCGCTTGCCGGTGTTCGGCATAGCACCCCGTGTCCCAGATGCCGTTGCGGTTGGCGTCGATAAACATTCGGGCATAGTAGGTGCCGGGTTTCAGATAGAAGAGTTCGGCGGTGCCGTTGTTTGTCTGCACCTCTTTGACCACCTTGTCCGACTGGTCGAGCAGCTGCACCACCACAGCAGTGTCTGCCATCTCCGGAAGGTCGAATATCAGGGTGGCGTATTCTTCCTCGCTGCCCACCTTGAAGCCCTGCTTGTAGGGGTTCGACACTTTGCCGTAGATGTCGGTGAAGGCGGCGGAATCCACTTCCAGGCTATATTCCACTCCGGGTTTCCATTCTGCCATGAACTGGTAGCGCCGTCCTGTGGAGAGCGTGTCTTGGCGGAACACGAAGGGTGCTCTGTACCACAAGGTGTCGTGCTTGGCATAGAGATGCAGTTTCAGTGTGTCGCATCGAGCCAGGGGCGACGGCATGGTGATGGATATGTTATGGTCAGGGTCGAGCACCGACGGAGCGTCATATTTCACGTCGAGCGGTGCCGCGGGATATTCCTTTTCGAAAGGCATACCGTCTTTCTCCAGCTTTTCCTGTTTCTTCTTCCACTTCTCGTAGTCCTTCTGCTTGTCTTTCATGCGGCGTTCGTAGGATGTCTTGGCAAGCATCTCGGTGGTGTCGGTCTGCCACACGAGGTTGCCTGTGGAGTCTGTCATGAGATACTGGAGCTGCATGCGGAGTGTGTCCTGGTTGACCAGGAGTGTGTCGCGGAGCCAGTAGGTGAGTGTGTCGCGCTGTGGGGTGGCTTCAAGGATGAAGGCTTCCTTTTCGTTGAAGTTCAGTCCCTTGATGCGGGGCAGTTCCTGGTTGCCGTAGCTGAAGTAGAGGCTAAACCGGTCGGGGTTGGCGCGTTCAGTCTTCAGCAGGTAGCGGTCGGTTTGTTTCTCGGTGAAGGCCCGCAGCACAATGTCGTCGGGCAGGAAGTGGGTGTAGTTGACGCGCTTGATGGAGTCGATGCGCAGTGAGTCACGCCAGATGGTGTCCTGTCGCACGTCGGGCTTGAAGCTTGGGGTGAGCACGTCCGTGCTGAAGGCGAGCATCTCGCTCTTCTGGCTGTACATGTAGTTGCCGTCCATATCCTGCAAGGCATAGACCTTGTAGTTGCCAGGCTTGATGCCCTTGATGATGAAGATGCCGCGGCTGTCGGTGCGTGCCACGCGGAGCAGGGGCTTGGTGGTGAAGGCCGAGTCGGCAAGGTCGCTGTAGAGTCCTACGAGGATGCCCTTGACAGGCTCCAGGTTGCTGGCGTCGAGCACGTGGCCCGACACCTGGAGTGTGTCTATCTCGCTGCCCGTGGAGAAACTGTAGGTGTAGTTGCCCAGCGGGTTGCCCTCGTTGTTGTCGGAGATGGCGTCGGAGAAGTCGATGGTGTAGGTGGTGTTGTCCTTGAGCGAGTCCTTGAGCGTCACGCTGATGCGCTTGCCTTCTGCCTTGATTTCCGGTGCTTCCATCTGTGGAGGCGATACCACCACTTTCTCGGTGGCATTGTCCATCTTGATGTATTCGTCGAAGTTGATGTACACCTTGCGTTGCTTGGCGCCTACACCCTTGTCGGCTGGCGTACAGCCCACAATGCGTGGCGGAGTCTCGTCATACCATCCGCCGTCGGGCTGTCCCATCTTGGCGCACGAGTAGAAACTCAGCAGGAGCATCAGGGCTGTGAGGAAGCCGAGGCTTCGGGATATGTTCGGTCTGTTGTTGTGCATGGGTATTGTTTAATGGTGAAGCAGGGAGGTGGAGAGCCTTGCTCACTTCAATTCTTCTTTCTTTTGGTTCATCTTCAGCAGTTCGTCGAGGTTCTTGCGGCTGTTGGAGAGTCGGGGCACCTTGTGCTGGCCTCCCAGCTTGCCTTTACTCTTGAGCCAGTCGTTGAAGAGTCCTTGGCGTGCCACCACTATTTCGAGGTGCTGCAGGGTGATGTCCTTGTAGCGCTTGGCCTCGTAGTCGCTGTTGATTTCCTGCAACTTCCTGTCGAGCAGTTGGGCAAACTGCTGCACGTCGGCGGGTTGCTTGCTGAACTCTATGAGCCACTGGTGGCGACACTTGGCGTTGTCGTCCATGTAGACGGGTGCTGCCGTGTATTCCTGCACTTCGGCACCGGTCTGCTGACAAGCGTATGCAAGTCCTTTCTCGGCATTGTCGACGATGAGTTCTTCGCCGAAGGCGTTGATGAAGTTCTTGGTGCGGCCCGTGATGACAAACTTATAGGGGTCTTTCTGGGTGAACATCACGGTGTCGCCAATCATGTAGCGCCACAGTCCGCACGAGGTGGAGATGAGCATGGCATAGTTCTTGCCGGTCTCGATGCCCCAAAGCGGAACCACAGTGGGGCTGTCGGTGCCGAATTCGTCCATGGGGATGAACTCGTAGAACACGTCGTAGTCGAGCATGAGGAGCATGGCAGAGTCGGTGGGGTCGTTCTGCAGGCCGAAGAATCCCTCGCTGGCATTGTAGGTTTCCATGTAGTGCATGTCGCTCTTGGTGATGAGGCGCTCATACTGCTTGCGGTAGGGAGTGAAGGCTATGCCGCCGTGGAAGAACACTTCCAGGTTGGGCCACACCTCTTCCAGATGTTGCTTGCCGGTGAGTTCCATGACGCGCACCAGCACGGAGAGCATCCACGAGGGCACGCCGCTCAGGTTGGTCACGTTCTTGTTCAGGGTCTCGTGGGCTATGCGGTCGCGCTTCACCTCGAAGTCGGAGAGCAGGGCAGTCTGCTTCTTGGGCACGCGCACCAGGTTGACCAACGGGTTGATGTTCTCTATGAGGATGGCGCTCAGGTCGCCCACCAGGCTGCCCGACACGTTGTAGTTGGGCGAGTGGCTGCCGCCGAGAATCAGTCCCTTGCCGTCGAACATGCGGCTTTTGGGGTTGTTGCGCAGATAGAGCGCCACGCAGTCGCGGCCGCCGGCATAGTGGATGTTGTGCAGTCCCTCGTCGGAAACGGGGATGAACTTCGACTTGTCGTTGGTGGTGCCCGACGACTTGGCATACCATTTCACGGTGCCCGGCCAGAGCACGTCGCGCTCGCCGTGGCGCATACGGTCTATGTCGCCCTTGAGTTCCTCGTAGGTGTTGACCGGCACGTTGCGGGCAAAGTCGTCGTAGGTGCGTGTCATGCTGTAGAGGTGGTTGCGTCCGTATTCGGTGTCCTTGGCTTCGTCCACCAGTCGGGCGAGCACCTGTTGCTGCAGTTCCTCGGCTCCGTGAATGTGCTTCTGGAGTTCGCGCTGTCGCTTGAGGAACGCTATTCTTGCTATACTTGTTAGACTCATCTTTATAATAGGTGTATATCGTTTAAGCCTACAAAAGTAATGCAAACTTTTCGAATACCTTTGGTTTTTACTTAATTTAAGTTTCAAATACACTCTAAGCGTGTTGAATTTACCTGTCTGCGTGCAGGAAAAAATGTTTCAACGGCAGAGTAATGATTCGCTAATGGCAGGTTAACGGAGCGTTAGTGGCAGACTAATGCACTGCTACTGGCATACTAACGGCCTGTTAATGGCAGAGTAACAATATGCTAATGGCACATTAACAAACTTTTACAATGTATGAAAACATCCTCCAGTCACTGATTACATCCTTGAAAGTCTGTTTTCCGGTTCATTTGGAAAGTGGAGTGAGATTTTTAATATCATGTTTCGGATAGCATAAAAAGGCGGGCTGAAAGCTCAGCCTGTACCCAGCTCAGGGCAAGCGAAGCGACACCCAGGGTAGCATGGCCTGTACGTACGTCCTGAAAGGGAGAAAGTAGACTGTAACCCAGAGAGTTGCATTGATTTTTACATCAATAAGGTGTGATACATATAGTCTATTCAATTAAGGTGCTATTCCAGGACTATGGAAGCGTCGTCCGGGCTTTGAACCAAGGAAAAGAAATGAACAACGTGGCCTTCAGCAAAGCAGACAACAAGCAGGAAACATAGGGAAGAAGTCGAAAAATCTTTCACAACAATGTTGTTAAAGTGGGTTAAAAAACAACAAACATTGATTTATTTTTATATCTTTGCGCCAATTTCCGTGAGGAAACTCCTAACTAAAAGATTTAATGAAAAGGCAATACCTAATTTTAAAAAGGCAACCTAACTGAATTTTATATATAATCAATCATTATCCAAAACAAAACTAAACTAAAACAAACATTATGTATCAACAACTCAAGAGGGGCTTTATGGCCTCACTATTGCTAGTCGTTTCCTGTGCCATGTTTGCGCAGAAAGCGATAAAGGGTACAGTGAAAGACTCTCACGGCGAGCCGATGATTGGCGTGAGCGTCATGGTTGGTGACAAGACCGGAGCCATCACGGATCTCGACGGTAACTTCACCCTCAACAACGTGGCGCCCAACTCGGTGCTTAACATCTCTTATATAGGATATAAGAAGAAGTCGGTCAACGTGGGCAACCGTTCCAGTGTTGACATTGTACTCGAAGAATACAAGCAAGACCTCGACGAACTCGTGGTCATCGGTTACGGCGTGGTGAAGAAGCGCGACCTCACCGGAGCCGTGGCTTCCCTGAAATCTGACGACATGAAGAACGTCGCCACCAGCAACGCCATGCAGGCCATGCAGGCCAAGATTCCTGGCATGGACCTCCAGCAGTCGAGCGGTGAGTCGGGTTCGGGCGTGAGCATCAACCTGCGTGGTGCCCGTTCGCTCCTCGCCTCCAACGACCCGCTTATCCTCGTTGACGGTGTGGCTTACGGTTCAACACTCGATATCAACCCGTCCGACATTGAGTCTATGGAAGTGCTGAAGGACGCATCGTCTACAGCCATCTACGGTACGCGTGGCGCCAACGGTGTGATCATCATCACCACCAAGCGCGGCAAGGCCGGCAAGACCAAGGTGGGCGTTAACTTCTACAATTCGTTCAACAGTGCCACTCAGGCTGCCCACTCCATGTATGGCGACCGCGAGGTGCAGCGACTCATGGACAAGGCTATCTACCAGCAGTGGATTAAGGGTGGCGACCTGAGCCTGGAAGCCTACAACGCCATTGCACAGGGCATCACCGCAGAGTATGTGCTCGACCAGTCATTGGCCGACGGAACATCCACACTCGACATCTATAATGACAAGTCGTACACCAACTGGGGCGACCTTATCCTCAAGAACAGTACTTCACAGAACATCGAGGTCAACGTGACAGGCGGTAACGACAAGACCAACTTCAACGTTTCGCTCGGCGCCCTCTACGACCGCGGACTGATGAAGAACGACCAGATGGACCGCTACAACGGCAAGGTGAACATTGACCACAAAGTGAACAAGATGGTCAAGGTGGGCACCAGCCTGCTCTTCACCTACAAGAACTGGAACCGCCGCAACTCCGGCGTCTACAGCCAGGCCATGAAGATGACCACCATCACTCACCCTTATCTCACAGACGGCACCATCAACACCAATCCTAACCCATGGTATGCCAACCACTGCTCGCCGTTGCTCGACGACGTGGACGGTGCCTATCAGAACAACACCGAGTCTACCCGCTTCTTCGGCAATGCCTATGTGGAACTCACACCGCTCAAGGGTCTGAACCTCCGCTCCATGTTTGCCGTTGACCGCAGCGACTCGCGCAATGGTCTCTACCAGGACTATCAGAGCCAGTCACGCTTCGAGAAGCCTACAACTTCCTACATCAAGCAGACAAGAAGCAACAACACCAGCCTCACCTGGGACAACACCATCAACTACAATACCACCATTGCCAAAGACCACGACCTGACCTTCCTCCTCGGCCATGAGTTGACTCAGACCGTAACAGAAGGCAGCGTCATCGAGGGCGATGCCGGTTCCACACACTACTACAAGAGCTCCTTCTACGACCTGTCGAAGATTCTCACTCCCGTGACCACCTCTTCCTATGTCAAGACAAGCATGCTCTCATTCTTCGGCCGCGTGAACTATTCCTACGCAAGCAAGTATCTGCTCACCGCTTCTCTCCGTGCCGACGGTTCTTCCACACTCGCCAAGGGCCACAAGTGGGGCTACTTCCCCTCAGTGGCTGCCGGATGGAGACTCATCGAGGAAGACTGGCTCAAGGACACCAAGTGGCTCAGCAACTTGAAGCTCCGTGCTTCTTGGGGTCTCTCGGGCAACGCCGCCATCGACGCTTACTCAACCCTCGCCACGCTGAGCACCAACACCTATTATTATTATCTCGGCGGTAAGGACGTGGCAGGCAACATTCCAAGCTCTATGGGCAACTCTAACCTGACTTGGGAGAAGACCTCTTCGTTCAACCTCGGTCTCGACTTCGGATTCCTTAACGGACGCATCAGCGGTAGCATCGACTACTATTGGAACAAGACCTACGACCTGCTCTTCTACAAGACCGGCCCAGCTTCTTCCTTCCCCAACATCATCGACAACATCGGCAAGACCAAGGGACAAGGTCTGGAAGTGTCGCTCACCACAGACATCGTACGCACCAAGGACTTCGACTGGACTGCCAACTGGAGCTATTCTCACTTCAAGGATGAGATTACAGAGCTCACCGGCGGCGTGAACAAGTATGTTTCAGGCACCAACGGCCTGTTCGTGGGCAACCGTGTCAACGCCTTCTATGACTACCGTGTAGACGGAGAATGGGGCATCGGCGAGTTCGACCAGTATGTGGAGGCCTACAAGGCACGTCACGACGGCAACGCTCCTAAGTTTGCTTCAGGCTACGGCACACCCGGCTCGCCCAAAATCTGCGACAGCAACGACAACGGCACCATCGACTCCGAAGACCGTGTGCTCTACAACAAAGACCCGAACCACGTGTTCGGCATGAACAACACCTTCACCTACAAGGACTTCTCGCTGAGCGTACAGCTCATGGCACGTCTAGGCGGCTACATTGCCTACGACATGAACAAGCAACTCAACTACGAGTCGGCCAACTGGGGTGACATTGATTACTGGACACCTTCCAACCAGGGTGCCAAGTTCCCGAACCCAGGCTTGAGCGACAACAAGCTCTACTCAGCCTACACTTCTGCATTCCTCTACGAGAAGGCTGACTACCTCAAAATCAAGGACATCACCCTTTCTTACAACGTGCCCGCCAAGTGGCTCCACACCATTGGCATGAGCAGCGCACGCGTCTACTGCTCAATGAAGAACTTCATCACTTGGAGCAAGATTGACAACTATGACCCGGAGCGTGGCGGAAGCATCGCCTTCCCTATGCAGAAGCAGGTAGTTCTCGGATTTAATGTAGTATTCTAAAAACATTGCAAACAACATGAAAACAAAGATATTATTGATGGCTGTAGCCTCTTCCATGATGATGGGTCTCACCACCTCTTGCTCTGACTTCCTCGAGGAAGACAACAAGGTGGGCACAACAGCCGACCTTACATACAGCACACAAGCCGGTATAGACGGACTTGTGGCCAACTGCTACACCTTCGCACGCGGATGGTACGGCAAGGAAGCAGCACTCGGACTCAGCGAGATGGGCACCGACCTCTTCTATTACGGCTATGACAACAAGCAGAAGTCACTCCTGAAATACGACATCACGCCGGCTGCTCTCGAGAGCAACAACTCGGACAATGCCTGTCTGGACCAGTACTGGGAACTGTTCTACAGTGCCACAGACGTGTGCAACAATGCCCTCAAGTATGTCAACGAGGCTTCGTTCCTCTCCGAGGCACAGAAGCAGCAGTATCTGGCTGAGGCTTACTTCATGCGCGCCTTCTACTATTTCCACATGGTGAACATCTGGGGTGCCGTGCCCTATAACGATGCTCCTGTGACGGCGCAGAACATGACACCTACACGTATGCCCGAAAACGAGGTCTACGGCAAGGTGCTCAACGACCTCGATGCTGCCATCGACCTGTTCGACAAGGCTCGCTATACCACCAAGAAAGACGGACGTGCCAACTACTGGGCTGCCAAGGCCATGCGCTCACGCGTGCTCCTTTATGCCGCATCATGGTTGGGCGGACAGTTGAACCAGACCGTCAAAGGCGGCGACTACGACGGCAAGGGCAAGGAAGACCTTTACCGTGCCGCACAGGCTGACGCCGAGGCAGTCATCGGTGCCACCGACTACGCATCGCTCTACTCAAACTATGAGGACGTGTGGGACATGAACAACGAAAGCTACAACACGAACAAGGAGGCCCTCTTCGGCATCACTTACTCAAGCGATCTGACTACTACGGCCAACTGTATTCCTTATCGCTTCCGTCAGGAAGACGGCGATCCCATGCAGTACAATGGTCTGATTACCCGTACCGGCTACGCCCGTGGCGGCAGCGCCATGCTCCTCATGTTTGTCAGTATGTGGAACAACGGAGCCGACGACCTGGGTGGCAACGGCACCAAGAACACTTGCGTGTTCGTGCGTGCCAAGGACACCAAGTCGCTCACCATCACAAGTAAGAAGACAGGACAGCCGGTGGAAGTGGCAGAGAAGTACTCGCCCTATGGTCGTGGCTTCACTCGCTATCTGCCCACCACTCACCTCTGGAAACTGCTTGAAGCTCACAAGGCTACCGACCAGCGCTGCGAGGCCACGCTGCTCGATCACTACGACATAGCCTCGCCCGACCTCTCGCAGAATGCCGAGCATTATCCGTTGCTTCAGGACACAGCCATCTACTACTGCCCTATGGACGGCAACTCGCCCGAGGGCAAGAAGATGGCAGCCTATGCCCACAACCGCTACCGCATTCAATTCATGGCTGGCGGGGATATCCCGGTCTATACATCCATGGATGATGCCACCGCTTTGCCTACGGAAACTGCCGTGAAGAGTTCTCCCTATGATGCAGACGACGAAGCATGGGGCGCCAAGAACAAGAAGCCTGGCTACCGTCGCTACAACAACTTCAAGATTGGCGGTTGGTGCTCGTTCCCGGGCTTGAAGAAGTTCCTCGACAACAGATACAATCCTTCCTATCCTACGCACGACATCTCCAGCCGCGACGCCATCGTGATGCGTATGCCTGAGATGTATCTCATCAAGGCAGAATGTCAGCTGGCTCTCGGTGATGCTGGTGCCGCCATGCAGACCATCAACGACCTGCGCTCGGTGCGTGCCAAGGCAGGACAGGACAACACGCTGAGCGGTAACGCTACGCTCGACACCATTCTCGAGGAGCGTGCCATCGAACTCTGCGGTGAGCAGATGCGCTGGTTCGACCTGAAACGCACAGGCAAGCTCCATGAGTATGTGGAGAAATACAATGCCCAGGCATCGCCCAACATCAAGAAAGACACCAGCAAGCACTATCTCTATCGTCCTATCCCACAGAACGAGTGCGACGCTGTGCAGAACTTCACCACAGAGCCTAACAGCACTACAGGCTTCTGGCAGAACCCCGGTTATAACTGATACTAAGCATATAACTATAACTCCTTTCGGCAGGAGACGGCCTCACACATGCAGGTTCCGTCTCCTGCTTTCTTTTTTCCCGCGGGTTGGCGGAAGGAGAGAGGCAGGGTAGGCGTATTAAAATTATGTTACAAGAGCATGAATATTTTGCTATTGCGGCATATTATTCATAACTTTGCAAGGTCAACATTGCCAATATTTTATTTATGGAACAAAAACATTATCTCAAAGGATTGACCGATGCTGAAGTCTTGGAGAGCCGCCGACTGCATGGCGAGAACGTGCTGACACCGCCTGCCAAGACACCTCTGTGGAAGCAGTTCCTGGAGAAATTCGGTGACCCGCTTATCATCATTCTTCTCGTAGCCGGCTTGCTTTCTGTGGGCATATCTTGCTACGAATATTTTATACTCAAGGACGGTGCTACCGTCTTCTTCGAACCGATAGGCATATTCGTGGCCATACTCCTTGCCACAGGCCTCTCGTTCTACTTTGAAAAGAAGGCCGACTCTGAATTTGCCATCCTCAACCAAGTGAACGACGACGAGCCTGTGGAGGTTATCCGAAACGGCAACACCACTACCGTGCCCCGCAAGAACGTGGTGGTGGGCGACATCGTAGTGCTCAACACCGGCGAAGAGGTGCCTGCCGACGGCGAACTGCTTGAGGCGGTGGCACTCAATGTCGACGAGTCCTCGCTCACTGGCGAACCGATGTGCCACAAGAGCACGGACGAAAAGGACTTCCGCAAGGAAGACACCTATCCCACTAACCATGTGATGAAAGGCACCAAGGTGATGGAGGGACACGGCATTTTCCGTGTGCTCCAGGTGGGTGACCAGACCGAAAACGGCAAGGTGTTCGTGGCTGCACAGATAGACAACAGTGTGAAGACGCCTCTCAACGAGCAGCTCGACCGCCTGGGCAAACTCATCTCCAAGGCGAGCTATCTGGTGGGCATCGTCATTGTGTTGGGCAGAGTGCTCTTCTATATGCTCCATTCTTCCGGCTTCGACACGGTGGAATTCATTGCCTATTTCCTCCAGACCATCATGATAGCCGTGACGCTCGTGGTCTGCTCCGTGCCCGAAGGACTGCCTATGGCGGTCACCCTGAGCCTTGCCTTCAGCATGCGCAAGATGCTGAAGACCAACAATCTGGTGCGCAAGATGCATGCCTGCGAGACGATGGGTGCCACCACTGTCATCTGTACCGACAAGACGGGCACGCTCACCCAGAACCAAATGCGCATCCACGACACCACCTTCTCACAGATGCTTGCCGGCAATCCGGCGCTGAAGAGCATTGTGGAAGAGGGTATAGCCGTCAACTCCACGGCGTCCATCGACTTCTCTGCCGACAAGCCGCAGGTGCTCGGCAACCCTACCGAGGGTGCCCTGCTGCTCTGGCTCTATGACAAGGGCGTGGACTATAGGCGGCTGAAAGAGAATGTCAAGGTGCTGGCAGAGGTGCCTTTCTCCACCGAACGCAAGCACATGGCCACGCTGGTGGAATCGGGCGTGGAAAAGGGCAAGAAGATTCTCTACGTGAAAGGAGCACCCGAAATAGTGCTCGGCATGTGCCGTGACGTGGTGGAAAACACCGGACGCAAGGAGATAGAAGCCCAGTTGCTCGCCTATCAGAGCAAGGCCATGCGTACGCTCGGCTTTGCCTACCAGGTGGTGGACGACGGCGACAAGGCTATAGAAGACAACAAGGTGTGTGCCGACCGCCTCACGTTCATCGGCGTGGCTGCCATCTCCGACCCGGTACGTGCCGATGTGCCTGCAGCCGTGAAGGAATGTATCGACGCAGGCATTGCCATCAAGATTGTGACGGGCGACACGCCTGCCACAGCCAAGGAAATAGCTCGGCAGATAGGATTGTGGACTGACACCGACACAGACAATGCCATCATTACCGGTCCTGAGTTCGCAGCTCTCACCGACAGTGAACTGCTGCGTCGTGTGGAGGGCATCAAGATAATATCGCGTGCCCGGCCTATGGACAAGAAACGGCTCGTGGAGACCCTGCAGAAACTCCACCATGTAGTGGCTGTGACGGGCGACGGCACCAACGACGCACCGGCACTCAAGGCCGCCCAGGTGGGACTTTCCATGGGCGACGGCACCTCCGTAGCCAAGGAAGCGTCCGACATCACCATCGTAGACAACTCTTTCAGCAGCATAGGCAGGGCCGTGATGTGGGGCCGTTCGCTCTATCAGAACCTGCAGCGGTTCATCATGTTCCAGATGACTGTCAATGTGGTGGCATGCCTCACGGTGATGGCAGGTGCCTTCATGGATACTCAGTCACCGCTTACTGTGACGCAGATGCTGTGGGTAAACCTCATTATGGACACCTTTGCCGCCATGGCATTGTCCATTCTTCCGCCTACCGAGCGCGTGATGCGCGACAAGCCGCGCGACCGCAAGGCATTCATCATCAACAAGTATATGACGTGGAACATCATCGGGGTGGGCATCTTATTTTTCGCAGTGCTCTTCGGCTTACTCCACTTGTTCAACCTAACGGACGTGAGAAGCCTTGCCGACCTGCCGTCGCTCCCGTTAGGAGCCGACAACGGGCTTTCGCCTTATGAACAAAGCCTCTTCTTCACCATCTTTGTGATGATACAGTTCTGGAACATGTTCAACGCCCGCGCTTTCGAGACGGGGCGCAGTGCGTTCCATTTCAAGGGATGCCGTGGCTTTGTCACCATAGCCGTATGTATCCTTGTCGGCCAGGTGCTGATTGTTCAGCTTGGCGGTCCGATGTTCAACGTGGTTCCCCTTCACCTCACCGACTGGCTTATTATCATAGTCTCCACCTCTGTCGTGTTGTGGGCAGGCGAAATCATACGACTCTTTACAAGATAGTTTCCTTAGCTGAACAGCAATAGTTTTAAATGATAACCAAACAGCCCGAGGCATTGCCCCGGGCTGTTTGGTTATTGCTGTATTGTAAAGAGAGTGAAGACAGACGAATGTGTTTCTGACATCACAAACGCTTATTTCAGTTTGGGCTTCAATTCGTCCGGCGATTCTTTGGTGAACATATTGACGGCGGGCGCCTGCTTCTCGAAGAAGTCGCGGATGGTCTGTAGGTCAAGTGTCAGGGCAGGGCGGAAGCTGTCGGAGCCCATGTATTCGAGGACTGACTTGCGCATCTGTCGTGCCACGAGTCTGTGGGCAAGGTCGGAACTGAGGTCCATCGTAGTGATGAAGAGCTTGCCCTTCAGCACGTTGGCCTCGACCACCATGCCGAGCTTGCGGCTCACGTGCCAGGTGTCAATAGGCTGAACGGGCGACTGATAGTCGGCAGGAAGTTCGCGCAGGTTCATTACCTGTGCCTTGTTGACCAGTTCCCACCAGTTGAGGTTGCTCCAGTCGTCGGTGGGGAAGTCCTTGAACATGGGGTGCTGCCGGTCGATGGTTACGCCTGTGGTGTGGGGCGGACGCATCTTGAACCAGCTGGTGTTCCAGAACACGGGCATGTAGGTCTGTTTCACGTCGCTGCCCAGCGTTATCTTGCCTGCTGCCATGAGCAGCACCTTGCCACCCTTTTCCAGTGTGCCCAGTGCCGTGCGGTCGAGTGTGTCGGTGATATAGATGTCTTTGCATTGTGGCATTTCCACAACGGATGGATACACCCAGAAGTCCCATGAGTTCTCTATGGGATAGTTGTAGTCACTGTTGGCTGTCACGGTGTTGACGGTGAGGGTGAGTTTCACAGGGCTGTCCAGTTGGGCAAGCTGCCACGAGATGTTTCCCAGCGGGATGTTCTTGCCCACGGCGATGTCCTTTGTTGAGAGTTCGCCCGAGGCATACACCTTTTGCTGCCCGTCGCAGATGGTGTAGGTGGTGTGTGCCTGTTGCAGGGTTTCTTTGTAGGCGTTATACATTTCCACGCCTACCTGCAGGGTGTCTGCATTGCTGTAGACAAACTTGGGGAAGCGTGCCAATGGGACAATGGGAGAGCAAAACTGGCGCCAGTCCCTTGAGGTGCAATAGCCTTTCTCGCGCCAGAACACGTTGAGCACCCCCACCAGTGCGGTGCCCTGGCCGCTGTAGTCGTTGAGGCCGAGCAACTGGAATCCCGCATAGTCCTTGGTGCGCAGGTTGCGTTCAGTCTCGTACTTGTAGGCCAGCGTCTGTAGCTTGCCGCTGGCATGGAGGAAACGTTCTGCCTGCGAAGCCATGCCGTTGTCGCGCAGCAGGTCGGCAAAGATGTCGAAATTGCCTGCCTTGTACACGCCCGTGTATTGCGGGCGCTCTTTCAGGTCGGGGAAGGCACACCATTGTCCCTGCTCATGACTGATGTAAGGCTCGTTGATGGCGAAGGTAATGGGCTTGCGTCCTTTTTGGGTAAACTGTTCGATGGCAGCCTGGTAGTTGTCTGTGGATTGTGGGGCACGGTCGTTCCAGTCGAGTCCGCGTGCGCCGCCCTTCACGTGGTATTGGCTCTTCGGGTCGAAAGCCCATCCTCCGCCCACGGATGCTCCGCAATAGAGCCGTCGGTCATCGCCTGTCTGTTTCCAGTAGTCCACGAAGTCGCCAACCCATTTCACCCAGTCGCCGGCAGGTTCGTTGCCCGCGGCGAGCATGCAGAACGAAGGATGGTTGCCGTATTGTTCCACCATGCGTTGCGTTTCCTGCAGTAGATAGTGGTCAATGGCCATACCCCTGCCGAGTTTCACCCCGTGGTTGGGCCACGATGGGCCTTCAGGTTGCAGATAGAAGCCTACGCGGTCGGCAGCCTCGAAAGCCGCTTCGGGAGGACAATAGGAGTGGAAGCGCATCATGTTCAGTCCATACTCCTTGCACTTGTTGAATATCTTGGTCCATGACTCCACGTCGGTGGGAGGATAGCCTGTCAGCGGAAAACAGCAGTTGCCCACCGTGCCGCGAACCCATGTCTTTCTGCCGTTGATGAAGAACTGGCGTCCTTGGGCGGTAAACTGGCGCATGCCGAAGTTCACCTTGGTCTGTTCGCCGTTCATCTCGGCGGTGAGAGTGTAGAGGTTGGGAGTGAACTCGTCCCACAGTTTCACGTCGTCGCCCATAGGCAAAAGCAGTGACAGGGTGTCGCCCACAAAGCGCACCTTTTTCAGCAAACGGCTGTCGGCTCCGTTCAGCCCGCAAGACAACGTCACCTCATGGCGCTCGTTTTTGCCTGCCGTGACTAGTTCCACGCGGATGCGCTTCTTGTCTACGTCGGGATACACCTGCACGTTTTTCACGTAGGCAGCAGGTCTGGCGAGCAGTTGCATGCGGCCCACCACACCGTTCCAGTCGCCCTGTGTCTGGTCGGTCACGCTGTGGCTGTCTTGTCCCACGCACACGTTTTCTATGCCGTTGTACACCTTCAGGGTTATCTCATTGTCCCTGCCGAAGGCCACGTAGGGAGTAAGGTCAAATTCGTGAGGCACGCTGAGCGACGAGTCACGGCCCGCCACTTTTCCGTTCACCATCACGGTAGTCTCAATATGAGGTCGCTCCAGGAAGAGCAACACTCGTTTTTTCTTCCATTCCTTGGGCACAAAGACCGTGCGTCTATACCAGGCATTGCCCACGTAGTGCTTGCCGGGAGTGAGAAAGAAGGGGAACTTCATCTTGCCCGGTCGACGATATTTCTCCATGTAAGGGTTGTGATAGTAGGACGAGTCATAGAGGCTGCTCACCCATCGGGTGTTGACAGTTACCTCGTTGCCCTTGCCGTTGGTGAGCATGGATCCGGGCAGAGTGACCGTGTCGTCATATTTCGGGTTGTTGCCTGTGGCAAATTGCCATTTTCCTGCAAGGTTGATGGCTGGGTTCACGTTGCCCGTTTTGGGTGCGGCAAAGCCCAGTGAGGCCGTCCACAGCAAACAGGCGGAAAGAAAAGATGATGTAATGAGTGAATAGTTCATAAAGGGTTGATTGGCTTTTATGGTTTGGATGGCAAAGATGGTGCAAACAGCAAACGAGCGCAAGGAGAACTTGCTTTCAGATGGCTGAGTGACACATCTTCTATGCAAAGGTAGTGGAAAAAGAAGACAAGGCAAAATAAAACGTCGTATATGTTCTGTTGTCAACGAAATCAAACGGACCGGTTGCGATGTGTTAGTGGCCGAGTTGCGATGTGTTAGTGGCCGAGTTGTGATGCGTTAGTGGCCGAGTTGTGATGCGTTAGTGACAGAGTTGCGATGCGTTAGTGACAGACTTAGGCTTGGTCACATAGCCTGGGCACTCATTGCCCACGTCGTGGGCATCGAGTGCCCAAACAGTAGGACAGATTTTGGGCAATCCATTTGAACTTGATGAGTGATAGATAAGTGATAGAAGTGATAGATATTAAGCCATCTATCACTCATCTATCACTCCATTTATCTCGCTCACAATCAATGGAAAAATGTCAGATATCAAGAAAAGTGATAGATAGTGGTGAAAAAACGAAAAACTTTCCCTGCGCGTGCGCGCGCGTGTGAGGAAACCATGGAATAAGGGAATGCCTCAAAAAAAGAAGGAAGAACATTTCGTATTTCATTTGTTTGCATTACCTTTGTACGCAACCATTCATATAAAACCAATGCACACAATCACCACATTATTTCTTGCCGTCATGCTGTCGGCCTTGGTTCAAGCAGCTTCTTCCAAGACCATCTTTGTTGCACCCTCTGGCAACGACCAGGCACGTGGCACCCTCACCGACCCGCTTGCCACCCTTCCCGGTGCCTACCGAATGGTCGCACCAGGCGACACGGTCTATTTCCGTGGCGGAACCTACCACGTCACCGACGGGCAAATCATGAAGAACATGCGTTTCATGGCCTATGTCTTTGCTTTGGAGAAAGGTGGTACGGAACAGGGGAGGACCTGTTTCATGGGCTATCCCGGAGAACGGCCCGTGTTCGACTTCTCTGCCCTGCAACTGGACGGCCGTACCCGGTTTGGTGCCTTCTATCTCGGTGCCGACTATCTGCATCTGCGTAACTTCGACATTGTGGGAGTGCCCGTCAGAGTGAAGGGACACACCCAGTCGGAATGTGTGAGCGCCCGCAAAGGGTCGCATTGCATTGTGGAGAACATAGCCATGCATGACGGTATGGCCATCGGCTACTATCAGACAACCGGTTCCCATAACCTAGTGCTCAACTGTGATGCCTACAACAACTACGACAACTACTCCGAGGGCTTTTACGGAGGCAACACAGACGGCTTCGGCTTTCACCTTGAGTTGCCCGACTGTGTGGGTAACGTGATTCGCAACTGCAGGGCATGGCGCAACTCCGACGACGGCTTCGACCTGATACACTGTGCGGCTCCCGTAGAGATAGATCATTGTTGGGCTTTCTATAATGGCTACCAGTCTGCTGCCGACCCTCACGACATCCATACCTTTGAGCGTGCCGGCGACGGCAATGGGTTCAAGAGTGGCGGTTGGGGCATGCGCAGCCATGCCTACAATTGTCCGTCGCCAGTTCCTGTGCACCACATCCATGACTGTGTGGCATTCCATAACAAAGCCAACGGCTTTTATGCCAACCATCACCTTGGCGGCAATGTATGGGAGCGCAATGTGGCGGCCGACAACCAGCGCGACAACTTCAACATGGTGAACCGTCAGGGCAGGTCGATGGCGGAATGTGTGGATGTGCCGGGCTATGGTCATGTGCTGACGGGCAACGTGTCGTGGCGTCCCAACAAGGAACACCTTTCTCACTGCAATCTCAAGAAGTGCATGCTCCGTGACAATCAGTTCGGAGTGGACAATGCCGACAGCTTGCTGTTTGCATCTGTCAACCCTTCCGATGTCTTTGCTCCCCGCAATGCCGAAGGCTATCTGCCCGACATGCCTTATTTGCAGGTGAAGCCCCGGAAGAGTGAACTATCTGCCCTCGACCCCACTCACTTTGACCGTTACTGGAAGGTGGAATCAGAATCAGACGACTTTCGCGTGTCCTTTGAGGGCGACACGTGCGAAATAGTTGCCCCCAAGGGACTCACCCTGTGGCGCAAGGAGAAGATGAAGGCAGGTGCTACCGTGGAATATGATGCGTTGGTGACCGGTGACCGGTTGAGCGACATGAACTTCTTCTGGATGGCATCCGACCCGAAAGCCAAGACCATCTGGAAGCGCAGCCAGTGGCGAAAAGGCATTTTCAACCGCTGCTACACGCTGCAGATGTATTACCTGGGTTATGGCGGCAACAGCAACCGCACCACCCGTTTCCGTCGTTATCAAGGCAATGAAGAGGCTGTGGCCGACAAGGCGCAGCGGCCAGCCATCGTCAAGGAATACACCGATGCTGCCCACCTGCTTAGGCCGGCTCACTGGTATCATGTGAAGATTACGGGCGAAAAAGGACATGTGCGGGTGTTCGTAGACGGCGAGTGCATAGTGGACTATACCGACGCTGCCCCATTGGAAAGCGGATGGTTCGGTTTCCGCACCACCCATTCCCGGGTGAAGATAACCCGCTTTAAGGCATATTGACGGCCAGAATCTTTAGTAAACAACAAGTCCCACGATGCCACTGACCAGGAGAATGAGGATGGGGTTGGTCTTGCGGTAGCGGGTGAAGTAGAACGCCAAGGCAAACATCACAACGCTCAAGGACCAGAGCCATGGCGACTCCTGCGGAGAATTGAAGTTGTCGCGGTTCATGAGCAGCAAGGCAGCTGCACCAATCAAGCCGATGATGGCAGGACGGAGGGCGGCAAACACATCCTTCACTATCTTGGAATCCTTATGCGTGATGAGATAGTGGCTGATGAGCAACATCAGGATGAAAGGCAACCAGATGATGCTAAGCGATGCCAATACAGAACTCAACACGGCAGCCCATTCGGGATAGCCTTGGTGAAGCACGGCGGTGTAGCCGGCATAAGTGGCGGCATTGATACCGATAGGACCCGGTGTGGACTGGCTGATAGCCACCATGTCGGTAAACTCGGCATTGGTCATCCACTGGTTCTTGATGACCACTTCGTTGTGAATGAGCGACAGCATGGCATAGCCACCGCCAAAGTTGAACGTGCCTATCTTGGTGAATACGTAGAATATCTTGAGAAACAGTAGCATACAATCTTACTTTTTGAAATATTTTCCATAGAGCCAACCTCCAGTGCCGGCTATGATGATGATATAGATGGGCGAAACGCCGAGCAGGGCAATGAGCGCACAGCAGACGACGGGAATCCAGAAATTGTAGCGGTTAATGTTGGCATTCTGAGCCATTTTGAAGCAGGGCGCGGCAATGAGAGCCACCACGGCAGGCCGTACACCGCGAAAGAATTTCGCCACATAGACATTGTCGCGGAACGTGTGGAAGAACATGGCTATCAGCAGGATGGCTATGATAGAGGGCAGGGCAATGCCCAGTGCGCCCACGATGCCGCCCCATACGCCACGGAGTTTGTAGCCGATGTGGCTCGCCCTGTCAATGCTGAATATGCCCGGTGTGGTCTGTGCCACCACCATGATGTCTATGAACTCCTGTCGGTCCATCCAATGGTTCTTGTCGACAAACTCCTGTTCCATGATGGGTATCATGGCGTAGCCTCCACCCAAGGTAAAGGCTCCAATCTTGTTGCAAGTGAGGAAATATTTGAGTAACATATTTATTTGTTGTAGTCTTGAGGATTGAAATTCTTGTCCTTGAAGCAATAGAAATACACGGTGTCGCGGGCATCGCCACACTTGCCGTCTGTCTTCATGTCGAGCGTGAAGCGGTAGCGGCTCTTGTAGCGGTCGAGAAACTCCTGGCGGTCATGGGCTGGCAACATGACCACTCCGTCGGTGGGGGTGGTCACGCGGTCGTGCCCGTCAATGCTGTGCCCGTTGCGCCGTCCTTGCTCAAACTGGCCAATGATGTCGTCCGCATAGAAGTTGGTGCAGAAAAAGTGCATCATGTCTACGCTCATGTAGGAGTAGACCCGGGTGCCGGTGTAGCGTTGCACCACTTGTTCCGCCAAAGACCTGTCAGACTTGAGGTTCAGCACATGGGGCAGGATAACGCCGTCGAGAGCTATATATATGGAAAACACACCGATAAACATGTATTGCATCAAGTGTATTTCAAACCATCGGTCGCCTTTTGTCAGCAAGAAACGCCAGATGGAGAGACCTGCCGCTATGGGCATTAATGCCAGCACCACTTGCCACCAGCAGGAGCGGAACATGCCCACGGCATGCATCATGGCGATGTTATCGACAGCATGTTTCCCGTGAAACATACTGTCAGGCAACAAGTTGGACCCTGTGGCAAAGACGGCAAAGGTGAGAACGATGGCCAAGGATGCTATGAACCCGGCATAGAACTTCACGACTTTTGCATGGTGTCTCACCAGATACACCATATATTCAGCCATGAGCCACGCCATGAAAGGATAGATGGGGAGCAGATAGACGCTGCGCTTGCTTTTGGGAATGCAATAGAACACGAAGATAACCACGAACGAGAGCCAGGTGAAGAGTTCCACGCTCTCCATGTTCCGGAAACGGCGCAATCGCATCCCCAGCTTTCTCCAAGGTGCTACGATGGCTCCGAGAAGCATGAGCAGTGTCCACGGCAGCCAACCGGAAATGACGGTAATGAAGTTGTAGGTGAAAGGGTGTACATGGGAGTCGTAGCTCATGGAGCCTGTGAAGCGTCCGAAATTCTCGTCGTAAACCAAAGAAAGGAAGTTGTCTCCCCCTTGCTGCCAGGCTGCCACATACCACAGGGCAGGCAGGATGAGCGAGAGAAGTCCGAAACAAATCATCAGCAGCAGGGTGCGCCCCAACCGCACACCACGAAGAAGCATGAAGATGCCCATGACCAGGCAGGGCAGCACAATGCCCACAGGCCCTTTGGTGCACGCTGCACCACTCATGCAGAGTACAGCCCAGACAGGCACCCCTCGGGCGCCCCGTTCAAACCACCGGTAGAGCAATAGCAGTGCTCCAACGATGAGGGCAGTGAGCACCATGTCCACACGGCAGTTCATGCCGGCACGGTGCACCTCGAAGGCCGTCAGCGTGAGCAGGGCAGTAACAAAAGCCGTGTGCTCGTTGCCCCGCTTGCGGTAGAAGGCATACACTCCCAAGGTCGTGGCTATGAGAGCCACGGCAGACGGGAGGCGTGAAGTGAATTCAGTTACCTTTCCTCCGATAAGGGAGAAAAGGGCTATGAGCCAGTGGAAGAACGGGGGCTTGTAGGGAATGTCGCCGCCGTTGTTGACAGGCAGAATCCAGTTGCCTTCCTTGAGCATTGACAGTGCTACCACAGCCTCGCGCGGTTCACCTTTTGAGTTGAACTCTGTTAGGCAGAGAAACGGGATGATGGTGAGCACGGCAATGAGCAGCAGTGTTGCCATTCTGTTGTTTGTCTTCATTACAAGATAGTGTGCGTTAGTATATTGGGCACAAAAGTAAGCAAAATCACCGATACAGGCAAAAAACATACTTCCGAATTTCCTCCCTTGGCTCTATCCTGCGGCAGTACGGAGCGATTTTGCGGTATATTTGAATGTATGTCAATAAAATATTGTAACTTTGCACATTATAGGTGGCAACCAGTTTCTTGGAGGCGGAACACCACGCCTTGCTTGCCAGGATTCAGAAACAAAAACAACAAGATACAAATGGAATACAACTTTAGAGAAATCGAAAAGAAATGGCACCAGCAGTGGGTCGAGAACAAGACCTATCAGGTGACCGAAGACAAGACGAAGAAGAAGTTTTATGTTCTCAACATGTTCCCTTATCCATCGGGCGCAGGTCTTCATGTAGGTCATCCGCTCGGCTATATTGCCAGCGATATCTATGCCCGCTACAAGCGTCTGAACGGCTACAATGTGCTCAACCCTATGGGTTACGATGCCTACGGACTGCCCGCAGAGCAGTATGCTATCCAGACCGGACAGCATCCAGAGAAGACCACAGTGGAGAACATCAACCACTATCGTGAACAGCTCGACAAGATAGGTTTCTCTTTTGATTGGGACCGTGAGGTGCGTACCTGCGACCCCAAGTATTATCATTGGACACAGTGGGCATTCCAGAAGATGTTCAACTCTTTCTTCTGCAACAAGTGTCAGAGTGCACAGCCCATTGACAAACTGGTGAAGCATTTTGAGGAGAAGGGTACCGAAGGCATTGACGTGGCACAGAGCGAGGAACTCTCGTTTACTGCTGCAGAGTGGAACGATTACGACGACGTGAAGAAGCAGCAAGTGCTGATGAACTACCGCATAGCCTATCTCGGCGAGACCATGGTCAACTGGTGTCCCGGCTTGGGCACTGTGCTTGCCAACGACGAGGTGGTCAACGGCGTGAGCGAGCGTGGCGGCTATCCCGTAATCCAGAAAAAGATGCAGCAGTGGTGCCTGCGCACATCTGCCTATGCACAGCGTCTGCTCGATGGTCTCGACACCATTGACTGGACTGACAGTATCAAGGAGACCCAGAAGAACTGGATTGGCCGCTCAGAGGGTACTGAGGTTGAATTTGCCGTGAAAGACAGCGATGTGAAGTTTACCATCTTCACTACCCGTGCCGACACCATGTTCGGTGTTACCTTCATGGTCTTGGCTCCCGAGAGCGAATATGTGCAGCAGGTGACTACTGCCGACCAGAAAAAGGCTGTTGAGGAGTATCTTGCCTATGTGAAGAAACGTACCGAACTCGACCGTATGGCCAACCATAAGGTGACGGGTGTGTTCTCCGGAAGTTATGCCATCAATCCCTTCACGGGTGATGCCATCCCCGTATGGATTTCAGAATATGTGCTTGCCGGCTACGGCACAGGTGCCATCATGGCTGTGCCTGCTCACGATTCCCGTGACTACGCCTTTGCCAAGCACTTCAACCTGCCCATCATTCCACTTATTGAGGGTGCCGACGTGTCGGAAGAGAGTTTTGATGCCAAGGAAGGCATCGTGACCAACTCTCCCGTGGCAGGTCATGCCAGCCTGGATGGTTTCTCTCTCAATGGATTGACGGTGAAGGAGGCCATTGCCGCTACCAAGAAGTTTGTTACCGAGAAGGGGATTGGCCGTGTGAAGGTGAACTATCGTTTGCGTGATGCTATCTTCTCTCGCCAACGCTATTGGGGCGAACCATTCCCCGTATACTATAAGGACGGCATGCCGCAGATGGTTCCTGAAGAGTGCCTGCCACTCGAATTGCCGGAGATTGAAACCTACAAGCCTACCGAGACAGGTGAGCCTCCATTGGGCAGAGCCAAGAAGTGGGCTTGGGATGCAGAGAAGAAACAGGTGGTGGACAAGAGTTTGGTGGACAACAAGACCGTGTTCCCGCTCGAACTCAACACTATGCCGGGCTTTGCCGGTTCTTCTGCCTATTATCTGCGCTACATGGATCCGCACAATGACAAGGCACTGGTGAGCAAGGATGCCGACGAGTACTGGCAGAATGTAGACCTCTATGTGGGAGGTACGGAACATGCTACAGGTCACCTCATCTACTCACGTTTCTGGAATAAGTTCCTCTTCGACAATGGCGTGAGCTGCAAGGAAGAGCCCTTCCAGAAGTTGGTCAACCAGGGTATGATTCAGGGTCGTTCCAACTTTGTATATCGTATCAACTCAGACGACCATTCCAAAGCTCCAGTCTTTGTGAGCCTCGGGCTGAAAGACAAGTATGAAACTACACCTATCCACGTGGATGTGAACATTGTGAGCAACGATGTGCTCGATGTGGAAGCCTTCAAGGCATGGCGTCCGGAATACAACAATGCCGAGTTTATTCTCGAAGACGGCAAGTATGTGTGTGGATGGGCTATAGAGAAGATGTCGAAGTCTATGTTCAACGTGGTCAATCCTGATATGATTGTGGAGAAATATGGTGCCGACACCCTGCGTCTGTATGAGATGTTCCTGGGCCCTGTTGAAGCCAGCAAACCCTGGGACACCAATGGCATAGACGGTTGTCACCGTTTCCTCAAGAAGTTCTGGAACCTCTACAACGAAGTCGACGACAAGGAGGCCACTGCCGAGCAACTCAAGAGTGTGCACAAGCTCATCAAGAAGGTGAGCGAGGATATCGAGAAGTTCTCTTACAACACCTCTATTTCCGCATTCATGATTTGTGTCAACGAGTTGCAGCAGCTCAAGTGCCACAACAAGCAGTTACTCACCGACATGGTGGTGCTCATTGCTCCATTCGCTCCGCATATTGCCGAGGAACTCTGGCATCGTTTTGGAGGTGAAGGCAGCGTATGCGATGCCCAATGGCCCAAGTGGGAAGAGAAGTATTTGGTGGAAAGCCAGATGCAGCTCACCATCTCGTTCAACGGCAAGGCACGTTTCCAGATGCAGTTCCCTGCCGATGCCGACAACCAGACCATTCAGGAAAGTGTGATGGCCGACGACCGCGCCAAGCACTATATGGAAGGCAAGAACGTGGTGAAGGTCATCATCGTGCCCAAGAAGATTGTCAATGTGGTGCTGAAATAACAGTTTAAATACAGTTCCGTGGATGTGAGGCGTCCACGGAACTCATTATCTATACACCTTATTATATATTATACCCATGTTCAAGAACCAAGCATTATGGAACGAGATTAAGGATTATCTGATGATAACCTTCGGTCTTTTGCTCTACACCTTCGGCTGGACAGTATGGATGTTGCCATATTCCATCGTGACGGGAGGTGTGACAGGTATTTCCGCCCTTATCTTCTATGCTACCGGAGTGCCTATTTATCTGTCTTATTTTGTCATCAATCTGGCCCTGTTGATTGTGGCACTGAAGGTGCTTGGCTTCAAGTTTATGGTGAAGACCATTTATGCCATCTTCATGCTCTCGTTCTTGCTGTGGCTGGCACAAGAATTGTTGATGCGGTCCGACGGCACGTTCCTGCAGGTGCTTGGTCCCGACAATCCTTTCATGTCGCTGCTCATCGGTACGGCTTTCACAGGTTCAGCACTTGCCGTGGTGTTCCTCAACAATGGTAGTACGGGTGGAACGGACATCATTGCCGCTGTGGTCAACAAGTACCACAACATCTCTTTGGGCAACGTGCTGATGGCGATAGACATCTGCATCATTGGCAGTTCGCTTCCCGTATTTGCCTCTAAGTATGGCTTCGACCAAGGCTTGAAGATGATGATCTTCGGATTCAGTGCCATGATTGTGGAGAACTTTGTGCTCGACTATGTGATGAATGCCCGTCGCGAGTCGGTGCAGTTCATGATATTCTCGAAGAAATACATGGAGATTGCCGACGCCATAGCCCGCAAGATGGACCATGGCGTGACCATCCTTGATGGTCATGGATGGTACACGGGCCAAGAGATGAAGGTGCTTTGTATCTTGGCGAAAAAACGCGAAAGCGTGAACATATTCCGTCTTATCAAGATTATAGACCCCAATGCCTTCGTCAGTCAGAGTTCTGTCATCGGTGTGTTTGGCGAGGGCTTTGATCCCATCCGGGTCAAGGTGTCGGAGAAACATCGTGAGAAACTTGCCAAGCACCCGGCGGTAGAGCAACAATAACGAATAGGAACAACAATGAAGATAGTATTTGCAACCAACAACAAAAACAAACTTGCCGAGATACGCGACATCCTCGGTGGTGATTTCGAGATTCTTTCGCTGAACGACATCGGCTGTCATGACGACATCCCGGAAACCTCCAACACTTTGGAGGGTAATGCCTTGCAAAAGGCACAGTATATCTCCAAGCGCTATGGCATGGTAGTGTTTGCCGACGACACAGGACTCGAAGTTGAGGCTCTGGGTGGTGAACCGGGTGTCCACTCCGCCCGCTATGCTGAAGGAACGGACCACGACAGTGAGGCCAACATGCGCAAGTTGCTCGCCAAATTGGGTGATAGCGACCAACGGCAGGCACAGTTCCGCACCGTCATAGCCTTGATACGCAACCAACCCGATGACATTGTCACCTTCTTTGAGGGGAAAGTGGAAGGCGAAATCATCCGAGAGAAGCGTGGCGACAGCGGTTTCGGCTACGACCCCATCTTCATGCCAAAGGGCTACGACAAGACTTTTGCCGAATTGGGTATGGAAGTGAAAAACCATATCTCCCACCGTGCAAAAGCTGTCGAGAAATTGGTATCTTATCTCAAAAGTCTTAAAAAGGTGCAGTAAATTGCACCTTTTTAAGAAAATATCCCCTATTTTGCTATTTTCTTCCCCCCTATACAGTTGCCTGTTTTTGTAAATTTGCAGTTGGAAACAAATCAATACACTAAAACCAACATGCATTTTAAAAGACTTACATGGGCATTGCTCCTTTCTGCTGCTGCAATGCTACCAGCTTCGGCTGTAACGAGAGAGAAGACACCAGCCTTCCCCGGTGCGGAAGGTTTCGGGCGCTACGTCACAGGTGGACGTGGCGGTGCTGTATATCATGTCACTTCGCTTGCTGACGATGGTTCTGTCGGCACATTGCGTTGGGCTGTCGAACAGAAGGGCGTCCGCACTATCGTGTTCGATGTGTCGGGAACCATCTTCCTCAAATCCGAACTTTCCATCATGCAAGGCAATGTGACCATTGCCGGCCAGTCGGCTCCAGGCGACGGCATCTGTGTGGCAGACTATCCATTCACTATCAAGGCCAGCAACGTTATTCTTCGCTACATGCGTTTCCGTCTTGGCAATCGCCAGGTGAAATATCATGAGGGAGACGGACTGGGTGGTATAGACCAGCAGAACATCATCGTTGACCATTGTTCCGTGAGTTGGAGCATAGATGAGTGTCTCTCAGTCTATGGCTGCAAGAATCTCACCGTGCAGTGGTGCCTGGTTTCGCAGAGCTTGCGCAACGCAGGTCACGAAAAAGGGGCTCATGGTTATGGAGGCAACTGGGGCGGTTCGGGTGCCACCTATCATCATAATCTCATGGCGCATCACGACTCTCGTGTGCCCCGTTTGGGTCCCCGTCCGTCCACACAACTTGACGAGCGCATGGATTTGCGCAACAACGTGTTCTACAACTGGGGTGGCAACGGATGCTATGGTGGTGAAGGCATGAATGTGAACATCGTCAACAACTACTACAAGCCGGGACCCTACACCTTTACCAAGAGCACCGGCATTCAGCAACGCATAGCCGGCATTGGCATCCGCACTTCGGAATATACCAAGCATGACACAGACAACCCCAATGAGTGGGACAAGATGTGGCACGTGTGGGGCACGTTCTATGTGAACGGCAATGTAAACCCTGCGCAAAAGGCTCTCACTGCCGACAATTGGACTTACGGCATCAAGAACCAGATAGACAACAGCAAGTGCGACTATACGTTCAACAGCACCGTTGAGGCACAGATGAAACTCTCGGCTCCCATCAACTTTATGGGAGTGACTACTCATTCGGCTGAGGATGCCTACAACCGTGTGCTCGACTATGTGGGTGCCAGCCTTCACCGCGACGATGTGGACAAGGTGATGGTCAGCGACACCCGTAATTGTGCTGCCACTTACACAGGTGGCACCAGCAAGATGTATGGCATCATCGATTCACAGGACGACCTCAAGCCCAAGAACGCTTCTGCCGACTGGAGTCCGTGGCCTACGCTCAACTCCACAGCCGCTCCAAAGGATACGGACGGTGACGGTATTCCTGATGATTGGGAGGTAGCTCACAATCTCGACCCCAACAATGCTGCAGATGGCAAGGAGAAGAATGATGATGGTTACACCAATCTCGAAATCTATCTGAACAGCATTGTGGCAGACATTACCGCCAAGCAGAATGAAGGCGGTACGTTTGAAGGTGCTACAGAAGAAGCAAACGATGAAGTGACGGAATACATATTGTCGAATGCCAACTACACGGGAAGTGAAAACACAACCTATTTGTTCGACAATGGCTTCAGCATATCCAATACAGGAGGTAAAGGGTATGGCGCAGGCAAGAACGATTGTTTCAAATTCTCTTCTGGTTCTACCAATTACACGCTGTCTATTCCTGACGGCATTCAAATCAACAAGATTCAAGTGACGGGTTACAGCAACTACGACAAGGATGCTTTCTTGGCAACATTAGGAGAGGAAACTTATGGAGAAACCTATAAATTCCCCGGTAAAATAGACGGCGAGCTTCAAGAAGTATCCCATGAAATCACATTGGGTACACCAGCCACCAAGTCCCTACTTATTAATTTCCAGGGAACACAGGCTGTGTGCAAGTTTGTTCTTTATACTTCCAAAGCAACGGCCATCAGGAACATCTCTGCCGACAAGAATCGGGAAGATAAGTTCTATACGCTTGACGGAAAACCGGCTCCTGCCGGTTACAAGGGCGTAGCCATCAAGAACGGCAAGAAAGTAATTATCAAGTAATCACATATTTAATTTAATCAACAATCATCTTTTATGTACAAATCAAAACTAACAAGGCTCGGACTCCTCTGCCTGTTCCTTTTCACTGCAATAGTGGCAAAGGCAGACTTCCGGGACATCAAGGTGGATTTGACGAATGGTGGGCTTCTCACTTCTGAGGAACAATCCGCCCAATCAAGTGTCACCTTAGGTGTAGCTGTCGCAGCCGACGGCAGCGTGAGCCGTGTGGCAGCCGACGCGGCAGATGCCAATGCTGTCATCACGTGCAAGTTTCATTCAGCGGACCATGGTATGCAGAACTTCTCTGCCACGGTTCCTGTGACAGGTCCCGTAAAGATTACTTTCGGTTCCTGTGCTTGGGGCAGCAACGTGAGCGTGAAGAATGCTGCCGGTACGGAGGTGGCAACGATGAACACCAACATCGGCAAGTGTTATCACGGCGACAAGGCGAACAATGTGGTGTCATGCTTTTACAAAGGCACCGATGCCACCACACTGACTATTTCCGGTGGTAGCTATGTGCCTTACTTTGCAGTTGAGGCTGCAGACCCTGCCGATTTGAAAGAAGAGGTGAACGTCACCTACAGTTTGGGCAGTGTGGAAGCTGAGGGCGTGGTGCCCGCGGCAGAAAAGGTGGAAGTGGGTGCCAACTATACGGTGCCCCTCAACCGCACACTTTATGTGGCAGGCAAGACGCTCACCGCATGGACAGACGGTACCAATACTTATAAACCAGGTGAAACCATCACGGCTCCTTCGGCAGACGTGACCCTCACTCCTGTATTCGCGGACAATGCCAAGAACCTCGCTGACCGCACTGCGCCAGTGACCCTTCTCTTTGATTTCCAGCGCAAGAACGGTGCACCGCTCCTCGCTTACCAAAACAAGACTGGTATCTATGTAACACAAGCCAAGGTCGATGATACAACTATCGACGTGAAACTTGACTTCGACACCAACAATGGTGGCAAGATTGCCAATGGCAACTGGCAAGATTGGGCACAGATGAACTCTGGAACGAAACTCACCGTACCATCAGCCAAGGGTGCTGTGGTTACTGTTGAGGCTAATTCTGCTCCTACCACTACCACCATTGACGGGCAGACCGACTATACTGCCAATGGCAATACCATCACCTATACCGTGGGCAGCAAGGCTGAGACCATTGACATTGTGATTGGCGACGGCTCCTATTACAAAACCTTTAACATTGTGCTTCCCGTAGTGGTGGCAGAAGGCGGCAAGACCTACACCAACGAGGCTACCAAGGTGGTGTTTGCCATGAACGATGGGGCCAATATCGGCGCTAACGTGGCTGCACCAACAGACGCGTTTAGTACAGTAGCCTTTGATAGCGGCGACTGCACAATAAACGGAACGACAACAATAACCAATCCAGACGGTAGCGATACAGGTATAACAGGTATTAAGTTCAGACCTGCAGGCACAACAAAAGACCTTAACTGGTTTGTTCGTCCTGCTGTGGGACTCACATTCACCCCAACAAAGGTATCAGGTTACGTAAACCGTTGTGGAACAGACGCTGGTAATGGTATTGTTATTACCGCTCATAAGGAGAACGGGGAAACGGTTGCGCTTGGTACTTACACCGCATGGCGTCAGGGCAAGTCAACATCGAACAAGGATTATGACAAGACCGCCATTGCAAAATTTGAGATTACCCTCACCGCAGCCCAGCAGGCCAAACTTGCCGGCACCGATGGTTTCTATCTGACTTCGGCTGTTGGTGTTGGTAGTGCCAAGGATGGTGCTTTCGGTGAAGTTACTATTGAGGGAACTGTCAACGGAACCATTGAGGCTGTCAACAAATACACGGTTGCACTCGTTGCCAATTCCGCAGAGGGCGGCAATGTTTCTATCTATCCGAAGTCTGACGAATATATCGAGAACGATGAGGTAACCATTACCGCAGAAAAGGCCTTCGGCTACAAGTTCATCAACTGGACCGACAAGGGCGGCAACGTGGTTTCTACAGAAGCCAAGTTCAAGTACACCGTTACGGAAAACCAGACGCTGACAGCCAACTTCGAGAAGGTGAACACCTACGCTCTTGACATCAAGGTGGAAGGCGGCGCCAACGACTATATGGTTTCTCTCTCACCTGCCGCCACTGTTGTGAACGGCAAGAATATGTATGAGGAAGGCACCAAGGTGACCATCACCGCTTCTTCCAATCCTATCCTCACCTTTACTAACTGGGACAATGGCGAGACGGCATCCGAGATGCCCGTCGTGATGAACGAGAACAAGGCGTTCACCGCTTCTTATTCTGCCATTGACTATATCGTTGGCTGGGACTTTGTCAAGGCTGGCAATGTGGGTCGTGCGGCCGACTTTGCTGCTGCCGACAACGATGCCGTGAGCCTCGTGATGCGCAACGAAGCCGGTGACGAGCAGGGTTGGCTCGACAAATGCCAGGCCAACGGCGGCTATGAGGGCCGTCCGGCTGCCGTCAATTGGCGCACAGGTGCAAGCAATGGCGATGTGGGCTACTACTATTGGCAGACCTCTTTCAACGCTTCTGCCTTTACCGACATCAAGGTCCTGACCGCCATGGCATACAATTACAATGCCTACCAGCGTCAACTCGTGGAATACTCTCTCGACGGCGAGAACTGGAAGTCTGTGGGAGCTATTAATATTGATGGTGTGAAAAACTGGACCGATGTCACCTTCTCGCTGCCTGCTGAGGTGAACAACCTGCCCAAAGTATATCTCCGTTGGAAGAGCGACAAGACTTCTTCTGTTGACGGCACTGCATCCAAGAACGACGGTATCGCCCTCGGCGCCACCTATATCATCGGAACACAGAAACTCGTTGACGACGGCACGGCTCCCGTGCTCGTAAGTTCTGTTCCTGCCGACAAGTCCACAGGTGCTTCTGCCAACGGCAAGGTGGTGCTCACCTTCGACGAAAAGGTGAAACTCACGACTAATGCCAAGGCTACTATCGGCAGCATGGAAGTGACACCCGTGGTGAGTGGCAAGACCGTTATCTGTGAATACAAGGGTCTCGACTACTCTTCCGACTATAAGTTCATCCTCTATGCCGGTTCTGTGAGCGACCTCACCGACAACACCATTGCCAAGGACATTGTGGTCAACTTCCAGACCAAGGTGAAGCCTGCCGTGACCAAGGGTGCATACGACTTTGTCGTTCCCGACGACGGCACGATTACAGAAGCTCTTGCCGCTGCCAACAAGCGCGGGGCATCGGCCACCGACCGTTTCCGCATCTTCATCAAGAACGGCACTTACGTGTTCGACTGCAACGGCACTACCACAGGCGGTGACGGCAAGACATACGACGATCCTCGTTCTTACCTCCAAGCTCCTTATGTATCGTTCATCGGTGAGTCTATGGAAGGTGTGATCATCACCAATAAGACTCCTGATGCTACTTGGGACAATGGTTATGGAGCTGCTTGTCCGCTTGAGGGCATCGGCAAGGGCGACGTGCTCATCATCCAGAAGGACGGTCACGATGCTTACTTCCAGAACCTCACCATCAAGACCTCTATGGGCGATTCACACGGACGTGACATTGCACTCAACGACCAGTCTAACCGCACTGTCTTCAAGGATGCCCGTCTTTGGGGCTATCAGGACACCTATGTGTCCAACAGCGATGCTGGTAAGTTCTACTTCGAGGGTGGCGTCATCCGTGGACGCACTGATTATCTCTGTGGCAAGGGCGATGTGTTCTACAACGAAGTAACCCTTCAGCAGTGCGGTGGCGGTGGCTATCTCGCTGTTCCGTCCAAGCCCAAGAAGTATGGTTATGTGTTCAACAACTGCTATATCAAGAAAGAGACAAAGGATGTGACCTTCTATCTTGGTCGTCCTTGGGGCAAAGGCACGCCGACAGCAAGTTTCATCAACACCAAGATGGACGCTGCTCCTGTAGGCGAAGGATGGGCAGAGATGAGTGGTGGTTGGCCAGCACGCTTTGCCGAATACAATTCTTTCCTCACTTCGGGCACTCAGCTCGACCTCTCTGGCAGAAAGAAACTCTTTGGCGCATACAAGGATGCCGATAAGGTGGAACATCCTGCCACACATCCCAACGACCCTGTACTCACCCTCGACGAGGCAAAGACTCTGACGATCCACAACGTGATGGGACAGGATGATGACTGGGATCCGACGGCTCTCACCGAGCAGGCATCGGCTCCAGCCAACGTGAAGCTTGCCGGAACTACACTCTCATGGGACAACAGTGACTACGTGCTTCTTTGGGCCGTTTGCAAGAATGGCAAGGTGACAGCCTTCACCACCGAACCGTCCTACACCGTTGACGACGCTACTGCACAGTGGAGCGTTCGTGCTGCCAATGAGATGGGTGGTCTGAGCGAGGCTGCGCCTGTGGCCACCGGCATCAGCAATGTGGCTGCTGACAGCAGTGTGAAGTCTGTACGCTTTTTCAACATGAAGGGCATGCAGGTGTCTGCCGACTGCCAGGGTGTCATTATGAAGGTGACCACCTACGACAATGGTACCACTACTACCGAAAAGATCAATAACAAGTAATATTCTTTAGTAGAGGAGCCAAAGGCACCGAAGTGGTGAACCTTTGGCTCCTTTTTCCAATTCTAAATCCATGTACTATGAACAATATTCGTAAATCCCTGTGTCTGTTGGCTCTTTTGGGACTGAATATGACGCTGGCCCATTCCCAGGAACAGCCTGTGCAAAAGGCTCTCTATGATTTTGTCGTTCCCGACAACGGAGACTTTAAGGCGGCGCTTGCCGCTGCCGACAAGCGCACAGACACCACCAAGCGCTTTCGCATATTCATTAAGAAGGGTAACTATGTCATTCCTGCCAACCCCAAGAAAATGGTAGAGGGCACCGATGGCAAACTCTATCCCAGTGCCACCACCTATCTCTCTTCACCCAATGTTTCCATTATCGGTGAAGACCGCGACCAAGTGGTGCTCGTCAACACCGTTCCCACCAACTATGTAGCATCAAAGTGGGGACAGCAATGTCCCCTCGAGGGCATTGGCAGGGGAGATGTGCTCTATCTGGAGCCGACGGCCCGCAACACTTATTTCCAGAACTTCACCCTCAAGAGTGGCATGCCCGACAAGACGGGCCGTAACATCGTGCTCAACGACAACGGCGACAAGACCGTCTGCAAGAACATGTGCCTGTGGGCTTTCCAGGACACCTATGTGTCGCACAACGAAAACAGTCGCTATTATTTCGAGGGTGGCGTGCTCCGCGGTCGCACCGACTTCCTTTGTGGCAAGGGCGACGTATATTATAATAAGGTGGACTTGCTCATGAGCGATGCCGGTTATATTGCCGTACCATCAGTGCCACGCAAGTATGGCTATATCTTCCAGGACTGTGTCATCAAGGACGGTTCTGCCAAGAAAGACATCAACAAGCGCTACACACTCGGCCGTCCTTGGGGTATGGGCACGCCGATAGCCCTGTTCATCAACACCACAATGGAGGTTATACCTTCCGATGTGGGCTGGAACGAGATGCACGGAGGCTATCCCAAGCGCTTTGCCGAGTACAATTCGCATACCCCCGACGGCAAGTTGGTCGACTTGAGTCATCGCAAGTTGGGCTACGAAGCGTTTGACAAGCATGCCAAGGTGGACGACCCCACGACCCATCACATGGAATACAACTATCCCGTACTTTCCAAGGATGAGGCTGCCCAATACACACTCGAGCGGGTGATGGGAGGCGAGGATGGTTGGAATCCTACGGTTCTCACCCATCAGGCCCCCAAACCTCAGCATGTGGTGCTCAAGGGCAAGAAGCTCACGTGGGCAGACAACTCCCAGGTGCTTCTCTGGGCTGTATGCCAGAATGGCAAGGTTATAGGCTTCACCACCAAACCGCAGTTCACCGTCAAGAACACCAAGGCAACCTATGCCGTGCGTGCCGCCAATGCAATGGGCGGTCTCGGAGACCCCGTCACGGCAGAATAAAGGTTGTGTCTTCCGGATAAGAGAGATGTGCAATGTCTTTTCCGGACTATAGAGAGCTGACCTTTGTTGCACCATGCCACGTGGTATGGTGAGTGGGCTGAAAGCCCCAGCGAGTATTTAATCCAAGGTGTCGTTTTGCTTACCCTGGACTAAGTACCGGCTGAGGTTTTCAGCCCATTTATTGTATAATCACTCAAGCAAATAAATACATGTTCCTCTCCGAATTACTGATGAATCTTTAATGAATTTCTTCTGATTTTCTTTGCCGGTATAAATAATAATGTATTACATTTGCATACATAACATTTTAAATTCATTAAAGATATGGCAACAACAGTAACACGTATACCAGCATCCTTCAGATTTCAAAGCACCTTGCTCGATGAATTAAAGGAGCGCGCCAAGGCGAGCAACCGCAGTCTCAACAACTATGTGGAGAGCTTGCTTCTCAACGTCCTGCATCCTGCAAGTGAAAAGGAAAGTTCCATTTCGCCGGAACTACAAGCGCGGATCGATGAGGCTCGTGAAGAGTACAAGAAAGGTGATACTCTTCATTTTGAATCTCTGGAGCAAATGAATAATTGGCTTGATTCATTATGATTTATAATATTGATTATTCTAAAGGTGTACAGAAAGTAGTGGCAAAGTGGAAAAAGTGAACCCTACTTTATATAGGGATGCTCGTAAATCAGTCAAAAACAACCTAACGATCTAATTGTCAGTGTTA
>CAJKDU010000016.1 GCA_905198745.1 uncultured Prevotella sp. | reverse complement strand
GGGTGAGGTGGATAGGTTCATCCGACATTTGGGGTGACGCATGATATTGTGGCATCCATCACTATCCATCACTCTGAAAAAAGAAGACTTCTTGCACGTAAATAGCCGAGTTACTTGCCGTAAGTGGTAGAGTTACGAGAGCTAAGTATACGACTTACGAAACGTAAGTGGCAGAGTTACTCACCACTAATGGCAGAGTAAGGAGTTGCTCATCGCCGTGGGCACTCATTGCCCAAACTGCGGAACAAGTGTAGGGCATTACGGACGACATGAGGTTTCTATTCAGGCGGATTGCAATTGTAGCGGGAACTCACGATGGACTTGGAACTGAAGTGAGGGATAAGTGAGGGATATTTCCATATCAAAAGAACATATTACCCTCATTTCCAATAGAAATATGTATAGAAATAATCAAATAGTGATAGGTGATAGATGTTTTGCGAAATTTAGTTTTATGTATGCGCACATCTTATAAGACAATGACTAGAACCCGAACATTGTTTCAAGCAAATGTTTGCCTGTAGAGGTACGGAACACGTTGCTCTCGAATGTACGGATGGCTTGCAGCGAAAGATGGTCTTCATAGGCATTGACTAAGAAATCGGCCTCAAGAAGAATGCGCCAATCAATGCCTTTCACATTGCTGTAGGTGTGATGATGGCCTATAAGAAAGCATACGCGTTCCACTTGCGCCTCTGTGTATCCACCTATGCGGCGAAGCATCTGTTCTGCCTCTACCGGTCCCAGTTCTTCTTGGTGCTTGCCCGAACAATCGCCGTATTTTTCCTCACTGGGATGGATGCCTATGTCGTGGAGGATAGCGGCTGTTTCGAGGATGAAGAGAGTTTCATCGTCGACTTGTTCCAATCTGGCAATGGTGGCAGCGAAGTTGTGCACCTTGAGAAAATGCTGAATGCGCGCCACGTCTCCCCGATCGTATTCCATCATGGCGCGAATTAATTCTGCGTGTTGTTGATTCATCGTATATATTTATTTTGTAAATACAACTACAAAAGTACAAAACATTTGTTTTTCCAACCAAATTTAAGGAAGAAAAATCAGAGAACTTGTTCTTGATGTTGTTCCAGAATCCGGGTTCTCCCTTGCCCTTCTCTGCACTTTCGGCAAGATACTCCTCAATGGCATCGTAGAAGCTGAGGGCGTCCTTGTCCATCCGGGATTTCACATACGCTCTCATATCCTTGTTGACAGGAGAGTCAAGGTCGTTCCACAACGTGCGGAGGAACTGGTTGAAATCCTTGCCCATCAGTCCGCGCAGGCCCTTGTGTCCTACCACTTCGTGCCATACGGTCTTCTCGGCTGTGTAGGTGTCACGCACGTTCGGCATGTACAGGTAAACCCTGCCCGTCTTCTCATCATACCATCCTGCCACCTTCTTGCCGGCTTCCAGGTCTGCCTTCACCCTCGGGTCGGGAATGTCCTCCACGTCCCACATCATGTTCACGTGCACGCCGAGCTTGTCACCCAACCGCTGCACGTGGCTTTCCACCACGCTCTCTGTTTCCGGTCTATCCATATCGTCGGCTGCAGTGAGAACACGGAAGTGAGGGGATGTGTGAGATGATTTTGCAGAAGTGACAGATGACTTAGAGGCATAACTCCAGTCATTCTCGTTCACGTCATCCATAGCCTTGTCATGCGCAAACTCGTGAAAGTCTCCAAGCACATTCTCAATGGCTTTATCCATCTTGTCCTTGTCTGAGATTTCAAACAGCTTTTTCACGGCATCCTTCACCGTCTGCCATACGCTTCGGTCGCCCTTATTGGCAAGTTCATGAGCGAAGTTAACCACTCTATCCCAAACGGACAATTCAAGAGCCTTCCTCTGTCTCGGGTCAGCCATTTGTGCCGTAAACTCATATTCGTTTTTAAGTCCGTAAGAGTTTTCTTTAAAACGTTCAGACTGAATTTTTGCCTTTTGGTATATATCAAGAATAGTATTGACAGCTTCTATTTGCTTGGGAGTTAGAACACCTTCTGCTTTGTCACTGTTCACCAGATGTATAGCATGGTCAACACCTTGATGTATCAACTCATGCACAATTGTTGTAGGCTGTTCAATCGGAGAAGATGAAGTGCGCACTATCTTGTCAATATAGTAATCGACACTGCGGTCTGTGTTCGACTGCCCAAACGAATCATGCGCTTTGTCTTCACTCTTAGCATTTATTTCAACGCCAAGTCTCTTTATCACGGACGAGACTTTAGATGATAGGGATCTAATCTCCTTCCCGATATTTGATTCCTCAACACCCTCCGCAAGCTTTCTAAAGTTTTCCTCACTTCCGGCTTGCAATCCATAAGTAGCTCTGATAGACTCTGCTCTAACTCTTCGATAGTCGAGTTCTCGTTCAATAGCGGCTGCGGTGGCTCTATCTTGAAGCGCCCAAGGATATTGCTTATTATCTCCCTCGCCTCTTTCAGATACCGCTTCTGTTCCTCCAGACTTCTCTCTGCGAATTTCCTCATTCTGATTGTTTTTAAGTTCTTCTAATTCTGTTTCAAGTTCCGAACGAGGAGTTCGGGAGATTCTTTCAACGTCTTCCGCAAGCTTCTTTCTGAATTGTCCCTTGTCTTTAACATCTTTTGCTATACCCTCAATCTCCTCGTCAAACTTCTTTTCAATTTGCGAAGATACTGATTTTTCCACATCATCCGGCACAATTCTTCCATCTTTTCCACTATTTTTCTGCTGTAGGCGCGCACGCTGCTCCTCGCGGTACATCGTTGTCGCGCGTTCCATACCATCGACAGGGCTTGCCGAAGACTCAACGCTATTGTCTATGGTCAGTCCTTTTTCCAATGCCTCGGCAATCTGCTCTGACTTCTTCACACCCTTTTCGGGCGCTCCGATTTTCATTCCTGCCTTTTCCAGCGCGACACGCAGTTTCGGTGTCACCACATTCTCGGGTATGGTCACGTCTGCATCACCAATAAACTCCTTTATCCGCTCTGCTACTTCGCTCTCTGGCAACACTCTCACTGGCTTGCACCAACGCGACAGTATCACCTTTCTCGCCCTACCTGTCTGTTTGAACACCTCGCCGCTCACGCTTCCGCTCTTCCAGTCCACTTCGCCTACGGCATCCTTGGCTCTATCTGCCTTGTAGCCACTTGACAGCTCGCTTGCCGGTACCTCACACTCCACGGTCACGATGTTCGGTCTTATCCAAGCCGATTTGAACTGGTCTTCATCGGACTTCTCGATGTGTGCCAATATGGGTTGTAAGCAGCAGGTATGTCCGTTGCCTTCTTGCCGGTGGCATCCTTGCCGCCCTTGTCAAGTTTGAACTTCCATTTCAGTTCACCGGTTTTCTTGTCTACCTTCTGCTTACCAGTCTTCGGGTCCATGTCGGGAATGGCAAGGTCGGGATTTTCGTCTGCCCTTATCCATGTGCCAAGTTCATTTGCCTCCACGAGCTTGCCGTCAACGGCAGCAGCCATAGGTGGATAAAGTTTACCGTCAATCACCTGCATCGCACGGAACACCTTTTCCTTTGGCTCTCTCTCCAATCTCCGCAGCGTCTCCTCGTCAGTTTCCTTGTGGAAACTTATTCTTTTTTCGGCCTCTTCCGCAGCCTCCAGAGTCGTTTCCACAACTTCAGATGTCGTGTCGGTTTTGTCTGCCTCGCCCATCTTCCTCGGGTCAACACCGTCAAGCAGGTCCTTCATCACTCTGTCAGCCACTTCCTCAGCCGTGGTGTAGTGGATATGCAGCATGTCTGCCACACCTTTCCAGAACTTGTCGAGTGCTTGCTTCACTTTCGCTATTGTGCTAATGGCTTCTGCCTTTTCAAAGGCATTACCCGACGGCACTTCCTCTGCCATTTTGCGCAGACGCTCCGCACCTATGCGACCAGAGTATGTAGCTATCACCTCGTCAGCGATTGCGTCGTCGTCTTTCAGCTCAGGATAGTTCTTAGCCACATCGTTCCAAATCCTGCTGTTCTTCATCAAACCAACAACGTTCTTCCACTCCTTGGCATTGCCACGTTTCAGTGCGCTTGCCCACAGGTGAGCATATTCATGTATTGGAGTTTCAGAGTTGGCTATCCTTGGGTCGATGTAAATCTTCCCGCCTACAGTAAAGCCGTATGCCTCTCCGTTGGCTGTGCGGAAGAACCTCACGTGGTCAGTAATCTTCGCATCTTTCTCGTTGAAGATGACATAGTTCTTCTTTCCGTCCTCACGACCGCCACGCATATTGTCGGCAGGGTACTTGATGCCTGTGAACCCAGCGGAAGAAAGCAGGTCGGAAGCCTGCTGTTTACTATTGAAAGCGACGTTGATTTCTTCATACAAGTCCGCTCCGGTAGCTCTTTCATTCAAGACGATTTCCTTTCCGTTACGTTCAAGGCGCACAAGTCCGTTTTCATCCTTACGTTTCCAACCTTGCTTCTCAAGTTCACTTGCAACACGATTGACTGCATCGGCTGAAAGTCTATCGTTCCAGTCAAGATAGTTGCTGCCGTTGTCGTCGGGTATCTTCACCGTGTAGAGGTGGTGCGTCCCTTCCATACTCTTTTGCAACCTGTCAATGTCAGCCTGCGCATTGTTGATGTCGTCCCAAAAACTTTCTATGAGAGCCTTGTGGTTTTCGGGCTTCAGCTGGCTGTCGGCAATGTCCATAAGACTTTGGTAGAACTCCATGTCTTTCTCGTCGCCCGCTTTCTTGGCGGCTTTCCATTCACGCTCGCTCTCCCTGCGGTTCTTCATTATCTTCCTGGCATACTTGTCGTAGTCTTCCATCTGCTTGATGTCACGCCTGCGCTGCTTGATGAAATCCTGCCGTTCCTGTATGCTCCGCTGTACGTTTCCATCCTTGGTGTGGGCATACGCCTTGCCTATGCCTTTCACTTCCGTCACGTATGTACCCCAGCCGTAAACCTGTGCTCCTTCTCCCTCGCCCATGTGAGAATGGTCGAAGTGGTCGAAGTCTGCCCCCGAGCCGTGGTAAACCTTTTGGAAGCGTGCAATGTCATCGGCGTTTACCTCCTGTCTTTCTGCAAGACCAGTGGTATCCTTGAACTCACCACTATACAGGGCTTGTTCAATAGAGCGCACGATTTCTGCCAAAGGCTTGCCGTCGGCTCTTCTCAATTTAATGGAGTCATAATAGAACTCCACAATATGAGCTTTACCATCGTTGGAAATCCCTTCATTTGGCTTCGGTGATATTACGATGCTGATGCCATTGTCTCGCCCATTGTGGTCAAATCCCGAAACATGGGCATTATGGTTCGCAAGGCGAATGGTTACTATCTGTCCATTCTTGGTTTCAAAAGTTGCATATTCACTTCCGCTACCAAAACGCTCAGCACCAATAACTTTCGCGACATCACCAATAAAAGTTTTAGGTTGCGTGGAAGATTTGTCCAATTCTGTTGCAAGGGTTTCGACATTTTTCAGTATCTTTGCACCATTAGCACTTGAAACGACAGTTAATGACCTTGGACTTGTTCCGAGAGAGGCGGTTTCAAGTGCTCTTCTTTTTTTAGCACTCATCCGCACTCTGCCGTTCACCTCGTCAATCATCCTCTGACCCTCCTCGGTATTCATGCTAACGTCCAAGCCGTTATTCTTCAGAGTGTCGACAACTTCATCTCGTAATACTATCTCGCGATGCTGTGCCTCGACGGCGGCTTTCTCTGCCTTCTCCCTTTCCTTTACGTCGACAGGTCTTGTATCGAACTCATCCGGGAACGGTCCCTTCAGCCCATTCACATTCTCGTCAAATGTCTTGTCGAGATTGAAGAGCTTATAATTCCCCCAACGTAGCCTGTTGTAGTATCTACGCCAGAAATCTCCGAGCGACTTCTTCTCGAAGTATTCGGGTGTGGAGTTGGGGCTGTCCATGTCCACAATGGCATAACTCTTGTATTTGTCTGGGCGGTGTTCCTGTGCCAAGCCGTAAGCATTCTCTGCAGCCTTGCGCTGTTCCGGTGTCTTGATTTGGAAACGCAGGGGATTCTTGTAGAACTCGTCATTCCCGGCTTCTGCAATCCTCGTTTCCGCCTCCTCGTCTTCGTAGCGCTTTTCTTCTCTTGCAGGCTCAAATCGGCTGTCGTGCTGCTCCGTATGTCTGCCGGCTATCGCCACGTCCTCCTGCTGTTCGGGCAGAAGGAAGGGCAGGGTCTCGGCAATGTTCTCACGGTCACCCACCTTCACGGCCACCTTCTCCGCTGCCTGCTGCTTCCTGCGCTTCTCTTCAAGAGGCATGGCAAGAGCCTTGCGCAACTGCTCCTTTCCGTATATGGCACTCCACTCGGCAATGGTGTGGCTTTCTCCGTCAAGGGTCATCTTGGAGTTCCACATCTCCTTGATGAAGTCGTCTATGTCGTTGTCGGAAAATCCTATTTCCTTCATCTCGTCATGGATTCCTTCACGGATGTTGCTTATCCAGTCTTTCATCTTGTAGATGCCCTTGTCGATGATGGCCATGCCATAGCGCTTCACGGCTTTCATCAGCTCCGGCACGTACTCTATCTGCTCGTTGTTCAGACCTACAAGACTAATGCTTGCGCTGCCCTTTCCGCGCTTGAGCATTTCCTTCAGGGCATTCTTCAGGGCTGCCTTGGCGTCCTCGGCCTCCTGCCTTATCTCGTCTCCTGTGCGGCCTCTCCAAGTAGTTCCCTGCTTGGACGCAGGCTTCCCTCCTGCATTCTCTCCAGCAGGCTGCTGGTTTCCGCCTTTTCTTCCTCGCTTAGCGCAACCTCCCTTTCCGCCAGTGCCACCGCTTCCTTCGGGTCCAGTATTTCCGGCAGCCATGCCGTCCAGTCCGGGCGTTTCTCCACCAGTTTGGTTATGGCCTTGTTCTCCAGCAGATACAGCAGGGTCATCCGTATCGCCCTTGCCACGTTTCTTTGGGACGTCTGTTCCGCTATCCAATGGCTTAGAAGGTCCTCCGCCTTCTCCTCCTGTTCCCAATCCCAGTTCTCCGCCGCCTTCATTACCGGCAGCATCCAGCTGTGTTCCGTCTTCTGCTCCGCTATCATCGGCAGGAGCCTCATGTCTATTTCTAACATCGTCGTAAATTTTTAGGTATGCAATCTGCTGGACGAAGCCTTTGTTGCCGTTCAGGTAGTCAATGGCATCGTCTATCAATTCTTTGTTTTCTTCCGAAGTCTTGGTCCTGATTTCTTCTTCCGTCAAAGGGTTCTTCTCGGCAACAGCCAAGCGTTCCTCGCCGTTCATTTCACTCCACGGCTTTTGTGGGGCAGGAGTTTCCGTCACGTCTTCCTGTCCGTTCCGCTTCTTCTGCTCCTCCTTGAACTTGTCTGCGGCGTTCTCCAGCCCTTCGGCAGGGTCGCTTATTTTTTCTTCTGTTCCTTTATTGTTTGAAACGTCTTCGCCAGGCTTCTTTTTGCCAGCTCCGCCTCCTGTTTCTTCTGAAGGTTCTTCATGGCCTGCAGCATGATTGCCGCCTGCTCCATCTTGATGTCTTTCTTCATTTCCATATAGCTTAATGTCGTTTTCTTTGATTACTTTGCTTGCCTCAAGGAACTGTCTGATGAGTTCGTCACGGCTGAGGTTCTCGCCGAACATGTCACTCTCGCCGGTGTTGCGCGACCTTGCCACTTCGTTGTATTCATTCATCAAGTCACGGAACAGCGACACGTTGCCTTCCAGGGCTTTCGCCAGGGCCTGTGCAACAGGTGAGTACTTTTCTCGCGCGTTCTCCTCAAAAGCATTGTCCTGTCTGAGGAAGTCGTCCACGTTCATCCTGCTCCTTTTGGCGCTGTAGAGCAACTGTATGGCATTGTCAATCTCGTCACGCAGAGAGTACTTGCCGAGCTTCATGTTCTCCATCACCGAGCGGATGCCGTTCAAGGCCTTGGTCTTCAGACTTCCGTCTATACCCATCATGCGGATGGTTTCTTCCTTGAATATACCGCCAAGCAAAAGGTTCTTTACCAACTCCTTCCCCTGTGCCGACAGACGTTCGCCATTGGCTTCCATCAAGACGGCTACATCATTCTGGCCGATGACGCCTTTCTGTATCAACGTCTTGACAAGACTGTTTATTGCCTTCGGATTATTGAAAAATGCGTCAAGCGTGCCGGCTCCTTCAATCTCCGAAACGATGGCTCCCACTTCTTCCGGAGACAGTTTCTTGGAGTTTGCCACGGCCTGCTGCGTGTTGCTCTGAGTCTTCTTCTCGTTTCTGTTGAACTTGGCAAAGGTGGCCGTGTCATACGGAAGCGGCTCGTCCGGGATAAACACGATGCGCGCATGATCGAGTTTGTCAAGGTCTTCCGCTTTCATGCCAAAGCCCTCCGCATTCTCGTTTCTCGCTTCCACATATTTCCCGTCAGTACCGTTCCTGGCTGCCAACTGCCCGGCCATGGTCCTTCCGTTTCCGCTGACTACTCTTCCGTCCGGGTTCACCACCGGTACGTCAGTCAATGCCTGGCCGCCATAGTCCCTGCCCATTTCCTCCGTATAGAGTTGAGACTCCTTTTCGTGTTCATAGTCACGGTCATTGACGGTGTGCCCCTCTTCGTCCAGAGGTGCACCCTCGTGCGGCTTGTATCCGTTGAACGGGTCGTGGCTCGGTATAAGGCTCATCGCCGGAACGGCAACATAGCGTCCTTTGATTTTTTCTCCGTTGGGGAGCGTTATCGAGCCTCGTCTACCCTCCACCTTGGGAGCGTTCACAAACCTTGCGACTGCCTCGTTCATCGCTTCCGTGCCGGCTTGCCATGTCGCCTCCGGCTTCTTCACGCTCTCTGCAATCCTGCTGGCAGTCATGGCCTTCCTGATTTCGTTCGCCTTGTCAAGTTGTGCCTGTGCAAGAGCCACGGCTTCCTTGTTCGCCTTGTGTGAAGCAATCTTCTCCCGTTGTGTCTTTCCTTTCACCTTGGCATTCTGGGCATCCTTCAGCACCTTCTCCATGTCCTTGATGTCGCTGTCAAGCTGTTTCTCGGCATCCTCCTCGTAGTTCTCACGGTAGAAACGTGCTCCGTCTTCCGCGCTCATCGCCATAAAGTCAGGCTCGCCATTGGCGTCAACAGGCACTGGCGTGCCGTCCTTGAATGTTAGAAATCTTGACACACTTTTTGCATTGTCTTCCATTTGTGTTACCTTTGCACCTGACAAAACCAACACATTTATGAAGCGCATCATTTCTCTTCTCATTCTTGCTTTTCTGTTAGGCAAGCCCTGCATGGCAACCGATGTTGTAAAAGGCGTGAGCCGTGAACTGGCGGTGGAAAGAGCCCAAAACGTGAGGAATGTGAAATACGACCTCACATTTCACATCCCTGCCAACAGACAGACGCCCGTGAAGGGCGAGGCGACCATTTGCTTCTCCCTCAAAGGCAAAAACGATGACCTGCAACTCGACTTCCAAGGCAATGCCGCACAGTTTGACGGTAGCTGCACCGTCAACGGAAAAGAGCATACGGCACAATGGACCAACGAGCACATCATCATTGAGCGCAAATGGCTGAAACGCGGAAGAAACTCCATACAACTGAAGTTCATCTGCGGCGACAAGTCACTCAACCGAAACGATGACTACCTGTACACGCTCTTCGTGCCCGACCACGCCCGATCCGTGTTTCCCTGTTTCGACCAGCCTGACCTGAAAGCCCTTTTCCGAACTCAACTCCGCGTGCCCGAAGGATGGGAAACGCTGACCTCGGTAAGCACAGAACACATTCCCACCTATTTATATTCTTTCGTGGCGGGGAATTTCAAGAAGCAGACCGCCATACGCAGCGGTCGCACCATCACAGCACTCTACAGGGAAACCGACCCCAAGAAGGTGGCACAGCTGGACACCGTGTTTAACCTGGTGGAACATTCCATCAAATGGTATGAACACTATACCGGCATACCATATCCGTTCAGTTCATACGGCTTCGTGGTGTTGCCCGGCTATCAGTTTGGAGGCATGGAGCACCCGGGAGCCATCCAGTTTACTGACCACGAGATATTTCTCGGCGAGCACCCCACACCCGAAGAACTGCAAACCCGCCTGGAACTGGTGGCTCACGAGACCGCTCACTGCTGGTTTGGCGACGACGTGACCATGCGGTGGTTTGACGACGTGTGGACAAAAGAAGTGTTTGCCAACTTCCTGGCTTCCAAAATAGCCCAGGAGGTATATCCCCACGTGAACCACGACCTCAACTTCCTGCGCATGTATCAGACACGTGCCCTCAGCACTGACCGTACACCCGGCACCCACCCCATACAGCAACAACTCGCCAACCTGAACTCCGCCGGACTGCTCTACGGCAACATCATCTATGAGAAGGCGCCCGTCATGATGCGCAAGCTGGAAGAACAGATGGGGGCACAAAGATTCAGGGAAGGACTGCAGGAATACCTGCGCACCTACAGCTATGGCAACGCTTCCTGGGACGACTTGATCAGCATCCTGGACCGCCATGCTCCCGAAGCCCACCTGAAAAGTTTCAGCGAGGCTTGGGTGAAGCAAAAGGGCATGCCAACGATTAGCGTCACATGGAATGACAACAAGCTCATCATCCGCCAGCAAGATCCCTACAAGCGTGGCCTGTGCTGGCAACAGAAGTTCACCGTAGACGCTTACTATCAGAACAGGATGAAGACCATTCCTGTGAACCTGCAAGACAGTGTGAAGGTGATAGAACTGAAGGAAAAGCCGCTCCACCTTATGCCCAATGCTGACGGTTCGGGCTATGGCCTTTTCATGTTCGATGAAGAGGCGGCCTGCACCAAAGCGCCCCAAGACGACCTGAAGCGCTTTGCCCTCGCCATGAATCTCTACGAGAACTATCGGTCCCACAGAATCACGGCCTCCCGGATGAGCTCCACCATGCTGCAGTGGCTAACCGAAGAGAAAAACGCCATGATTGGCGCACAGCTGGCATCCTACTGGGCAAGCTGCGTGACAGACATGCCGGACGGAGAACGCCACAAGCAAGAACGGCTGATGTGGAACCAATACCGACAGCACCCCATTGTCTCCGTACGTCAGCAACTCATCCGCCAGCTCTATAAAGGCTGCACGGACGCTGCCGTGGCCGACTCTGTGTATGGGGTGTGGCACGAGCAGTCAGACCCGCTGCTTTCCAAGACCGACTACACGCAAATGGCCTACCGGCTTGCCCTGTTGAAGCCATCCCTGTGGCAATCCATACTGTCACTCCAGCGCAGCCGACTGACCAATGCCGACGAACTGAGACAGTTCGACTTCATTTCGCGCGCCTGTTCTCCCGACGATGAAGCCTTGCAAGCCCTCTTCAACTCACTGCTGAAAGCGGAAAACCGCCGGATTGAACCTTGGACAGCCTCCGTGCTCCGCCTGCTCAACGACCGTGTACGGGAGCCGCAAAGCAACCGGTATCTGAAACCTGGACTCGACGTGCTCCTGGAAGTGCAGCAGACCGGCGACATCTTCTTCCCCGGCAACTGGCTCTCCGCCTTGCTCGGAGACCACCACAGTCAGGAAGCCAAGAGCATGGTGGAGGGATTCATCCGTGAACATCCAGACTATCCCGAAAAGCTGATGAACAAACTGAAGGAAAACGCCTACAGCCTGTTGACCATGTAGCCGGCAATCCAACTGATAACGGTTCATCCTGGATTTGGAACGATACTTGCGGTTCACTGTTTGGAATGAAAGGAAAGCAGACTGCCCCAGCATTTACCTGGCTCTGCCCTATTGCGGCCTTGTTGGATGGTTTTCCTTACGCGCGCACGCGCGCAGGAAAAGTTTTTCGTTTTTTCACCACTATCTATCACTTTTCTTGATATCCGACATTTTTCAGCTGACAGCAAGCGAGATACATGGAGTGATAGATGAGTGATAGATGGCTTAATATCTATCACATCTATCACTCATCTATCACTCGTCAAGTTCAAATGAATTGCCCAAAATCTGTCCTTCTGTTTGGGCACTCGATGCCCACGGCGTGGGACCAAGTGCAAGTCAACCACTATCGCCTCATTAGTCTGCCATTAGCATACCGTTAGTCTGCCATTAATCAATAAGCAGCGACATGTCTGTTCTGTGACCGTATCCGGTTCCTGGCAGACTTACACCCCTTCAGATACCAAGGCACCAAGCGTCACTCCACTGTCCGGAAGAGTCCTTGCGACTCCCCACCGTGTCCATTCCTCTCAACAGCAAGAAGAATGGACATTTTGCTATCATTCATACAATATTTGCAGAAAAACGGCGGATTATTGTTGCGTTTATGATATTTTTATTATTTTTGCCGACGATTTAGATCGTTGTACCTTTACAGTGGTCATTTTCTGGCTGCGGCTGACATCGCTACGTACCCCCTCCGTAACGGGGCAACGAAACGACAGTAGCAACACGAAGGCCGACAGAAAAGAGGTACACGTTCATAAGTTTAATCCCCGTTTGTTTCGGGGCAATGATAACCAATAAAAACGCAACAGCGAATGAAAGTATTAAAGTTTGGCGGAACGTCCGTTGGTTCCGTAAAGAGTATTTTGAGTTTAAAACACATTGTCGAGGAAGAGGCCAAAAAGCAATCCATTGTAGTTGTAGTGAGCGCCCTCGGTGGCATCACAGACAAATTGCTGTCTACAGCCCGCCTTGCCCTCGAAGGTGATGAAAGCTGGAAAGACGAGTTTGCCGCCATGGTAGACCGCCACCACAAGATGATTGACGCCATCATCACCGACAACCCAAAAAGAGTGAACTTGTTCAACACTGTGGACGCACTGCTTGAGCAGTTGAAGAGCATCTACTTCGGCGTGTTCCTCATTCATGACCTGAGTGAGAAGACGCAAGACGCCATTGTGAGCTATGGTGAACGCCTGAGCTCCAACATCGTGGCCACACTCATCAAGGGTGCCAAGTGGTACGACTCAAGAGACTTCATCAAGACTGAACACAAAAACGGGAAGCGTGTGCTGGCAAGCGAAGTGACCAACACACTGGTGAAGAAAGCCTTTGAAGACCTGCCACGCATTTCGCTCGTGCCGGGCTTCATCAGCAAGGACATCACTACAGGCGAGACCACCAACCTCGGTCGTGGCGGTAGCGACTACACGGCAGCCATCATTGCCGCAGCTCTCGACGCCAAACAACTGGAGATCTGGACCGACGTGGACGGCTTCATGACTGCCGACCCCAAAGTGATCAAGACGGCCTACACCATTGGCGAGCTGAGCTACGTGGAAGCCATGGAACTTTGCAACTTCGGCGCCAAGGTCATCTATCCGCCTACCATCTATCCCGTATGCGTGAAGAACATACCCATCCTGGTGAAGAACACCTTCAACCCCTCTTCGCCGGGCACCACCATCAAGAACAAGATAGAGAACGACCGCAAACCCATCAAGGGCATCTCAAGCATCAGCGGCACCACACTCATCACCGTGACCGGCTTGTCAATGGTGGGAGTCATCGGCGTAAACCGTCGCATCTTCACCGCCCTGGCCGACAACGGCATCAGCGTGTTCCTCGTGTCGCAGGCATCATCGGAGAACTCCACCTCCATCGGCGTGAAAGACTCGGATGCTGAAGAAGCCGTGAAAGTGCTCAACGAAGAGTTTGCCAAGGAAATAGAGACGGGAGCCATGTTCCCCATGCATGCCGAACACGGGCTTGCCTGTATAGCCATCGTGGGCGAAAACATGAAGCACACGCCCGGCATTGCCGGAAAACTGTTCGGCACACTGGGACGAAGCGGCATCAGCGTGATAGCCTGTGCCCAGGGAGCCTCGGAGACCAACATCTCGTTCGTGGTAGACGGACAGTCGCTCCGCAAGGCCCTCAACGTGCTGCACGACTCGTTCTTCCTCTCCGAATACAAAGTGCTCAACCTCTTCATCTGCGGTGTGGGCACGGTGGGCGGCAAGCTCATCGAGCAGATTCGCAGTCAGTATGAAACGCTGATGGAGAAGAACCAACTGAAACTCAACGTGGTAGGCATAGCCAGCTCACGCAACGCCATCTTCTCGCGCGACGGCCTGAACCTGGACAACTACAAGGAACAGCTCAAGGCTTCGGCTCCAAGTGACAATGCCCACCTGAGAGACGAAATCATCAAGATGAACATCTTCAACTCCGTCTTCGTGGACTGCACGGCCAGCAAGGAAGTGGCAGAGCTCTACCAGGCATTTCTGGAGAACAACATCAGTGTGGTGGCAGCCAACAAGATTGCAGCCTCAAGCGACTACGACAACTACATAAAACTGAAGAAGACGGCGCTCGCACGTGGCGTGAAATACCGCTACGAAACCAACGTGGGTGCCGGACTGCCCATCATCGGCACCATCAACGACCTGATCAACTCGGGCGACAAGATACTTAAAATCGAAGCAGTGCTGAGCGGTACGCTCAACTTCATCTTCAACGAGATTGCCGCCGACGTGCCTTTCTCCGAGACAGTAAGGCGTGCCAAGGAGCAAGGCTACAGCGAACCTGACCCACGCATTGACCTGAGCGGCAAGGACGTGATGCGCAAGCTCGTCATCCTCACCCGCGAGGCAGGCTACAAGGCCGAACAAGCCGACGTGGAAAAACACCTGTTCGTGCCCGACGAATACTTCGAGGGCAGCGTGGACGACTTCTGGAAAAACCTACCGCTACTTGACGCCGACTTCGAAAGCCGGCGCAAGGAACTGGAGAAGAACCACATGAAATGGCGCTTCGTGGCCACAATGAACCATGGAAAGATGAGCGTGGAACTGAAAGCCGTTGACCACACAAGCCCATTCTACAACCTGGAAGGCAGCAACAACATCGTGCTGCTCACTACCGAACGCTACAAAGAATACCCCATGCTCATACAGGGCTATGGAGCCGGAGCCAGCGTGACGGCTGCCGGCGTATTTGCCAACATTATGTCTATTGCCAACATATAACAAACACAAAACAAAGAGAGATTATGAAACACATCATCATTCTTGGCGACGGCATGGCAGACCACGCCGTGGAACGCCTTGGCGGAAAGACATTGTTGCAGTATGCAAACACTCCCAACATGGACAAGTTGGCCCGAGAGGGACAGACAGGACGACTCATCACCGTGCCCGACGGATTTCACCCGGGCAGCGAGGTGGCCAACAGTTCCATCATGGGCTACGACCAGAACGAAGTCTATGAGGGACGCGGACCGCTCGAGGCGGCCAGCATAGGCTACGAGATGGAACCCACCGACCTTGCCATGCGGTGCAATATCATCAACGTGAACGACGGACGCATCATCACCCACAATGGCGGCAACCTTGAGACTGCCGATGCCCGTGTGCTCATAGACTACCTCAACGAGCACCTCGGGTCTGACCGGGTGAAGTTCATCACCGGCATACAATACCGCCACCTGCTCATCATCAAGGGCGGCAGCAAGTATGTGGAATGTGCCCCACCCCACGACCATCCGGGAGAGGAATGGAAACCGCTCCTCGTCAAGCCCATGAAGGACGCGCCCCAGGAAGAGGGACATCTCAGCGCACAGGAAACGGCAGACTTGATGAACGACCTCATACTGAAGAGCCAGCAACTGCTTGAAGCGCATCCGTTCAACGTGGAGCGCCACAAGAAAGGCGAGCGCATGGCCAACCTGATTTGGCCTTGGGGAGGCGGCTACCGGCCACACATGCTCACACTGACACAGATGTACCCGCAAATCAAGCGGGGTGCCGTCATCTCTGCAGTAGACCTCATCAAGGGCATCGGCCACTATGCCGGCCTGCGGAACATCAATGTGGAGGGGGCTACAGGACTCTTCGACACCAACTATGAGGGCAAGGCACAGGCTGCTATCGACGCCCTGAAGACCGACGACTTTGTCTATCTCCACGTGGAGGCAAGCGACGAGGCAGGACATGACGGCGACCTGGAACTCAAACTCAAGACCATAGAGAACCTGGATAGCCGGCTCGTGGGACCGATTTTCAAGGAGGTGAGCACCAGGGACGAGCCCGTGTGCATAGCCGTCCTGCCCGACCACCCCACCCCTGTGGAACTGCGTATCCACGTCAAGGAGCCCGTGCCGTTTGCCATCTGGTATCCGGGCATCAAGCCCGACAGCGTGCAGCAATACGATGAGGTGAGCTGCGTGAGCGGCAGTTTCGGTCTGCTCCAGCTCCAAGAGTTCATGAACGCCTTCATGGCAATAGATTAACAAACAAAGAACATTACCAAATGAAATACTATTCAACCAACAAAAAAGCACCTATAGCCGACCTTCACAAGGCTGTGGTGAAGGGACTGGCAGAAGACCGCGGTCTCTATATGCCCGAACAGATCAAGAAGCTTCCCCAAGAGTTTTTCGACAACATAGACAAGATGTCGTTCCAGGAAATAGCCTATACCGTGGCCGACGCCTTCTTCGGAGAAGATGTGGAAGCCGCCGACCTGAAGCGCATTGTCTACGACACGCTGCAGTTTGACTACCCTGCCGTGAAAGTGACCGACAACATCTATTCGCTCGAACTCTTCCACGGCCCCACACTGGCCTTCAAGGACGTAGGCGCCAGGTTCATGGCCCGGTTGCTTCAATACTTCATCCGCCAGGAAGGCAAGGAGGAAGTAAACGTGCTGGTTGCCACCAGCGGCGACACAGGCTCTGCCGTGGCCAACGGATTCCTCGGCGTGGAAGGCATCCACGTGTATGTGCTTTATCCGAAAGGCAAGGTGAGCAAGATTCAGGAAAGTCAGTTCACCACCCTGGGACAGAACATCACTGCCATTGAGGTGGACGGCGTGTTCGACGACTGCCAGGCATTGGTGAAGTCGGCCTTCATGGACGAGGAACTGAACCGCCACATGAAGCTCACCTCGGCCAACTCCATCAACGTGGCACGCTTCCTTCCCCAGGCGTTCTACTACTTCTATGCCTACGCACAGATGAAGAAGCTGGGCAAGGCCGACCAGCTTGTGGTGTGCGTGCCGAGCGGCAACTTCGGCAACATCACCGCTGCCCTTTTCGGCTGCGAGATGGGACTTCCCATCAAGCGTTTCATAGCCGCCAACAACGCCAACGACATCTTCTACAACTATCTCCAGACAGGCGAATACCATCCGCAGCCCAGCAAGCAGACCATAGCCAACGCCATGGACGTGGGCGATCCGAGCAACTTTGCCCGAATCATAGACCTCTACAAGGGCGACCACAAGAAGATTTCATCATTCATCAGCGGTGCAACCTTCAGCGACGAAGAAATCCGCCACGCCATGAAAGAGTGCCACGATGCCACGGGCTACACGCTCGACCCACACGGAGCCTGCGGCTACGAAGCCCTGAAAGAGGGGCTCAAGGCCGGCGAAACGGGCGTGTTCTGCGAGACGGCACATCCTGCCAAGTTCAAAGACACCGTGGAACCTGTTATCGGTGCCGAGGTGCAGATTCCCGAGCGGTTAGCTGCCTTCATGAAGGGCACCAAGCAGAGCGTGGAGATGGGCAAGGACTTTGCCTCCTTCAAGGCATTCCTGCTCAAGCAATAGAAAGCCGGAAAAACGACAATAAAAAAATCCGCAACCTGTAATGGAAGACATTACAAGTTGCGGATTTTTGTTGTCGCCACACTTTGGTGACTATCCGTTCAGTTCGGTGAGCCGGGCTATATACTTGCCGAGAATGTCGAACTCAAGGTTGACTACCGACCCCTCACGAATGTCGCAGAAGTTAGTGTGCTCGCGTGTATAGGGAATGATGGCCACCTGGAAAGAATGGGTAGTGGGGTTGCACACGGTGAGCGAAACGCCGTTAATCGTCACGCTGCCCTTGTCTACCGTGAAATAGCCCCGCTTGGCCATGCCCTTGTCAAAGTCATACTCAAAGGTGAAATAGGTGCTGCCGTCGGCATCCTCCATCTTCACACAACGCGCCGTGCAGTCCACATGTCCCTGCACGATATGTCCGTCGAGCCTGCCGTTCATCATCATGGAACGCTCCACATTCACATGGTCGCCCTCGCGGAGCAAGCCGAGATTGCTGCGGTCGAGCGTTTCCTTCATGGCGGTGACAGTGTAGCGGTCGCCGTCGATGGCCACCACGGTGAGGCACACCCCGTTGTGTGCCACGCTCTGGTCAATCTTGAGTTCGCCGGTGAACGAACAGGTAAGGGTGAAATCAATATTTTCCTGATACTTGCGGATGCCGACAACAGTCGCCATCTCTTCAACGATGCCTGAGAACATAATTCTTGATTTATTGTTTTTCTGTGATACTTGGAAAGAAAAAGAAAGGTCGTACCAATGATGTGATGAAAACTCCGAGCAATACATGAATTGAGAGCTCTCCGCCTTTGTAATCCACCGGCTTTGCAGCTGCCCCGAAAGGTGTGGCCCGCCATCAGCAAGAGAAGTCATCCCGGTTTTTCTGATTTATTTGATGAGTATCCCGATCGAACTGGTACGACCTATGGGGTTACTCCTTTCTTGGTGTGCAAAATTACATCATTCCATGCAACCCCACAAACTTTTCCGCAGATATTTTTAGGGTTTCAGATTTATTTGTGTAAATTTGCAACATGATATTCTATCTTTCCTGTACAGGCAACACGCTCTGGGCTGTCCGCCAGATAGCCGAAGCTACAGGCGAAAGGCTTGTCAACATTGCCGAGCCCGAGGCCGCCACGGAAGTTTATGCGCTCGCTGAAGAGGAACGCATAGGTTTCTGCTTTCCCGTACACTGCTGGCGGCCACCCATGCTCTACCGCCTGTTTATCAAGCATCTGCGCCTTGTACATCCCGACGAACACCACTATGCCTATGCCCTCTGCACGGCCGGCGACGACATTGGCCGCACCATAGACATTCTTCAGAGCGACCTCTGTCAGCACGGAATCAGGCTCCAGGCCGCATGGTCGCTCATCATGCCAGAGACTTATGTGGGACTTCCGTTCATGGACGTGGACACCCCTGAGCACGAGCACGAAAAGATAGCTCTGTCCCAACAGCGGCTCAACGCCATCATTCCCCGCATCGTGAACCGTGAAGGTTCCGCCACACCGCTTGACACGGGCGGCATGGCTGGCTTGAAGAGCGGCATCGTGGCCATGGCGTTCAACCGCTGGTGGGTGAACGACCGCCTTTTCCGGGTGGACACCTCGAGGTGCCTTCATTGCCGGAAGTGCGAAGAGGCTTGTCCGGTGGGCGACATTTCGTGCAGCCAAGAAGGCCACACGCCACGATGGCTCCACACGGGACGCTGCCTCACCTGCCTGAGTTGCTATCACCACTGTCCGGCACACGCCATCTCTTTTGCCGGACAAACCCGCAACAAGGGACAATACTACTTTGAAAGAAACAAGAAACGACAAACAAACAAGTAACGATATGAAGAAAGCCATCTTATCACTTCTTCTTGCCTGCTCTTCCATGAACGCCACATGGGCAGTCAAGGCATGGCCATTCCCCGTGGAGGTAGCGCAAAGCGACGGCACCACACTGACCATCATGGGCCACGGCGACGAACACTTTCACTACTTCACCACCACCGACGGTGTGGTGCTTGCACGCCAAGGTTCCGACTACATGGTGGCAACCATCCTGCCGGACGGCACAATCAATGCCTCTGCCGTCATCGCCCACAACGCCGAAAGCCGCAGCGAGGCAGAACGCACGGCCATAGCCAGCCAGGACAAGAGCCTGCTCGCCAAGCGTGAGAGCGAGGCAAGGGAACAGGTACTGACACGCGCCTCAAGCGTCAAGAGCTCGTATGCGAGCTATCCCTGGAAAGCATCGTCCAGTCCACGGGTGCTGGTCATCCTGGCACAATTTCCCGACATGCCCTTCCATACCACCGAAACCATCAACGGACAGACGACGCAGCTCGACGCCAAGACCATCTTCGAACAGTATCTCAACGCTACAGGCAGCATCAGTCCTGAATATGGCACGGTGAGCAAAAACCACGGCAGCGTGAAGCAGTATTTCTCCGACATGAGCGGAGGGGCATTCAATCCGCAGTTCGACATCTACGGCCCTGTCACCCTCAGCGAGAGCTACACCGTATATGGAAAGGGAGAAGGCACGGACAATATGAGCGAGTTTGTGCCCGAGGTGTGCAGTCTGGCCAACAAGGCCGGTGTGGACTTCTCCAAGTATGACATGAACAACGACGGCTATGTGGACCTCGTCTACATCATCTATGCAGGATGGGGCGAGAACATGAGCGGCAACTCGTCCAGCTGCATCTGGCCCAAGAGTGGCACCATGAGCGGCGGCACCTATAACGGCAAAAGGGTGGTACTCTACGGAGTGAACAACGAAATGTGCGGCAACGACATCACCCATGAGAACCCTACCATGTGGATCAACGGCATTGGCACCTTCTGCCACGAATTCTCCCACTGTCTCGGACTGCCCGACATCTACACCACTACCGAAGCCAGCGAATCCGTGCAGGTGGCCAACAACCAGTCGATGGGATTCTACGACCTGATGGACTTGGGCAACTTTGTGGACAACAGCTATACGCCCAAAGCCTACACTGCCCTGGAGCGCGAACTCATGGGATGGCAACAGATGGACAACCTCACGCAGAGCGGCACCTATTCGTTGCAGTGCTTCACCGACGGCGGCAAGGCTCTGCGCATGCGCAACCCCAAGAACAGCAACGAATACATGGTGGTGGAGAACCTGCAGAACAAGGGATGGGACTGCAAGAGTACCTATCTGGGCCACGGCCTGCTCGCCTACCACGTGGAATATGATGCCGACATCTTTGCCGTGCTCTCAGGCAACAGCAAGAACAACACGGTGAACAACACTGCCGGACATCCTCGCGTGGCGATAGTGCCTGCCGACGGAAGAATGCTCAACCAGAACAACCCCGCCACCACGACAAGCAACCTGCTGCTTCAAGAGCAACGGGGCGACACCTTCGGCTCGGGCAGCCAAAGCGGCATAACCAAACTCAATGACGACCTCAGACTGCCCAACTACCTGTTCTACACATCTTCTACCAACGGCAAGACCAACATGGCGCTGAAGAACATCACGGAGAATACGGACGGCACCGTGAGCTTTGACTTCAACGCCGACGTGGCAAGCGGCATCGGCCACACGCCGACTGTCACCGACCCGTCCGACGCCATCTACACTCTCTACGGCACTTTTGCCGGCTACAACTTCGACCAGTTGCCAAAGGGAATCTATGTGTGGAAGGGAAAGAAAATAAAGAAATAAAGACAACACCCCACACTACCTGAAAACAAAAAGACAAGAAAAGAAAAAGAAAGAAATGAGAATAGACATCATCACAGTTTTGCCCGAAATGCTTGAGGGCTTCATCAACGAATCCATCCTGGCACGCGCACAGAAAAAAGGACTGGCAGAAATACACCTGCACAACCTGCGCGACTACACGCTCGACAAGTGGCGGCGTGTGGACGACTATCCCTACGGAGGCTTCGCCGGAATGGTTATGCAGTGCGAACCCATAGACCGCTGCATCTCCGCCCTCAAGGCCGAACGCCACTACGACGAGGTAATCTTCACCTCACCCGACGGTGAACAGTTCAGCCAGCACGTGGCCAACGACCTGTCGATGAAGGAAAACATCATCATTCTCTGCGGCCACTACAAGGGCATCGACCAGCGCGTGCGAGACCATCTCATCACCCGCGAGATCAGCATCGGCGACTATGTGCTCACAGGTGGCGAACTGCCCGCAGCCGTCATGGCGGATGCCATCGTACGACTGGTGCCGGGCGTGATCAGCGACGAGCAAAGCGCCCTCTCCGACTGTTTCCAGGACGACATGCTCTCAGCCCCCATCTACACCCGTCCTGCCGACTACAAAGGTTGGAAGGTGCCCGACATTCTGCTCAGCGGGAACGAGGCGAAAATCAAGGACTGGGAGATTGAACAGAGCTACGAGCGCACCAAACGGCTCAGACCAGACCTGCTCAAAGGAAAGGAATAAGGCAGGAAACAAGTAACACCAACAGAACAGCGGTTCCCCGACAGCCACAAAAGACTGTCGGGGAACCGCTGTTTTTATGTACGATGCAGAGCCAGGGCTTTCAGCCCGCCTTGTCAGCGTTGCGTTAGTCTGCCGTTAAACATCGGTTAAGCTGCCATTAACGTTCCGTTAGTCTGCCGTTAACGAGACAAGCCTGCCGCATCCGGACAAGAGTATCAATTCAGGAATGGCGTTCCATGCCCTGAAGAGAAAGGAAGCCACAGGCTCCCCCACATTCTCCTCACTGCGAATCTACACTACGGCAGCACATTCCCTAATATTCTATCCAGGTTTTTCTGTTTGGTAGCATCCATGATGAGAAACAAGTCAACCAAATACCAGATGCCAAAGCCTCCACAAGTGACAAGTTTCAATATACCAGTTGTGATACAGCCAATATAAAGCCTGTCGACACCACAACCTCCCAACAACAGTGAAAGAATCAAAGCTATGATGGGGTCCTTGGTTTGGGCAAGATAAAGTGATGCCGTGTGATAATCCATGTAACGCAGCTCTTTCCTGACGCAATCCATTGCTTCCACAGGAAAACGCCCGCCATAAACGGCAAGCAAATTGTCTACTTGAGAATTGTCCATATCTATATCTTCAATAAATTTCTAACCACAAACCAAAGAAGAAACGATGCCACGTAGAAATAGAGCGACCATTTACATTCGAGCACATCCTGCAATTTCTCCTTCAGTCTTACCTGGGGCAGATAGTAACACAGCACATTGGCCAAAGCAAAAGGCAAAGCGTAGATCAAATAAAAGTTATAGTGACAAGCCTCTGAGAAATCTCCCTTCAAGAAAGCATGCAGGAAACGTTGGATTCCGCAGGCGGGACAATTCAAGCCTGTCAGCAACTTTACAGGGCATTTCGGCCAAAACCAGTAGTCTGAGGGATTGAACATTCCAAGCACGACCAAGGCCATAACACCCAATGCGAGATAAACGTATTTGCTACTGATTTGCCAGGGCCGCACCGTAGAGGATGACATAAATAATTGAAATAACCACACCGCAGACAATTCCTATCAGGCTCCACTTACGGGCAGACTGGGCTTCGAGAATGGCGGCGTCATACTGTTTGGCAAGCCAAAGGGAATTTACCCTACAGGCTTTGACAATGCCCACAATGCCAAACGGCAGACAACAACACACCGTGCAGACAATAGCCATCACAAGATTGTTGTCCGGCTTGACTGGCTGCTGGTCTTCCAACTGATGTTCTGACTGCTGATAAAGGTTTTCTTGTTCCATAGTAATTATAACTGACCATTTGGTTTGTATTGGCGCAAACAAGAGTCTGGTCGTTTCGCTCTTGTCACACATTGGTTTTAGTTCGTGCAAATATAGGTTAAATATTTCGTTCCTGCAAAATAAAACAAGGAAAATAAAGCCTTACAAACAAGTTATTTTCCCCAATACTCCTCGCAGAAGCGTTCGCCCAACTGGAATCCTTCTTCGTAGAGACGCTCCAGTTTAGCGGTATCCTTCTCTATGCGCCCCACCTCGAGCGGCCGCTCCGGGCGGATGCACACCACCTGACCGCTCGCTTCCAGCTGGTCTATCATGTCAAGCTGGCGGTTGTAAGCCTCGATGCGATGGCTCAATGCCACACGCAGACGAGGATACTTTTTATAGACGAACTTGGGGATTTTGTAGTCACGGCCCGTACTGCGGTAGCCTTTGTTGCGGGTGAGCACAAGCACGTTCTTGCTGTGTCCCTGCTCCATGGCGCGCATCACGGGCACACTGTCCACGATGCCTCCGTCGAGCATCGGCACCCCATCTACCCACACAATCTTGCTCACGTAGGGCAACGAACTGCTTGCCCGCACAATGTCGAGCAGGCGCTGGCGGTTGCCGCTACGCTCAGTGAGATAGCAAGCCTGGCCGGTGAGACAGTCGGTGGAGACCATTTCAAAGATGGCAGGATTGGCAAAATACGTGTCGTAGTCGTAGGGAAGGAGTTTGTTGGGAAACTTGTCGTAAAGCAGTTCTCGGTCGAAGATGCAACCTTGTGTCACAAGATGCCGCAGCCCAATGTACTGATAGCGAGCCAGATAGTCAATATTGGAAATGCGTGCACGCCTGGGTTGGCGACTCATGTAGGAAAGGCCATTGCATGCGCCTGCCGACACCGCCACCACATAGTGGAAATACAACTCATGCTTCATAAACCCGTCGAGCACACCGCTGGTGAACACGCCGCGCATACCTCCGCCCTCCAAAACAAGACCAGTGTTTCGATCAATATGCATAAAAACTCTATAAATTTGCTGCAAAGTTAGTAAATATCTGCATAATAATGCTTAACTTTGCAAGCAAAATATACGTTAAACCATAATATAGACAAGACATGTTTAGCAAAGAGACCTACGTAAGCCGACGCGCAGAGCTGAAAAAGCTTGTAAAGAGCGGCATCATCATACTCTTCGGAAACAACAATTCGCCTTGCAATTTCCCTGCAAACGGATATTATCCCTTCCGCCAAGACTCTTCTTTCCTCTACTATTTCGGTCTGCAACGTGACGGCCTGGTGGGCATCATCGACGTGGACAACGACATAGAGACCCTGGTGGGCGACGACATTGACATCGACGACATCGTGTGGTATGGCTCCGTGGAGAGCGTGCACGACATGGCAGAGAGCACTGGCGTGAGCTGCACCGCACCCATGCGCAGCCTGAAAACCATCTGCAACGATGCCATGCGACAGAAGCGCACCATCCACTTCCTGCCACCCTATCGCCACGACATCAAGCTCCAGATATTCGACCTGCTCGGCATTCACCCCAACCAGCAGAAGGAGTCGGCAAGCATGGCACTCATCAAGGCGGTCGTGAAACAGCGTTCCACCAAGGAGGCACAGGAAATAGAAGAACTCGAACGTGCCGCCGTGATAGGCTACAAGATGCACACCACGGCCATGCGGCTCACACGTCCTGGCGTGACCGAAAAGTTCGTGGGCGGACAAGTGGACGGCATAGCCAACTCCTACGGAGCCATGGTCAGCTTCCCCACCATCTATACCCAGCACGGCGAAATCATGCATGGCAATCCATCGATGAACGTGCTCGAGGCTGGACGACTCGCCCTGTGCGACGCCGGTGCAGAGACCATGGATAACTATTGCTCCGACAACACGCGCACCATGCCCGTGAGCGGCAAGTTCACCCAGCGCCAGCTGGAAATCTACTCCATCGTGGAGGCTTGCCATGACTACACACTCAAGGTGGCAAAACCCGGCGTGAAATACTTCGACGTGCACCTGGCCGTGTGCAAGCTCATGACAGACCGCCTCAAGGAACTCGGCCTCATGAAGGGCGACACCGAGGAAGCCGTGGCTGCCGGAGCACACGCCATGTTCCTGCCACACGGACTGGGACACATGATGGGCATGGACGTGCACGACATGGAGTCGCTCGACCAGCGCTACGTAGGCTTCGACGAGGAGACACAGCCTCGTCTCGACCAGTTCGGCACCAACTGCCTGCGCATGGGACGTCGCCTGGAAGAAGGCTTCGTGGTGACCGACGAGCCGGGCATCTATTTCATCCCTGCCCTCATAGACGACTGGAAGGCAAGCGGCCACTGCAAGGAATTCATCAACTTTGACCTGCTCGAGACCTACAAGGACTTCGGAGGCATCCGCATTGAAGACGACGTACTCATCACCAAAGACGGTTGCCGCTTCATCGGCAAGGACCGCATACCCTACCACCCCAAGGATGTGGAGGCATTCATGGAAAAGAACATATTATAAACAATAAACAAAGACAAGCAATGAAAAAGACTTTAGTCATCGCTCTTCTCGCCCTCGTGAGCGTGGGCGCCAACGCAGAGCAGAAAAAGGACTCTGTGAAGAGCAACAAGCCCGTATTCACAGTAGTCAAGGAAAACAAGATTACCAGCATCAAAGACCAGAACCGCAGCGGCACGTGCTGGGACTATTCCACCCTCTCCTTCTTCGAGGCAGAAATCCTGAAGAAGACAGGCAAGACCTACGACCTCTGCGAGTCGTTCGTGGCCAACAAGACATACATGGACCGAGCCACACAGGTGGTGCGCTTCCATGGCGACTGCCAGTTCTCACAGGGCGGTTCAGCCTACGACCCTCTCTATGTCTTCCAGCACTACGGCATCTGTCCTGAAGACGCCATGCCTTTCCCAGGCTCTCTTTATGGTGACTCCCTGAACAACTTCAACGAGTTCTTCTCGCTCCTCGAGCCCTACGTGGCTGCCGTGGCCAAGAGCTCAGCCAAGAAGATTTCTCCACAGTGGAAAGTAGGCTTCCAGGGCATCCTCGACGCTTATCTGGGCAAGTGCCCCGAGAAGTTCACCTACCAAGGCAAGAGCTACACTCCGCAAACTTTCGCCGCCAGCCTGGGATTGAACTGGAACGACTATGTGAGCATCACCTCCTACACACACCATCCCTTCTGGACTTCGTTTGCAGTTGAAGTGCAGGACAACTGGCGTTTCCCGCTCTCATGGAACGTGCCTATGGAAGACATGATGCGTATTATCGACAATGCTGTGATGAACGGCTACACCATCGCATGGGGCGGCGACGTGAGCGAAGAGGGATTCACACGCCAGGGGCTCGCCTACATGATCGACACCAAGAAGACAGAAAGCCTTGCCGGTAGCGACATGGCACGTTGGCTCAAGATGACTCCTACCAAGAAGGCCAGCATTCTCGACTCCCTGGGCTGCAAGGTGCCCGAAGTAGTGCCCACACAGGAAATGCGCCAGAAGCGCTTCGACAACTGGGAACTTACCGATGACCACGGCATGCTCATCTTCGGCATTGCCAAGGACCAGAACGGCAAGGAATACTACATGGTGAAGAACTCTTGGGGCGAGACAGGTGCCTATAAAGGTATCTGGTATATGACCAAGAACTTCATCGCTGCTAACACCATGGACTTCATGGTCAATAAGAACGCCATTCCTAAGGACATCCGCAAGAAGCTCGGCATCTAATATACCCGACGCTATCTTACACCTATAGCACACAAACAAGCGCTCCGCTTACTCTGCACAAAGAGTTAAGCGGAGCGCTTTTCGTTTTATTTGCCTTAAGAATGCATCCTCTGAGCCGTGTTGCTGCCCAAGAAACAACCCTTGCTTTAGGTGGTATTTGCCTTAGAGTGCATCCTCTGAACATGTTGCTGATCAAGAGATATAGCCATAGTTTGGGAATAATTTGCCTTAGAGTGCATCCTCTGAACATGTTGCTGATCAAGAGATATAGCCATAGTTTGGGAATAATTTGCCTTAGAGTGCATCCTCCGAACATGTTGCTGATCAAGAAATATAGCCATAGCTTTAGGGATTATTTGCCTTAGAGTGCATCTTCTGAACATATTGCTGCTCAAGAAATATAGCCGTAGCTTGGGGGATTATTTGCCTTAGAGTGCATCCTCTGAGCGTGTTGCTGCTCAACAAATATAGCCATAGCTTTAGGGATTATTTGCCTTAGAGTGCATCCCGGATGAGCGTTTCTACGGCTGCCACCCCTTCCCTTCACCACCACGCGTCAAGATAGAGTAAGAACAGCACGTTGCTTTCTCATAAAAACAAAGGCGGCTCGCCTGGGTCAATGAGTGACCGGCGAACCGCCTTAATATGATAACTTTGTTCCGAAAGAACTGGGAAACAGAAGGATTACTCCTCCTCGCCACCCATTTCTGGCTTCATGTTGGTGTAAACATTCTGCACGTCGTCGAACTCCTCAAGCTTCTCTATCATCTTGTCAAGAGTCTCACGCTGCTCAGGAGTTACGTCCTTGAGGTCGTTAGGAATGTAGGTAAACTCAGCACCTGTCACCTCAAAGCCCTCAGCCTCAAGGTGCTTCTGAATCTCGCCGAAGCTTGTAGGTGCACCATAGATAGTGATTTCACTTGTTTCCTCGTCCTCGTCAAACTCGTCTTCCACACCATAGTCAATGAGATCGAGAATCATCTCGTCCATATCAAGTCCATCTTTCTTCTTGAAAGTGAACACTGCCTTATGGTCGAAGAGGAACGAAAGCGAACCTGTGGTGCCGAGATTTCCGTTGAATTTGTTGAACACCGAACGCACGTCAGCCACAGTACGTGTCGTGTTGTCGGTCAGTGTGTCAACAAACACTGCCACTCCGTGAGGTCCATATCCTTCATAGGTTACCTCTTTATAGTCGCTCTGGTCCTTGCCCATTGCGTTCTTGATGGCACGTGCAATGTTATCCTTCGGCATGTTCTCGCGCTTGCAGTTGGCGATGATGGCACGCAGCGTAGGGTTGTTCTCGGGTTCCGGACCGCCGGCCTTAACGGCTATGGCAATCTGCTTGCCCAACTTGGTGAAAGTCTTGGCCATGTGGCCCCATCTCTTAAGCTTCGTAGCTTTACGATATTCAAATGCTCTTCCCATTGGAAAAAATCTGTTATGTTTGTTTTGTTTTACTTGTTTCTTGTTATCTAAGTTCTGCGTTGAGCTTGGTAGTGAGGTTGTGAATGAGTTTCTTCATAATGGCCTCAATCTGCTTGTCGTTGAGTGTCTTCTGCTCATCCTGGAGGATGAAGTTCACGGCATAGCTCTTCTTGCCTGCGGGCAGATTCTTTCCCTCATACACATCAAAGAGTTCCACCTTCTTGAGCAACTTCTTCTCTGTCTGGCGGGCAATCTCTTCAATCTGGGCAAACTCCACGTTCTTGTCGAGCAACAGGGCCAGGTCGCGGCTCACAGCAGGATACTTGCTGATTTCGTGGAAATGTACATTGCTCTTCTGGATGGCTTTCATCAGACCAGTCCAGTTGAGGTCTGCATAGTATACTTCGCTTGAAATGTCGAACTTGTGCTGGAGTTTCTTGCTCACAATACCCATATCAACAAGCACCTTGCCACCGCGGTTGGTCAGCGTGAGGCCCTTGGAGAAAGCATCATTGGTGCTCTTCTGAACCACAAGAACGCCCTGCGGCACGCCAATACGGGCGAGAATGTTGTCCACATACGCCTTCAGTTCATAGAACGAGCTGGCTTCGTCGGCATGTGCCCAACTGCCTTCCACACGCTTACCGGTCACCCAAATGCCCAGGTGACTGTCTTCCGTATAAGCTTTGATGGGGTCTTCATTGTTTTTCTTCTCGGGATGGAACTGGTAGCAGTTGCCGAACTCAAAGAAGCGAAGGTTTCCGTTTTTACGATTGGCATTGCGCACAATGCTCTCCAGTCCGCCAAAAATCAGAGTCTGGCGCATCACGCTCAAGTCTGCGCTCAGCGGATTCATCACCCGCACGCAGTTCTCCGGATGCCAATGGTTGAGTTCCTCGTAGTAAGCACCCTTGGTGAGCGAGTTGTTCATGATTTCGCTAAAGCCACATCCCACGAGCTGTTCTCCGATGAGATTCTCCAGACGGTGCTTCTTGTCTTCCTCTCCTTCAATAGTGAGACAGCTCTTGAGCTGCTGTGGAATCTCCACGTTGTTGTAGCCATAGATGCGGAGAATGTCCTCCACCACGTCACAGGGGCGCTGTACATCCACGCGATAAGCGGGTACAAGAAGTTTGAGTCCCTGTTCTGACTCTTCCTCTATTTTCATCTCCAGCGAAGTGACGATACTCTTGATGGTGTCCTTGCCAATGTGCTTACCGATGAGTGTATCTACATATTGATAGTCGAGGTTCACCTCAAAGTCGTTCATCTTGTTTGGATACACGTCATTGATTTCCATCGACACCTTGCCGCCTGCAAGTTCCTTGCACAGGATGGCTGCCTGCTGGAGGGCATAGATGGTGCCGTTGGGGTCGATGCCACGTTCAAAGCGGAACGAGGCGTCGGTGCTCAGGCCATGGCGGCGCGCACTCTTGCGAATCCATGTGGGATGGAAATAGGCACTTTCGAGCACTACATTCTTAGTGTTCTCATAGGTACCACTACCCTTTCCGCCGAACACGCCGGCTATACACATAGGCTCTTCCTCGTTGCAGATAGCAAGGTCATGCTCGCCCAAAGTATGCTCTTCCCCATCGAGGGTGACAAACTTCTTGCCCTCGTTCTGGTCTTTCACGATGATGTGATGACCTTTCACCATGTCGGCATCAAAGCAGTGCAGAGGCTGGCCATATGCCATCATAATGTAGTTGGTAATGTCCACGATGTTGTTGATAGGGCGCAAGCCAATGGTACGGAGTTTGTTCTGAAGCCATTCGGGCGACTCCTTCACCTCGCAGTCTGTGATACTCACACAGGCATAGCGCTTGCAAGCCTCAGTGTTCTCGATGGTCACTTCGATAGGCAGGTCATGGTTGTCCACGGCAAATGCGCTGCAGTCAGGACGGTGCAGACTGGTCTTGTAGCCGTTCTGCACGAGCCACGCATAAAGATCGCGAGCCACTCCATAGTGCGACAGAGCATCGGCGCGGTTGGCCGTAATGTCAATCTCGATGAGCCAGTCACTCTCCAGGTGATAATATTCTGCTGCAGGCATGCCCACCGGTGTGTCTTCCGGCAGCACGATGATGCCGGCATGGTCACATCCCACGCCTATTTCATCCTCGGCACAGATCATTCCACACGACTCCACACCGCGGAGCTTAGATTTCTTGATGACAAATTCCTTGTCGCCGTCATAGAGCACGCAGCCCAGGTCTGCCACGATAACCTTCTGTCCGGCAGCCACATTGGGCGCACCACAGACAATCTGCGAAGGAGTCTCGCGACCGAGGTCAACGGTTGTAACATGAAGATGGTCCGAATTGGGGTGCATCTCGCATGTAAGCACCTTGCCTACATAAAGTCCTTTGAGTCCACCCTTGATGCTTTGTACTTCTTCGAGTGCATCGACTTCGAGTCCGCATGAGGTCAGCGCATCGCACACTTGCTGCGCCGTAAGGTCGAAATCAACGTATTCTTTAAGCCACTTATAAGAAATGTTCATTATATAATGATTTTTATTTTCGTCTAAATACGTGCAAAAGTAATAAAAATCCCCAACCCTTACAAAACTTTTCAGCAAAAAGTGAGCGATAGGCTTGGGGCTCCTTAAAAACTTATAAATATAGAGAAGATAAGGATAAGGTTTCACACTTTTTTCGTAACTTTACACGCTTAATGGGCTTTTCACCCTGTCGGCCCTATACCAACGAGAAACAAAAACAACATAAATATAATGCACTTTAAATGGAAATATGACTCGCCTACGCTCGACGAACGGGCTGCATCGGAGGAGTTGTCGGAAAAGCTCAACATGAGTCCGATACTCACCAACATGCTCATACGCCGGGGTATTACGACCGAGTCGGCCGCCAAGAGGTTTTTCCGGCCACAGTTGGCCGACCTCATCAACCCCTTCCTCATGCGCGACATGGACCTGGCCGTGGACAGGCTCAACGATGCCATGGGACGCAAGGAGCGCATACTGGTCTATGGCGACTACGATGTGGACGGGTGCACGGCCGTGGCATTGGTGTACAAGTTCCTCCAGCAGTTCTACTCCAACATAGACTACTACATTCCCGACCGCTATGACGAGGGCTACGGAGTGAGCAAAAAGGGCATTGACTATGCCCACCAGACAGGCGTGAAGCTCATCATCATCCTCGACTGCGGCATCAAGGCCTTCGAGGAAATAGCCTATGCCAAGAGCCTGGGCATAGACTTCATCATCTGCGACCATCACGTGCCCGACGAGACTATGCCGGAGGCCGTGGCCATTCTCAACCCCAAACGGCCCGACGACCCGTATCCCTTCAAGCATCTTTGCGGCTGCGGCGTGGGGTTCAAGTTCATGCAGGCATTTGCCAAGAACAACAATATTCCCTTCACACACCTTATTCCCTTGCTCGACTTCTGTGCCGTAAGCATCGCAGCCGACATTGTGCCTGTGGTCGACGAAAACCGTATTCTGGCCTTCCACGGACTGAAACGGCTCAACCAGAACCCCAGTGTGGGACTGAAAGCCATCATTGACATCTGCGGACTGCAGGACCGGGAACTCTCTATGAGCGACATCATCTTCAAGATAGGACCGCGCATCAATGCATCAGGTCGCATGGAAAACGGCAAGGAGAGCGTGGATCTGCTGGTGGAGAAGGATTTCGGCCAGGCACTTGTCATGGCACGCCACATCAATGAGTATAACGAACAGCGGAAGGACATAGACAAGCAGATGACCGAGGAGGCCAACCAAATTGTGTCGAAACTCGAGAACCAGCGCCACCAAAGCAGCATCGTGCTCTATGACGAAAACTGGAAAAAGGGTGTGATAGGCATTGTGGCAAGCCGACTGACGGAAATCTATTTCCGCCCCACCGTGGTCATCACGCGCGACGGCGACTTCGCCACGGGATCTGCACGCTCGGTGGCAGGCTTCGACGTCTATTCTGCCATCAAGTCGTGCCGCGACCTGCTCACCAATTTCGGCGGCCACACGTATGCCGCCGGACTGACGCTCAGATGGAATGACGTGCCCGAATTCCGCCAACGTTTCCAGCAGTATGTGGAACAGCACATCGCGCCCGAACAGACCGAAGCCATACTGAAAATAGACGCACAGATAGACTTCCGCGACATTACCAAGCGGCTGCACACCGACCTGAAGCGTTTTGCACCCTTCGGACCCGGCAATCCCAAACCGCTGTTCTGCACACTCGGTGTCTACGACTTCGGCACCTCCAAGGTGGTGGGGCGCGAGCAGGAGCACATCAAGCTGGAGTTGGTAGACTCCAAGTCGAACAACGTGATGAACGGCATTGCCTTCGGACAGAGCGGTTCGGCACGCTACATCAAGTCAAAACGTAGTTTCGACATTGCCTACTCCATCGAGGACAACGTGTTCAAGCACGGCTCCATACAATTGCAGATAGAAGATATTCGACCCACGGAGAGATAAAAGAATGGAAGAGGAGAACCATACTCACACACCAGAAGAAACGACAGACACGGCACTGAGGATATTGCACCGTTATTGGCAATATCCTCAGTTTCGTGGTGTACAGCGGGAAATCATCGACTCTGTGATGAGTGGCCGCGACACACTGGGACTCATGCCAACAGGCGGAGGCAAGTCGCTCACCTTCCAGGTTCCCGCCCTCATGCTTCCCGGCGTGACCCTTGTTGTCACGCCCCTCATTGCCCTGATGAAAGACCAGGTGAGTCATCTGCGCCACCGCGGCATCCAGGCGTCGGCCATCTATTCCGGCATGACACACGCCGACATTCTGCAGGTGCTCGACAATGCGGTGCTGGGCGGCGTGAAGCTGCTCTACATTTCGCCGGAACGCATCGGCACCGACCTGTTCCAGAAGAAGCTCCGCCACATGCAGGTGAGCCTCATCACCGTCGACGAGGCCCATTGCATCAGTCAGTGGGGCTATGATTTCCGCCCATCCTACCTCAAGATTTGTGACATCAGGAAGTTACTGCCCAGTGTGCCTGTCCTGGCGCTCACCGCCACAGCCACCCCACTGGTGGTGGACGACATACAACAGTTGCTCGAGTTTTCCGAGCGCAACGTGTTCCAGATGAGTTTCAAGCGCAGCAACCTGGCCTACGTGGTGCGGCAGACGCAGGACAAGAAGGCTGAACTCGTTCACATTCTGCGTTCGGTGCCGGGCAGCGCCGTGGTTTATGCGCGCAGCCGCAAGCAAACGCGCGACATCAGCAAGGAACTCAACGCCTGTGGCATTACCGCCACCTTCTACCATGCCGGTCTGCGCCCATCCGTGAAAGACGAGCGACAGGCTCAGTGGCAGAACGATGAGGTGCGGGTGATGGTGGCCACCAATGCCTTCGGAATGGGCATTGACAAGGCCGACGTGCGGCTGGTGGTGCACGTGGACTGCCCTGACTGCATCGAGGCCTACTTTCAGGAGGCGGGTCGGGCCGGACGCGACGGCAAGCATGCCTATGCCATTCTGCTCTACAACGCCCACGACACAGCACTGCTGCGTCGCCGTGTTGCCGACACTTTCCCCGACAAGGAATTCATTCTCAAGGTCTACGACCAGCTGGCCTACTTCTTCCAGGTGGCAGAAGGCTCTGGCTACGGCGTGACCCACCAATTCGACCTGGACCGTTTCTGCTACGCCTATCACCACTTTCCCATTCCCGTCAACTCGTCGCTCATCATCCTGCAGCGGTGCGGATACCTGCGCTACGAACCTTGTCCCGACACCGACGCGCGCATCCGTTTTCTGCTGAGCCGCGACCAACTCTACCGGATAGACACCAACAACCCTGTGGACAATGCTGTCATCACCACTTTGCTGCGCTATTACACCGGTCTGTTCGTAGACTATTCATCCATTGAGCTGCCCTTCATTGCCCAGCAGGCTGGACTGACCACCGATCAGGTCTACAATTCGCTGCGCGTGCTCACCCGACAGGGCATCGTAGACTTCATTCCCCAATCCAACACGCCCTACATCACCTACACACAACGGCGCGAGTTGAGCGAGCGTATGACTATTCCCGCCAACGTTTACGACAAACGCAAGAAACTATATGCCGAGAAGATTGAGGAGATGATCAAGTATGCCACCACACAAGAATGCCGCAGCCGGCAACTGCTGGCCTACTTTGGCGAAACCGACACGGAAGACTGTGGGCAATGCGACGTGTGTCTGGCGAAAAAGAAAGAACACACTTCTGCCGGTTCGCAAGCCGTGGAAGCCATCATGCAACTGTTGGCCGACGGCATGGACCACGACCTCAGTCAATGCCAGCAACTCCCTTATCCTTTCCCCGTCATTGCCGAAGCGCTCAGCTTGCTGGTGAGTGAGGGAAAGGTGACGATAGACGGAGAACGGGTGACACGCTCTTAGCCTGCAAGCCTTTTTCCAACAGCCTCGACATTCCTTCCACAACACCTTATTATTATACAACCGCCGGGAACCGTAGCCACGTTGTCTGCTAAAGCCTCAGCTTTCCGCGGTCTGTGATGGTGATAGTCCTGCCATCCACCCTTATGGCTCCGCTTTCTTCCAACTCGGCAAGACAGCGCAGAAGCGAGAACTTCTGTATGCCGAACGAGTCGGCAATGGCTTGTCGCGACTTGTCGAGGGTCACCCTGGAACTGCCTTGCGCGCGCGAAAGCGAAAGCAGCGAGTAGACCACCTTCTCGCGAACGGAGAAAAGCGAGAGGAAACGCATCTTCGACGCCAGGAAAGCACTCATGTCTGAAAGTGCCCGAATCAGGTTCCAGCGTATGCGCCCGTCATGGTCAACAAGCGTTTCAACGTCGGTTTTCGAGAGCCGGAGCAGCGTCACGTCGGTCTCTGTCTCCACGCTCACAGGCATGCGGTTGTCCTGGGCAAAGACGAATCCCAGGGCGAGCACATAGCCCACGCCGAGCCTCGCCACCTCGACAAGCTTTCCAGAGAGTCCTACCATGCGCGCCACAAGCGTGCCTTTCACCACAATGTCTACATGCCGGCAGGCAAAATTGGCCAGCATATAGATGTCTTTTCTTCCTATATTCACAGTTTTGCAACCCATCCCCTCCAGCGACCATTCTATCTCCCGGATAGTCATTCCCGCGAAAAGGCTGCACTGTGAAAGAGCGTTCAACAGGTGTGTTTCCATAAATATAATTATCTGAAAGTCAATAGATATGCTGCAAATATAGCGAATAATATCTGTTGAAAGACGTGTTTAACGTTTTTTATGTGGCCGTCGGCCACATTTGTTACCCATACCCAGATGCTGAAGCGTTACCTTTGCGCCCGATGAACCATTCAATCTCAAGCACGTATAACTGTAAGACAATTGCACATAAAGATGTATTCAGAACAACAGCCACCAAGAAAACACACGCTCTTGCTCAAAAGAACAGGAGCCAGGCATGCGCGCCTGGCTCCTGTCTTCTTTACTTAAATACCCTTGTTGTCGGAATAACCGTTACAGTGCTTTCGCCTCGACGGGACTATTGGTGGTCACGAAGTCAATCCCTGCATCAAAAAAGCGCTTGATTTCCTTCACCTTGTTGACTGTCCACACGTTGGTGACCAGTCCCAGCCGTTTGGCTTCGCCTATCCATTCGGGATGCTTGTCGAACACCGTGTAGCGGTAGTCAATGCCCGTGTATCCCGCTTTCTTGGCCTCGGCAGGCGTGAGGTCGCCCTCCAGGTAGGAAACCTTGGCTCCAGGCACACGCTTGACAAGCTCGTCGCACACGTGCTTGCTGAACGATATATACTCCACTTGCGGCTCCACGTCCCACTTCTTCACCATTTTCAGCACCGCTTCCACGCAGCGGTCTTCAGCCTCAGCAGTCTTGTGCTTCTTGATTTCGAGAATGAGCCGGGTGCCCTTGAGTTTCCTTCCGGCCTTGAGATAGGCCGAGAGCGTGGGCAGCGTTTCGCCGTTGGCCAGGCGCATCTTGCGTATGTCGGCATACTGCGCGTCCTCAATGCAGATGCCGTTGATGTCGTCATCGTGGTGCACCACCAGCACCCCGTCACGCGTGATGTGCACGTCGAACTCCGAACCATAGACTCCAATCTCGTGTGCCTTGCGCAGTGAAGCCAGCGAGTTTTGCGCCGAACCCTCGGTCTGCCAGTAGCCCCGATGGGCTATCACCTGGTCTGCCCGGTTTTGTGCCACGGCCTGCCCTGCCATGAGCAGCAAGCCGCAAGCCATCATCAATAATTTCTTCATGTTGCTATCCTTTTGTTTCTGTTGCGGTGCAAAATTACAACTTAAATGTGACAAACGTGTTTCCTGAAGATGAAAAACGCGTTTCCGCCCCACCACACACGCACCTCACCCGCCTTAACGGAGTGCCCAAACTTCGCCCCACGATTTGGGCACTCGATGCCCAGGCCGTGGGCACTGACTGCCCAAGCCGTTGGAAAAGACGCTAACCTGCCATTAGCAGAGTGCTACTCGGCCGTTAGCGACCTTCGGGAAGCCCGTCGGCTTTCAACGAATAATACCCCGGCAGTTCATCCCCATTAATGATGATTTTGACCAAGAAGGCAGACAATTATTTGCGGAAGTGAAGTCAATAGCGTACCTTTGCAGACCGGAAGAACACTTCTGGGTAACATTATTCACTAAACACATTTTTTCATTTATGGTTTTACACGACCTGCAAAACGATTTCAAAGGCTCCAACTGGAAGCATGAGATTGACGTCAGAGACTTTATTCAGGCTAATTATGAACCCTACAACGGCGACGAGAGTTTCCTCGCCCAGCCTACCGCCAAGACCACGAAACTGTGGAATATCCTCTCCGACTTGTTTGAAGTAGAGCGGGAGAAAGGCGTTTACGATGCCGAAACCAAGTTGCCGCAGAGCATCGACACCTACGGTGCAGGCTACATAGACAAAGACAGCGAGGTCATCGTTGGTCTGCAGACCGACAAGCCCCTCAAGCGCGGCATCTTCCCCAAGGGCGGCATACGCATGGTGGAGAAGGCGCTCAACTCATACGGCTATGAGCTGGACCCTATGACCAAGACTATCTTCACCAAATACCGCAAGACACACAACGAAGGCGTCTTCTCGGCCTACAACGACGACATCAAGGCTGCCCGCCATGCCCACATCATCACCGGTCTGCCCGACGCCTACGGACGCGGACGCATCATCGGCGACTACCGGCGCATTGCCCTCTACGGCACCGCTAACCTCATCGAGGAGAAGAAGCGCTACTTCAAGCGCATCGACATACAGGAGTTTACCGAGGAAATAGTGCGCCACCGCGAGGAAATCTCCGAGCAGATCCAGGCCCTCAAGCAGTTTGAGCGCATGTGTGCCGCCTACGGGTTCGACGTGACCCGCCCGGCCACCAATGCCCGCGAGGCCGTGCAGTGGACCTACTTCGGCTACCTGGGCGCAGTGAAAGACCAGGACGGTGCCGCCATGTCGCTCGGCCGCGTGTGCGCCTTCCTCGACATCTACATTCAGCGCGACCTAAGGAAAGGACTCATCACCGAAGAGGAGACGCAGGAACTCATCGACCAGATGATCATGAAGCTGCGCATCGTCCGCTTCCTCCGCACGCCCGAATACAACGACCTTTTCTCGGGCGACCCCATCTGGGCCACAGCCTCTATCGGCGGCATGGGCATCGACGGGCGCTCCATGGTCACCAAGACCGACTACCGTTTCCTCCACACCTTATATAATATGGGGCCATCGCCCGAACCTAACCTCACCATCCTCTGGAGCGAGCGTCTGCCCGAACCGTGGAAGAAGTTCTGCGCCAAGGTGAGCATAGACACCAGTGCCATACAGTATGAGAACGACGATTTGATGCGCGCCGAACTGGGTGACGACTACGGCATCGCCTGCTGCGTGTCGCCCATGAAGATTGGCAAGCAGATGCAGTTCTTCGGTGCACGCGCCAATCTCGCCAAGTGCATGCTCTACGCCATCAATGGTGGACGCGACGAAATGAGCGGACAGCAGATAGCACCGCGCTTTGCTCCTATCACGGGCGACTGGCTCACCTACGAGGAGTTCATGCCTAAGTTTGAGCAAATGATGCGCTGGCTTGCCAAGACCTATGTCAACGCGCTGAAAATCATACACTATATGCACGACAAGTACGACTACGAGGCTTTCGAGATGTCGCTCCACGACGGCGACGTGGAGCGCACCCGCGCCACGGGCATTGCCGGCCTGTCCATCGTCACCGACTCCATAGCCGCCATGAAGCACTGCAAGGTGCGCATCATACGCGACGAGAGCGGACTGGCCGTGGACTACAAGATTGAGGAAGGCGAGTACACTCCGTTCGGCAACAACAACGACGAGACAGACGCCATCGCCGTAGACCTGACGGAGAAGTTCATGGAGTATCTACGCCAGCACCGCACCTATCGTGACGCTACCCCCACGCAGAGTCTGCTCACCATCACCTCCAACGTGGTCTACGGACGCAACACGGGCGCCACACCCGACGGCCGCAAGAAGGGCGTGCCCTTCGCTCCGGGAGCCAACCCCATGAACTCGCGCGACGTGAAGGGCGCCGTGGCTGCCCTGTCGTCGGTGGCAAAACTGCCTTTCCAGCACTCGCGCGACGGCATCTCCTACACCTTCGCCATTGCCCCCTCTGCGCTCGGCAAGGAGAAGGACATGCAGGCACAGAACCTCGTCGGTCTGCTCGACGGCTACTTCACACCCAACGGCGGACAGCACATCAACGTGAACGTGTTCGACCGTCAGTTGCTGCTCGATGCCATGGAGCATCCCGAGAAATATCCGCAGCTCACCATCCGCGTGAGCGGCTATGCAGTGAACTTCGTGAAGCTCACCCGCGAACAGCAGCTCGACGTGCTCTCGCGCACCATCAACCAGGGCATGTAGCCCATCACTCCTCATCCTATATCACAGAAAGAGGGCGTGCCGCACACGCCCTCTTTCCTTATCAAGCAAGCCATCATGAAAGGAAGAATTCACTCCGTGGAATCGTTCGGCACCGTGGACGGACCGGGCATACGCTTCGTGGCGTTCATGCAGGGATGCCCCCTGCGCTGCCAATTCTGCCACAACCCCGACACGTGGAACCCTAAAGCCGACTGCCAATATGAAATGACGCCCGAGGAACTGATTGCCGAGGTGCTGCGTTACCGCAGCTTCATCAAGAGCGGAGGCGTGACAGTGTCGGGTGGAGAACCGCTGATGCAGGCTGGCTTCGTGGCAGAATTCTTCCGCCAGTGCCAAGAGGAGGGACTGCACACGGCTCTCGACACCAGCGGAGCCTACTGCTCCAGGCAAGCCTTCGAGGTGCTCAACCACACCTCGCTTGTACTGCTCGACATCAAGACCATGGACCCGGAACTGTATCCCCGGCTTACAGGACTGCCCCAGGCCAACAACCTGCGCTTCCTCGACGAACTGCAACAGCGCGGCATCGACACATGGGTGCGCCACGTGGTGGTGCCCGGACTCACCGACAATGACCGTTGGCTACGCACACTGGGTGAACACGTGGCAAGATACAGCGTAGTGAAAAAGATAGAAATACTCCCCTACCACACGCTCGGCACCTTCAAATACGAGCAACTGGGCATCAGCTATCCGCTCGACGGTGTGCCGCCACTCAGCGCTGAACGTGCCCGGGAAATCCGCCAAATGCTGTCGGAATACAAGCCGTGCCTGTAAGCGACCGCACACTAAAAAAGGCTTGAAGCCTTGCCGCATCGGGCAAACTTCAAGCCTTTCGTTTTTCCTCCTCCTGAACAAGAGCGGTCAGATGCCCGTGTTCCATGCATCGCCTGTGTCAATGGAGCCGTCCTGTCAGACAACCTGATTGGCTATGTCTACGACCAGGACAAGAATCCTCTGCCTGGCGTGACCGTGAAAATAGAAGAGACAGGCATCACTACAACCACAGACGACACAGGACGCTACATTCTCAAGGGGCCCCTCAAACGTGGGGCAGCACGTGAAATTCACCATGTTGGGTTACAAGACAAAGCGTGTCGGATACGACGGACAGGGCAACATCAGCCCTACACTCGAGACGTCGACAACGCAAGTCGGCGAGGTTGTCGTGGTAGCACGAAGCAACATCAATGCCATTGACCTGCGGGCGAAATCGGGCGTCGTGGAGAATGTAGACATGAAAAGGCTGGAGTCGAAGCCCATGATCGACATGGCACTGGCTCTCCAGGGAGCCGTGCCCGGACTGGTGGTGACCAACACTGGCGACTTGGGCAGTGCGCCCAAAATCCGTCTGCGCGGCAATTCATCACTCCGCCAGGGCAACGCCACCAACGAACCTCTCTATGTGATGGACGGACAGGTGATTTCTTCCGAGACGTTCTACAACCTGAACCCATCCGACATCAAGGGCATGAAAGTGCTCAAGGATGCCACCGCATGCGCCCTCTACGGCGTGAAGGCTGCCAACGGCGTGATAGAAATCACCTCGCAACGCGGCCATTCGGGAGCGCCCATCATCAATTACAGCATGAACATGGGCGTGACCACACGCGGACGCCGAGGCATGAAGATGATGGACTCCAAGGAGAAACTGGAACTGGAACGACTCATAGGCAATCCGGAAGCTCCCGGCTACCGATACAGTGAGGACTATTTCCGCAAATATTACGCCAACAATCCCAACCTCAGCCAACTGATTGCCGACGGGCAAAACAAGCTTGACTCATTGAGCAACATCAATACAGACTGGTTTAAGGAACTGTTACGCAACAGCATCTACCAGCGCCACAACCTGAGCATCCGTGGAGGCAACGAACAAACTACCTACTTTCTCTCTGCCAACTACAGCTATCAGGGAGGACGACTGCGCGGCAACGACAAACAGCGCATGGGATTTCGCCTCAACGTAGACCAAAAGTTGGGCAAAATAGGCTATGCCATGCTCGGCATAACCGGCAGCTACTCGAAGACAAACACACCCAACGGCACGTCAAGTGACCCCTCTTCGCTCATCTATGAACTGAACCCTTATGAGCAAAAGACAGGGGAACTCTGGTCGTACCCCGGACAGACATACAAAGACTTGACGAACCAATACAGTGCCGAGTCAAGCGATAAGGAAGTGGGCGTGAACGGCAACCTTACCCTCACACCATTACCCGGTCTCGACATTGCCGCCGTGGCAGGCATTGACTTCGTGCTCGACGAAGGTCACCAATTCACGCCTTCCACCGCCTACTCGGAGACCCACAGCGGCGTAGCGGAAATAGCACGGGGCATATACAGCAAGTCGAAAAACACCACGACCAACATATCTGCCAACGTGCGTGCCACCTATACCCACACATTCAGCGACATACACGCTCAGCAACGGACTGCGCATCATCCTCCGTCCCACTTCCGACAAGGACAGCACACTCTATATGGCAATGATGGGCCGTGGCGGTCTGGGCGACCTCGACAGACACTCCTATCCCTTCTTAAAGGACGCAGCAAGCTATGTGGATATGGGCGGACTTGCCAATGTTCCGGCAGATTCACTCATAGAAGTGATGGAGTCGGAAAACCTCTCCATGACCCTCGGCATCGACGACTACTGGCACCAGGTGCTCGCATCTGCTCCGGCAGATAAGTCACAGAAGCTGATGAACATGGTTTATGAAAAGATTACGGCTCCTGGCAAGGCGTATGAAGACTTTGAAGAAGTGCGGAACACTGAACGCGAGAATTTCGGGAAAGAGTCGTTACTCGAACACTTGCTCAAGCGCGATGCCGACCGCATGCTGTCGAAAACAGTAGACTCGCTGGTCTGCAACATCCCCGCCAACAACAGTGCCCGACTGGACAAAGGGGATATCGGCAAGCTTAATCTTGACTCTATGACGGTCTACTACACCTCGCTTTTCGCCAATCCCGAACAGATCACATTGATATTAACAGGCAATTTCAACCGCCACGATGTGCTGGAAAGGGCGGTCAACACATTCAGTCGCCTGCACGCTACCCACCGTCTACCGCTGTGGGGGAACCGACCTTGCCGCATGCCGACATCTACCTATACCAAGGGATTCGAAAACAACGTGGAGTCGCAGACCGTGCTGAACTTCATCTATCCTGGAAACTATCGGCCGGGACTCAAGCAGTCACTCACGCTGAAACTCATGCGCGACGTGATGCAGGCACGACTGCTCAGTGTGCTGCGTGAGCGGATGAACATTGTCTACTCGCCCTATGCCGACCTGTACTACAGTGGCGTGCCGCAAGCCAAATACTACTTCTGGCTTACCGTAGCGGTACAGAACGAGAACCGTGAAAAGGCCTGTCTTGCCATCCGCCATATCGTGGAAGACTTGCAGACAAATCACATCAGTGAGAGCGAACTGGAAAAGCTGAAAATGTCGTTTCTCGTAACCAAGCGCAAATCGCTCTCCGACGACGCTCCGGCAGAGTGGAAGAACCTGATTGTCTCGCTCGTGCGCAACGGTGAAAGCCCGGCAGACTTCGACAACTACACTCAATGCCTGAAAGGCATCAGCACCGAAGACATATGCCAAGGATTCAAAAACTATGTCAAGCTGGAAACCCAGGCATTGCTTTATAAAGGTAAACCCCTTCAACACATAACAACAAAACAATGAGTATCAAAACCCTATTGACAAGCGCACTGCTCACACTCGGAATGGCCGTGTGCGCACAACAGGCGCCTGAGGCCTACCGCCTCTACGACGCCAAAGGAAAACCCGTGACTTATGCCAAGATGATTGAAACGGCTGCACAATCGGACGTGGTGTTCTTCGGCGAGATTCACAACTGCGTGATAAGCCACTGGATGGAAACAAAGGTGCTGGAAACCCTCGCCAGGATGTATCCAGGCATCAAGGTGGGCATGGAAATGCTCGAAGCCGACAACCAACTTATCATCGATGAATATACAAGCGGTGTCATATCGTCCGAACGTTTTGAAGACGAGTGCAGACTGTGGCCCAATTACAGCACAGACTATGAGCCCTTAGTCTACTACGCCAAGCGGCACCATCTGCCATTGATAGCCACCAACGTTCCACGCCGCTATGCCTCCGTGGTCAAGGAAAAGGGCCTCGCTTATCTCGACTCACTGTCTACGGAAGCCAAGCAATTCCTACCGCCATTGCCTATTCATTATGTAGAGAACGAGAATGCACAGGCAGGCTTTGCCCTGATGGGAATGATGGGAAAAGCCAAGGGCAGCAAGCCCGAACTGATGGCACAGGCCCAGGCCATCAAGGATGCGACCATGGGATGGTTCATCGCCAAAAACCTTAACAAGGTAGACAAGATGATTCACTTCAACGGCACATACCACTCTGATGCCCAAAACGGCATCATCCCCTACCTGCGCGAATACAGGAGCGGCACCACCGTGAGCACCATCCGTGCCGTCAGACAAGAAGACATCTCGCGGCTTGAAGAAGACTATCTGGGACTGGCAGACTTCTTCATCTGTATTCCCGAAGACATGACCATGTCATATTAATGCATAAACCTACTCCCCTTTGCGGCAGGAAGTCACTACACGTGATTCCTGCCGCTTTTCATTACCATAGTTTACCGGGAAAGAAAAAAAAGTAGTGCTTGCCGTGCGCACTCTCGTCAAAAAGCACTATCTTTGCCGAACAATAAACCAAAAACCAAAACAAAACCATTCAAAAGCATTATGCACAAGAACATGAAGAAGTGGCACGCCGTATGCGCAACGTTGTGCCTGTCGCTTGCTCCTACGGCAAGCAACGCTCAAGTCTACGATTTCGAGGATTGCGAAATCGGACAGAAGTTCACCATGTGGAACGTTGATGCCGGCAATGTGACCGACGCCAGTGTGGCAGAAGCCGTGGTGGCAGCAGACCCCACGAACCCCAACAACAAGGTGCTCCACGTCACCGTGAAGCAATGGGGCACACTATTCACCCTCACACTGCCCAAAGAACTGGCAGGACACCTGCTGACGGACAACAAGAACAGCCTGACCTTCGACCTCTACCGGCCATCAACCGACAAAAACGACTACAAGCAGTTCTGGACTTATCTCGGAAAGGACAAGCTCTACCAGGACGACAGCTATCCATACCAGGGCGACCATGACCAATGGGTGCACAAGTCGTACACGCTCGGCAAGGTAACAACAGCCGGCGACGACGAGGTGAACCTGCATCTGGGCATACATCACGACAACACGGAATACTACATTGACAATATCAAACTCAAAGGCAAGTATGACGACTACTTCATTGCAAGCGACGACAACAAGCTCATCGACATCTGCGAGAAGAACGACTCCAAATCCTATACTTCATGGGACAAACCCATACTGGTGAACGACGGACAGAGCGTAGACATACGCACCGCACGCTACAGCTGGCTCAACAGCAAGATGGAGGGCACCGGCACCATCAACCTATATGCCGGAGGCGAGCGCACTTACCTGGGCAACAAGACCGCCAAGAACTACCATCCCGACTGGACACTCTTCAAGGGCACACTCAACATCTATCCTTACAAAGAGGTGGAACAGGGCGCCGGGTTCTACGGACTGGTGTGGCAGTCGGGCAAGACCTTTGCTCCCGACAACGCCGCACAGAACGCTGACAACGGCAACATCAATCCCTGCTTTGCACAGGCCCACGTGGTTCTGCACGACGGGGCTACCCTGGCATGCGAGAGCGGCAAGCGCGGACTGCGCATAGCACGGCTCGACACGGAGGAGGGAAGCACGCTCTACGGCTACCTCAAGAGCAATGAGAAAAACGACGGATACTACATGGTGGGCAACGACGACACGGACGCAACGCTCGCCGGACGCATCATTCCCTTCGGCGGCAGCAACCTCAAGGTGAAAGTGGGACTCGTCAAGGAAGGAAAGGGCACCTACCGCATCACCGGCAACGAGAACCTCATCACCGGCGGTTTGCGCATTATCGGCGGTGCGGTGATGGTGAACAACGACGCCGTGAAAGCAGAAGACAACAAGCTGTCGGGCGGCATCGGCCAGCAGAGCAGTGCCTCGACACCGGGTGTCTACGTGATGAGCAAGGGCGAACTGGGCGGCATCGGCAGCATTGGCGCCACCGTTGACCTCTACGGCACGCTTTCTCCTGGCGACGGAGGCATCGGCACGCTCACCCTGAAGAATTTCGCCACGACCGCAAAGCCCAACCTGGTGCTCCATCCGAAGGCGAAAGTGCGCATGGAAGTGACCGATGCAGACCACTACGACAAGCTTGTGGTGGACGGAGAACTCACGCTCAACAACAAGATGGAAGACTTCACTGAATCGGAAGAGAAGCCACGCCTCTATGTGGAACTGACCAGCAACCCGACGCTCGCCGTGGGCGACGAACTGACACTGCTCACCTACAGCACAAAGACCGAGGGCCTGGACTTCGAGATGCGCTATCCGAAACAATACACCTGGGAAACCGTGGAGAAGCAACTGCCCGACGGCATGTATGCCCTCGTGGCACGGGTAACCTCCCTTGAATACGGCGGACAAGGTGAATGGACAGAAGACGCGGACGACGACACCAAGCAAGACGACACCATTCTCGACGTGGACAAGGAGAAGCAAGACGCAACGCCTCTGCGCACCTATGCGGAGAAAGCGGGGAAATACGTGGGCACCTGCATCTCGCTCTACGACGGGAAAATCAACATAGACGACGAGAACGACGCCAAGACCAAGGCTCTCATAGACCAGTTCAACATGGTGGTGTGCGAGAACGAGATGAAGTTCGACGCCACAGAGCCCAACCAGGGCGAGTTCAACTACTACAACGGCGACCGTACCGTGGCCTTCGCCCAAAAGCACAACATGCGTGTTCGCGGCCATGCGCTCGTATGGTACTCACAGGTGCCGGCATGGCTGAGCAAGGACGGCAAGAAGAACGACAAGAACTTCACCCAGCAGGAGCTGCTCGACATCATGAAGAACCACATTGACAACGTGATGGCCCACTGGAAGGGCAAGGTGGCCGAATGGGACGTGTGCAACGAGGTGCTCGACGACGACCAGTCGATCGTGCGCACAGACCCCAACGGATTCAAGTTGCGCGCCCAGTCGGTGTGGAACTATGCAGGCGAGGACTACATTGAGAAGGCTTTCCGCTGGGCACACGAGGCCGACCCCGACGCCCAACTTATCCTCAACGACTATGGTGTGGAGTTCCAGGGACAGGCCAAGGCCGAGGCCTTCTACAACCTGGCCAAATATCTGAAGGAAAAGGGTGTGCCCATCAATGGCGTGGGACTGCAGTGCCACCTCGACGTGGGCAAGGTGAACGCAGCGAAACTCAAAGCCACCATTGACCGCTTCAATGCCATCGGTCTGCGCTGCGTCATCACGGAACTCGACCTCGGCATGGACGACAGTGAGGCCAACCGACTGCAGCAGGCCAAGGACTTCTACAACATAGTCAAGACTGCCATGCAGGCCGACAACTGCAACGAGGTGATGATATGGGGATTGACAGATGCCATGACCTGGCGCAACAACCGCAACCCGCTACTCTACGACGGCAACCTGAACCCGAAGTCGGCCTACTATGGCGTGCATGCCGGACTGCGCGAGGCTTCTGCCACTACGGGCGTCGAGAGCCTGCCCTACGGCAAACCGTCGGCCACACAAGTGGTGGGCGAAATCTACTACAACCTGCAGGGACAGCGCATGGCCTCTCCCCTCACCGACGGCATCTACATCGTGAGCCGCAAGATGAGCGACGGGAGCGTGCAAAACGTAAAGGTGAAGAAATAAAGAGACCGGCAACCGACCGGCCTACTACACACGCAATCCCCTGTACGAATCACTTCGTGCAGGGGATTTTTGCGTCTTTCATGAGATTTATGATGAGAGAATCATGTCATGCCAAGACTATTCGTTCCAGGCCTTCACCACCTCGTCGATGGTAATGCCGAGCAGGTGCATCTGACGGAAAACGTCGGGCAGGGTGCGTGAGAGGAACTGGCGCCGGCGGCCGGCCAGAATATGTTCACGGGCACCGGCGGTGACAAAATAGCCCAAACCACGGCGAGTGTAGATGATGCCGTCGCGCGAGAGCTGGTCGTAGGCCTTCACCGCCGTGTTGCTGTTCACCTCAAACATCACGGCACTCTCGCGCACACTCGGTATGCGCGAGTCGTCGGCATAGGTGCCCGAGAGTATTTCGTCGCAAATCCGGTCTGCCATCTGCAGATAGATGGCCTTGTCGCTGCTGAAAGTCATAGGTTGGTCCATTTGTTGTTTTTCAACTGGATGCGGCAAAACAGTCTGTAGGCAAGCCCATAGAACAGGGCCGTGAGGGCCAGCTGGATAATGTTGAACAGGGCAAACGCCACGTAGGCGAACTGCTCGGGATAGCTCTCTGAAAAACGCCGCAGCCACGAGGGGAAGGACAAGAAATCGAAATTGGCATAGGGCAACATCATGGCCAGGCTCCAGCCCAACACATTGAAAAGCACGAAACTCACGCCAGTGGTCAATATCCACTGGTTGCGACGGAAGAAGGTGCCGCCCAACACGTAGAACGAATGTGTCACGAAAAACATCAGCAGCATGGTCATGCCGAACTCCCAACCATAGTCGGTGTAGAGGCTTGCAGCCGTGTTCTTCAGCGACAAAAGCGCCAACCATGTCATCGACACCCATCCGCCGCCACTGACCAGGCGGAACAACATCTGGCACACATCGGCTGCCACCACTGCCGCAAACAGGCTCGCCAGACTCGATACCAGGACGAACACGCAACGCGACACGAACTTCTCAAGATTGGAAACCGGAAGCATGAGCACATTGATGCGCCCCTGGTTGGTGCGCATGTCGTTGGTGATGAACGAGCCGGAGAACATCAGCACAAAGCCACAGACAGTGAACAGCGTGCCCAATGCCGAAGCATTGTAAATCATCAGGCTGTCCTGGTCGGCGGCATGCGCCGTGCCCATCCACAAAAAGAGAAAGAAGAAAAAGACGGCAAAGCCTGCCGTGAGTTTCAGAACATCGTGCAGGCGGGTCATCGCCAGCCATGACATGGCGTGGCACAAACGCCTTCTATCTAAGTTTTTCATCGTCATACTGTATTTTGCTGATTGATAATTACTAGTGATGCGATATTAATCGCTTAACTATAGTTATATATTTGATATTTAA
>CAJKDU010000015.1 GCA_905198745.1 uncultured Prevotella sp. | reverse complement strand
GTTTCGGATTTAGAATGAGCGTGTAAAAAAGCACATAAAAAAGGCTTTGAGTATTCTTAGGTCTCATCCGCAGCTCTACTTGCCGTTGCTAAGCTTGTTATGGAGAAAGCTGTTGTAAATAGTTACGAAGTCATTGCGACCTTGATGCTTGCGTTCATGTCCACTTCTGACAAGCAATGACCATAATGAGCCTTGGTCTTTATCCTTTTTATTACTGGCTGAAGATAAGTAGAGAATCTTTTTCAGGCTTACTCCCAGCTGATGCCACCGAAGTTGCAGTCTTTCACGTTTGACTGCTGCAGAGGCTCGCCGGCTTTCACCCGGCAGTTGATGAACTTCAGTCCGGTGACGGGACATGCCTCGGTGCCTTTCACCCTTCCTGCTTTCAGGCAGGTGCCTTGTATGTTCTCGAGAGTGATGTTGCTCAGCTTGGTTTGGTCTTTTACTGCGGGGGCTATCGGTGGCACCATGCGCCATGCCATGTTGATGTCGAGCAGTGTGCCCACGCCGTCTACTTTGATGTCCTTAAAATGAACGTCCTTCACATAGCCACCTCGGCTGGGCTGCGACTTGATGCGCACCACGCCACTGTTGCCTTTGCCCATGTAGCATTGGCGCACGGTCACGCCGCTGATGCCGCCTGTCACTTCGCTGCCGATGTCCACCCCGCTGTGGCCGTAGCCGAAGCGACACCGTTCCACGAGCACGTTCTCGGTGGGCTTGTTCACTCTCCTGCCGTCGTTGTCCTTGCCAGCCTTGAGCGATATGCAGTCGTCGTTGTCTTCTATGTAGCAGTCGTGTATGTGTATGCGGGTGGAAGAATCCACGTCGATGCCGTCGCTACTCGGTATGGTGTGTTCCGCTACAATGTTCAGATGGTCGGCCTCTACACTGTCGCTATACAGCAAGTGGAGACACCACGATGCCTGGTTGCGCAGGTTGAGCCCTGTCACGCGTGCCCCGTTGCAACGGGTGAGGCAGAGCAGGCGAGGGCGGCCCGACGGGTAGAACTTGTGCGCTTTCCATTTCACGCCGTTGCCTTCCACTGTGCCGTTGCCCGAAATCCTTACTCCCGGACAGTCAGTGAAGTTGAGCAACGCACAGCGCCAGTTTTGTTCTATTCCCTCAAAGCGGGTCGGAATGACGGGGAAGTCTGCCTCGTTGTCGGTGGATATGAGGGTGGCACCCTTGTCAAGGTGCAGGTTCACGCCCCGTTTGAAGAAGAGGGCTCCTGTTAGGTAGTCGCCCTTGGTGAGACGCAGGGTGCCGCCACCTTGGGCAGCAATGGTGTCGATGGCAGCCTGAAGGGCTTTCGTATTGAGTGTCTTGCCGTCGGAGCGGACGTCGGCGAACTGTGCCGTGGTGTAGGTCTTGGTGCCATGTTCGAGCACAAGCATCACGCTTTCCCACGGCTTCATCTCCAGGTGCACCCAGGTGCGGCCGTTCTTGACGGTGGTGGTCAGCAGTTGCGTCTTGCCCGTGTACCCGTCATAGCTTTTCACTGTGCCCACGTTGTCGAGAGCAGCATAGAACCGCTGTTGCCGACGGCCCTCGTTGAAGAGAAAATAGATGTCGCCTTCGGGCAGTGTTCGATGATGATAACTGATGTCTTGCGTCTGGTCGTAGGACATGTGCTTGGGTTCGTCGCCTCGTCGGGGACGGGTGTTGAGTTCCGGCTTCTGGTCGTTGACGAACTCTATCTCCTGTCGGGGCATGGCTGAAGCTATGGTTGCAGTGAAGTCGTCCTGCGATTCCCATGCTGCGCCCACCTCGTCGAGCGGGAATGCCTTGCTGTCCTTGTAGGAACGTTGCGCCAGCAGATAGGGCAGTGACCCCCAGAACACCACTTTGCCTCCGCGTGCCCTGAACTTCTTGATGATGTTCCAGGTGGCTTCGGGCATCACGTCGCATGAGGGGATGACGAGTGTTTGCCACTGCTGTCCGCTTCGGTTTTCCATCCATCCATTGCCCATGGTGATGCCTTCTTGCAGTGCATCGTCATCCACATAGTCGAAGTCGTAGTGGTGGGTGAGCAGCAGGTGTGAGATGCGGCGGTTGCGTACGGCTATCTGGCTGTCGCGCATCCAGAGCGAGGCTTGCGGATAGTAAACCGCCACCCGTGCTCCTGGCACACCTTGCGAGAGCAGGTAGCTGGCGCGGTTGGCATAGGCGTTGAGGTCTTTGATACCGGGTTGGGTGAGCCATCCGCGGCCATTGGCGTCAGCCGACCAGAACATAAACTCGAAGAAGTTGATGCCGCGTGCCATCTGATAGTCGAGGGCATACTTGGCCTCTGGCACGGTAGGAGTGTTGAAGTAGGCAGCAAACGATTCGCTGAACACCCTTGGCTTTCCCCAGGCATGCGCCACCGACGAGGCGAACTTGGGGAAGTCGTTGATGGTGTCGGGCCATATTTGGTTCCATATAGCGTCCACACCGGGAATGGTGACGTTGCGCAGGCAGCGGAACAATGAGCCGCTGCATCTCACGCAGCGTTCCATGCGGTGGTCGTTGTTGAGATGTGTGACGTGTGCCATGCCGTTCCCTTCACACCACTGAGTTTCCTGGTGGAAGTAGTTCTTGGCGAATAGTTGCGACCATACGTCCCAGTAGTCGGCCCGGAAGAGCCTTTGCTCCATGCTTCCTCCGTCGCTGAAGAGCGATTTGAGGTAGGGCTGAGGGTCGTAACCTTTCTTCTCGCGGAACACGTCGAAGATGCCCGGCGTGTAGGGCGTGTGGTTGTAGTCGGGTTCATCACCGCGGAACCCGAGCACTGTGGTGCCCATGTCCTTGCCGATGACGCGCTTGTAGGCCTCGTGGGTCCACTCAATAAACTGGCGTGTGGCCTTTGGGTTCATGTAGTCCATGAGCGAGTTGGCTGTGGTCTTGGCGCCTGTAGGGTCGTTGACGCAGCGGGTCTGTCCGGTGCGGTAGTCGGCCTTTACCGAGTCGCCCTTCATGACGAGTGCCTGCATTCTCAGGTCCGGTCGGCGCTGGCTGAACAGTCCGCCGGCAAAGCCCGACGGATATTTGCCCTCATCGATAATCCACATCTTCATGCCGCGGCGCTTCACTTCCTTCACTATCTCCTTTACCATTTGGAAGTAACCGTCGGACAGATAGGGGTGGGGCATGCGGTAGCCCGGTTCGATGATGATGTTTCTGAAGCCGTGAGCCTGTATGGAGTCGAGGTTACGGCAGATGATATCGTGGTTGATGTTGCCCTGCATGCCCCAGATTACGTGGTTGGCGTAGTCGAGTGAGGGCGAAACGAAGTTCTTTTCCAGCTGTTGAGTGGTGGGCTTGTGTATGCCCTGCCAAGCCTTTTGCTGTGCGTGCACGGCAAGGGCGCCCACGTACAGCAAGGCTGCAACGAATAGTTTGCGGTTCATATTGGTTTTACCTTATTAATTGTTTATGCCCGCAAAGATAAGGATAAAAGGTGGATTACTAAAGGAAAACCATTTCTTTTTCCTTTTCACGTCCGGCATTTGTCAGTTCACCCAATTCAGGAAGAGTGTGATGATGCCGGTGTTGATGAGGTCAACGAACATGGCTCCGATGATGGGCACAATGAGGAAGGGCTTCACACTGTAGTGGTATTTGTAGCACACGGCACTCATGTTGGCCATAGCGTTGGGCGTGGCGCCGAGTCCGAAACCGCAGATGCCTGCCACCAGTACGGCTGCATCGTAGTCGCTGCCAAGCAGTCTGAAGGCAACGAAATAGGTGAGCGCCATCATTAGCAGCACTTGTGCCACGAGAATAAGGATGAGTGGCAGGGCAAGCGACTCCAGTTCCCACAGTTTGAGCGATATCATAGCCATGCCCAGGAACACAGACAGGCAGATGTTGCCCACACTCACCACCTTTTCCATGTGCAGGTGCTCCATGAAAGGGGTGTGCTCCATGACGTTGCGCACCACGGCAGCCGTGATGAGCGCACCGAAGTAGGTGGGGAAGGTGATGCCCGTCTGTTGCAGCCAGTGGCTTGCCACGGTGCCCAAAGCCATGACGATGAGCAGGGCATAGGTGGCGTTGGCATATTGCTGAAACTCTTGTTCGTGCCAGCTGATGTGCTCCTCGTGACCGGATGGCAGTGACTCCTCGCTCTCTATGCCCGCCAGTGCGGGGTCTATCTGGTAGTCCTTGGGTTCCATGTGCTCGTGGGTGATCTTCTTGCGGATGAGCCTTTCGGCTATGGGGCCGCCTATCATGGAGCCGGCAATGAGTCCGAATGTGGCGGCTGCCAGCGACACGGTGGCAGCGCCTTGCAGTCCGAGATGTTCGAGCACGGCACTGAATCCGCCTGCCGTGCCGTGGTCGCCAGCCATGGAGATGGAGCCTGCCGCCATGCCTATTAGCGGGTCTACGCCGAGTAGCCGGGTGATGCCCAACGGCAGCAGGTTCTGCAGGGCGATGATGAGCACGAGCAGACAGAGCATCACCACCAGGGTCTTGCCGCCTTGGCGCAGCACCTTGAGGTTGGATTGGAACCCCACCGAGGTGAAGAAGGCAAGCATGAACACGTCTTTGAGTGTGCCGTCGAAGGTGATTTCCACGCCGCTCGCGAGGTAGACAATGAGGGTGGCGAGGGAGAACACGATGCCTCCCGATACGGGTGAGGGTATGCAGAACTTCTGGAGCCACGCAATCTTGCGTGTCATGGCCATGCCGGTGAGCAAGGCAAGGGCGCCTACACCGGCTGATTGGAGCATGTCGAGTGTTATCGTTTGCATGATGTTTTGTGTCGTTTTGTCGTTCGGAGCGCAAAATTAGTGATAATTATTCAATAAAAGGATGGTTTTGCGTACTATTTTCTTGCGCTTTGTGTTTGCTGCTGTTTCTGCCGTTACCGACCACCCGCCATTCCGGCTCAAGTTGTCTGTCGGCTTTCCGGTCTGTTTGTGGGGTTGCGCCAGCTGTTTGTTTCATGATTGTCCATGCTGTCAAGCCCCCTCGCGTGCGTGTGCGCATATTACAAAGAGGTGCAGGCTAACAGGTTGTTCAAATGTTAGGGCGTGGACATCTAAGACGTTTGTATTTAACATAATTTACAAGAATTGTGCCCCCCCAATTATAGATTCTTTTATATTTTTGCAACCGAAATAGGTCACTGATGTTGACAGATAGAACATTTAACGTAATTGTGTCTTACAGGCCTAACTAAGAAAACAATTACTTAACAAACAAACTGTATAACAACTTAAAACCAAAAACGAATGAAAAAAATGTTTACTCTCATGGCGTTAGTCATGTTTAGTGTGCTGTATGCCAGTGCACAGAAGACGTATGTGCTGAATAGTACTACTATGAAATCCGCTGGGGATAAAGAAACTAAATTTTTAGTAGATGGTGTCGAGTTTACTATTAAAGGTACTTATAAAGTAGCAACAGTCACTGATTCTTATCTTCCGACAGCTCTTCAGTACAGGAATGGAAGGGAATATACTTTGACTTTTCCAGAGGGAATGAAAATCTTAACCGTAACATTCAAGGGATATTTGGACGACAATAATAATAGTAATATTGCCTTTCCAGATGGAACAATTCCTTTTGTTAGTAAAAATACTCTGGCGAATAATGGTGGAGCATTTACGGCTTATGTTGTAACACCAACTTCAAGTAGTAAAGAAATAGCCTTTACCCCTGGTAAAAAGGCCAACCTTGAGATTACCATAGAAGCCAAAGCATCCTCATCCATGCCCACCGCCACACTTGCCGCCAGTGGCTTGGGAACTTTCTGTTCCACACAGACCTGCAAATGCCCTGAGGGACTTTCTGCCTACACTGCGCAGTATGAGTCGGGCAAGGTGAACCTGACTCAGATTGTTAATGGCGTGATACCTGCCAACACTGGTGTGGTGCTCAGTGGCGAAGCCGGCAAGACATACACCATGGAGAAGGCTCAAGGCAGCATTAGCGACATCCCTAACGACCTCAAGGGCCTTACTGAAGAGAAGACATTCGAGACAGGCAACTACTACGTGCTCGTGTGCAACAATGGCAAAAGCTATTTTGCCAAGTTGGATGACAACCAGACCGTGGCTGCCGGAAAGGCTTATCTCGACCTCACAACGCAGAACGTAAGCACCAACACCCTTTCGTTCTCAATGGGCGACGTGACCGCCATTAAGAACGTAAAGGCTGACAAAGCCAACGACAACAAGTATTACTCGCTCGACGGACGTGAAATAGAGAAGTCTGCCCACGGCGTCTACATCCACAACGGCAAGAAATATGTGAAGTAAACCAAGCAAACAACAAACCCAAAAACAACAAAGAAAATGATTATGAAAAAGCAATATCTTGAACCCGCCATCAGCGTGATGATGGTAGAGAGTCAGCCCATGATGGCTGCCAGCGACCCCGAAAACTATGACCCTAACGCCAGCACCACACCGGTTAAAGGCAGTGATGCCACGTCGAACCGCTTCAACTTCGAGTTGGACGAGGACGCTGAATGGTAGACAGAGAGAAAGAATCAGCATAACAGAGAAGAGGGGGACTTGCCGCTTGTGCAAGTCTCCCTCTTTTCTATCATTTCGTGTCGCCCGTGGGGGTGACGGGTTTGATGGTGCCGTCGGCGTTAAACTCCAATCGGTCTATGCACACTTCGCGGTGCACACCGGGCTGGTCGTTGAGGTGGGCAGGGTTGATGCGATGGTACACTATATACCATTTGTCCTTGCCGGGCACCTGAATCACCGAGTTGTGAGCCGTGCCGTAGATGCCCCGTTCGGGAGCCTGACGCAGCACAATGGGCTGTTCAGCCACCTTGATGGGGCCGAGCGGCGAGTGCGATGTGCCGTAAGCCACATGGTAGTTGGACGACCGCGTGTCGTCTACCGACCAGAGAAAATAATAAAGTCCCTTGCGGTAGAACACGTAGGGAGCCTCGCGGTAGGCATAGTCCTGCAGGGTTCCGCCCTTGGGCGTCATCACGGTCACCGTGCTGTCCTTGATGGCGGTCATGCTGGGGTCCATCTCAGCACCAGCCATGAAACTGTTGCCCCAATAGAGGTAGGGCTTGCCCGACACCGGGTCTACGAACACGTCAACGTCGATGAGCTGTCCGCGACACCCCGGGTGGTTCTTGGCTATGAGCGCATGGCCCAGGTCGCGGAACGGACCCGTGGGCGAGTCAGCCACAGCCACACCGATTTGTTTGCGTCCGTTGTCGTTTGGCCGGGCACTGAAATAGAGGTAGTATTTCCATTGTCCCTTGCCCACTTTCACTTCCTGTGCCGCCGGCGCCCACAGATAGCCGTTGGCCCAACTTATCTGGTCACTCTTGGCGTCGAGCACCACGCCCTCGTTGCGCCACGTTTTCAGGTCTTTCGACGAGAAGGCGTAATACTGCCATCCGCCCCAACCTGGCGTGCCGTCGGTGGTGGAGTAGATGTAGTAGCGTTTGGTCTTGTGGGAGTAGATGATTTCGGGGTCGGCATGAAAGCCGGGCAGAATGGGGTTTTGTGCCACGGGCTTGGCTGCCGACTTGACTTGGGCTGCCACCTTGTAAGGCACAGCCGCAAGCGAAGCAAGCAGCAAGGCGTGGAGCATGGTTCTTTTGATGTTCATGATGTTAAGTTTGGTTTGTTGTTGATTTTCTTCCTGTTCGTAATTGCTGAAACGGGATGAACGGACTGCTTTTGTGCTAACGGCAGAGTTACGCCTCGTTAGTGGCAGAGTTAGCACCCGTAAGTCGTACACTAACGCCTTGTTAGTGGCAGAGTTGCTACCTGTTTACAGCAGTGAAAAAAATGACGGTGTGGCATTGGCTGATTCAACAGTCAATGCCACACCGTCTTCCATTCAACGATGCTTCAGGTTCTGCAAGCGTTGCAGTCCTTGCGCAATCCTTTCCAATCCTTCCGTCAGTCGCTGGCGTGGACAGGCAATGTTGATGCGTATGAAGTGTTTGCCTTCCTCGCCATACATTTCTCCTGCGTTTATCCACACCTTTTCGTGGTCCACCAGTTGCTGTTCTATCTGTTCGGAGTCGAACGGCAGGCAGGAGCAGTCAACCCACACCAGATAGGTGCCCTCGAGCCGGGTGACGGGAAACATGGGCAGCCGGGCGGCAAAGAAACTGCACAAAGCCTCGTAGTTCTCACAGAGATAGGCCTTGAGCTGGGCAAGCCATTCGGCTCCCTCGTCGGTGTAGGCTGCCATAAGGGCGACGACTCCGAAGGGATTCACGTCGCACACTTCATTGATGTTGATGGCGCGGTCTATTTTCTGGCGTATGCCGGCATCGTCGCAGATGATGTTGGCAATCTGCAGTCCGGCAGTGTTGAAAGCCTTGCTTGGCGAGTTGCACACAATGGCGTTGTGCATCAGTTCGGGAGAAAGCGATCCGTAGGGCACATACTCGTGGCCGGCGATGGCAAATTCGCAGTGAATCTCGTCTGCCACCACGCGTACGCCGTGGCGCAGGCAGATGTTGCCGATGCGCTCCAGTTCGCTGCGGGTCCACACTCTTCCGGCAGGGTTGTGCGGGTTGCAGAGCAGCAGAAGCTTGGCCTTCGGGTCGGCAGCCTTCTGTTCCAGGTCGTCGAAGTCGATGTGATAAGTGCGGTCGGCATAGACCAGACTGTTCGACACCATCTCGCAGCCGTTGTTGCGGATAGACGAATAGAAGCAGTTGTAGACCGGTCCTTGCACAATCACCCGGTCGCCCGGCACGGTGAGCGCCTTGATGACGGCACTGATGGCGGGCACCACGCCCGACGTGTAGAGTATCCATTCCTTTTTTATCTGCCATCCATGCCGTCTTTGGAACCATTCTGCCACCGTCTCGTAGTATTCGTCGGGCACCCGTGTGTAGCCGAATATGCCGTGTGCCACGCGCCGTTGCAGGGCACTGACTATGACTGGAGCCGTCTCGAAGTCCATGTCGGCCACCCACAGGGGGAGAACCCCTTCGGGCGCAGCATCCCATTTATAGGAATTGGTGCCGCGGCGTTCGGTGAGTTTGTCGAATTTGTAGGTCATGGGGCAATGGGGATTAGGCACGGATCACTATTTCACAGTCGGCAGGCTGCAGCTGGTTCTTGTCGAGAATAATCTCGCCGTAGCCGTCGGCCACGATTCTGCCCGATGTGGGATTCTTCACACTCTTGATGGTGCCGCGGATGTCGGCCTGCACGGTGGAATACTCGAACGCACGGTCGCACTCGGGGTCGAAAGTGCAGTTTTCGAGCACCAGGTTGTCGGCATAGCACAGAGGCTGTTCGCCTGAGATATGGCAATTCACCAGACGCAGGTTGCGCGAGTGCCATCCCAGATACTCTCCGTTGAGTTCCGAGTCGTAGACGGTCACGTTGTCCACCTCCCAGAAGGAGTCCTTCGTGTCAATCTTGGCATGGTGTATCTCCACGTCGCGGCAGTATTGGAACACATACTTGCTGTCGCTCTCCAGTCCGTCTACCCGGATGTTGCGGCAGTGCATGAAGGGGTAGGTGCCCTCGTGGAGCACCACGTTGCTGAGCTTCAGTCCGTCTATCCCCCAGAATGTCTCGTCGGCATCGTTGATGGTCACGTTGTTGAGCTCCAGGTTCTTCATCTCGCGGAAGAACTTCGGTCCGTTGATAACGCAGTCTGTCATCTTCATGTTGTCCGAATACCAGATGGCCGAACGGGAGCCTGGCGCAAAGTAGCAGTTCTCAATGACCGAACCGTCCACGTGCCAGAGCGGATATTTGCCCTCGAAGTAGCAGTTGCGGCAAACTATGTTGCTACATTCCTTGACGCCCGACTCACCGAAGGTGATACGCACATGGTCGAGTTCAGTGTCGTGGATTTCAAACAGGGGGCGTTCGCCTCCGAATACTTTGTTCTTGATGATTTCCATATAGTCTTGTCCTTTCTTGTATCTTTGGTTGTCTTGCTTATTGTTTTACCTTCACCCAATTGCCCCAACGCAGGCGGCAGAGGAAGATGAAGCCGCGGAAGCACAGCTCGGTGCACATGGCTATCCACACGCCCTTCAGGCCCATTGACGGAGCCAGCAGGGCAGCGAGCACAATGCGCACTCCCCACATGCTCACCAGGTTCATGCCGCTCGGAATCACGGTGTTGGCGGTGCCTACGAAGACGCCGTAGCTCACGATGGCGGCTGCAAACATGGGTTCGGCAAACGCCTCGATGCGCAGCACCTCTACGCCCAGCCGCCGCACTTCTTCCACGGGTGTCATCATCTCCATGGCAAACGGTGCACCGGCATACATCACGCAGCCCATCAGTGCCATCACACCCATGCCCAGTGCCACGGCAATGTAGGCAAAGCGCTTCATCAGTTCGTGGCGGCCGGCACCCATGCTCTGTCCCACCAGAGTGGTGGCGGCGTCGGCAATGCCGTAGCCGGGCATGTAGCAGAGGCTCTCAATGATGACTCCGAACGAGTTGGCGGCTATGGCAAAGGTGCCCAAAGGGGCAATGATGATGGTCATGGCGATGTAGGCGCTGCACATGATGACCTGCTGAAGACCCATGGGAGCGCTGATGCGGAAGGCGTTGCGCAGGCAGTCGAGCTGCGGGCGGAACCTTCCGCGCTCGCCCTTGAGGCGCAGCTCGGACGAGCGGCAGCACAGAAAATACATCATCAGCGATGCCGACACGGTTTCGGCCAATGCCGTGCCGATGGCGGCGCCCACCACCGACAGGTCGGCGCCCGGCACGAACACGTCGATGCCGAGGACGGTGAGCGTGCGCGAGGGGAAGATGAGGAAGAAATTGAACACCACGTCGAGCAGCATCATCACCACGTTGAGCACGCTCGGCACCACGATGTTGCCGCTGCTGCGGAGCATGCCCGCACCCAGCATGTTCATCATGAACACCGGGATGATGAGGGCAAAGATGGAAAAGTAGTGCGATGCGGTGGTGTTTATGCGCTCGTTGCCGCCCAGCCATTCCGGAAGAAACGGACTGATGGCAAGGGCTACCAGGGCGACCACCAGACTGGCGGCAAGTGCCGTGGTGATGCCTTGGCGCACCACGGAGCGTGCCTGGCGGCTGTCGTTGCTGCCCAACAGGTGGGCCACCTGCACATAGAACCCCGCGGCAATGGCAGAGCAGATGCTGCCGATGAGCCAGGTGGTTGACTCGGTGAGCCCGATGGCTGCCGAGGCTTCGGCTCCCATGCTGCCCACCATCGATGCGTCAATGTATTGCATGATGGTGGTGGTGAGTTGCGCCAGGATGGCTGGAGTGCTGAGAAGCAGCATCAGTCGCAGCTGGTCGGCCGTGGTCATGGGCTTGTGCTGGCGGATGCGCTGTAAGAGTTCGTCCTTGTTGGATTTCATTGGATTGTCTGTAGGGGAAAATGAGCGTATGGATTTCTTCTTGCATGCCTCACCGCAAAATTACGGCAAAAGTTCCTGATTAACATCTTTGCGTGAGGGTAATCCGTAATAGGGTTACAAGAAAAAGTGAAATGTATACGGACGTGCGCCATGAAAGAAGCTGCACGTCCGTCAGCGGGTCAAAGTGCCTTGCCGTAGAAGAAAAGGTCTTGCTTGGGCAGACGGGCGCTGTATTTCTTGCGAAGTTTCTCGAAGAGTGCCATGGTGTCCTTGGAGAAACCGTGGCCTTTCCACGTGCTGGTGTTGGTGATCAGTATCCAACACTCGTCGTCGGGATATTTCAGCACGATGGCGCTCGTGCCCGAGAGTGAACCAGTGCGCACCCATGGCTTCCCTTTCACGGTGTAGTTCCAACCGAGCGAGAAGTCGTGGTCGGGCATTTCGCGGGTCATCAGTTCCACGCTTTCCTTGCTTAGTATGTCGGGGATGCGGTCGTTCAGGTCGACGCAGGCCACCAGACGGCTCAACTCGGCCGCCGAGGCGCACCATGCTCCGGCACCAGCCAGTCGCGGAATGTCGTTCTCGCCATAGCATTTCTCCACCTTGCGTCCGCTGTTGTTGTATTCATAAACGGGTTCCGACCCCTTGTGCATGTAGTATTTCACCTCGTTCTTGCGGCGGTCTTTCAGGTAGTTGCCGGCAATGTGGAAGTCGTAGCATCCGGCTGGCTGGAACACATATTTGTCCATGAACTGTTCGTAGCTCAGTCCGGAACGCTTCTCTATAATCATGGAGAGCAGGGTGTAGCCCAGATTGGAATATCGTTTGCCTTCGCCCGGCGTGTAGCCCAGGTGACGTTTGAGGAGAATGCGGAGTAGTGTACGGTGGTCGGGTGGGGTGGTGAGGTGGTTCTGCATGATGATGTAGCGCGTGGAGAACATCGGGTCACCGGCATAGTTGGTGAAACCGGCCTTGTGGCGGAGCAACTGTTCCACGGTGATGTCGAAGTAGCGCTTGTCCTTGATGACGTTGGTATAGGCGGTGTCGTTGAGGATGCCCTTGGGTCCGAACACATGGTCGGAGAGGCGCACCTTGCCCATCTCGCGCAACTTCATCACGCCGATGGCAGTGACCAGCTTTGACACCGAGGCTATGCGCATGATGTGGTGTGGCTCCATGGGCAGGTCTTGCTCCATGTCTGCCCAACCGTAGCCCCTCGCATAGAGCAGCGAGTCGTTGCGCGAGATGGCAAGCTGGGCGCCGTTGAGCTCCCATCGCTTGGTGTAGCGTTCCATGATGGAGTCGAGTCCGCCCATGGCAGACATGCGGTTGCTGAGTGTGTCGTTGAGGTGTTTCCACTGTTTTTCCTTCTTGGCTTCCTGTTGGTTGTGGGTGCAGCTGCCTATGCAGCGAACCAGTGAAAAAACAATGCAGGCAAGGATGATAATGCCGCAGATGGTGAAAGATATTCTGTATTTCCTTTTTAGTCTTCGTCCCATAAGGTGTTAAATGTTTGAAAAAGTCTCCTTTTGGAGAATGGAAGACAAAGATACAAAAAAGTCACGACATGCGCCGTGACTTTTTAATATAATTGATAAACGTTGCCGAAAGTTTAGTATTTCATCAGCTTCACCCAAGAGTTGAGTCCGCTTGGAACGGGTTCCCAATTCTCGTAGGTGGTCTTCTTGTAGTTGATGTCTACCACATTGATTTCATTAAACTTGCGCCATTTCACACCGCGGCGGTCGAGGTCGGCAATGCGGTTGGCAGGCAGGTTGGTCACTTCTATGCGGATGGTGTTCATGCCGGGCTTGAATGCCTTGCCGAGGTCGAGCTGGTAAGGCACGCTCCAGGCGCAGCCGAGCAGTTTGCCGTTCACGTAAACACGGGCACTCTCGCGCACATCGCCAAGATCCATTATCCATCCCTTGGCATTCTTGAGCTGCTTGGCGGTGAACTTAACGCTGGTGGTGTAGACACCGGTGCCCATGGTCACCTTCACGCTGTCGTCGTCGAGCGACTCCCAGGTCTGCAGTTTGTCGAGCTTGAACGTCTTGCCCACCTTGGGCGCCTCCTCGGTGAAACTGAGTGTCCAGGGCTTGTTGGTCAGGTCTATGACTTCAGCGTTGGCTGCCGGCTCGGGCTTCACGGCTATGTCAGTCAGGTCGGCGGCGGCAAGGGCATGGTCGAAGGTCTGGAGAATCATGGACTGTCCGCTCTTCAGGTTGATGCGTATCTTGCCGTCTTGTGTCTCCACGCTGTAACGGCGTCCGTCGGTTGGGTCGAACCACAGGGCAGACTTGAAGTCGACTGCCAACTTGGCATAGCTGTCTATGTCGTTAGGTGTGAGGTTGGCAATGAAGTAGTGGTTGCCGTCGGCATTGCGGCGACGGATGGCTTTCAGCGACAGACTTCTCATCTCTTCTGCCTTGGCCGCCTGTGCCATCTCCTTAGTGTGAAGTCCGTAAATGACGTGTGCGCCTTGCGCCTTGAGTTGGTCGATATGCGCCTTGAGTTCTGATGTGAGGTGGGCACCGGCCGGGATGATGATGCCACGGTAGGCTATGCCGGCAGCAGTCTGCAGTTTACCATCCTTCATGTTGGTGGTGAGCAGGTATTTGTCGCTGATGTAGTCGCAGTCGTAACCCAGGGAGTCGATGTCGAGAATCATCTTCCGGAATTCGGGAGCCTTCTGTCCCATGGTGTGTATGGCAAACATCATGAGCATGCTCTTGTCAGGTTTCATCCACATGTCGCGGATGGGCAGATAGACGAGGAAGTCGTTGTCGGCCTGTCCCTTCTGGAGGAAACTCTGGCAGCGCTCTATGTACTTCATGAAGTAAGGTGCGTCGCGCCAGATGCTGTTGGTGGGCGACATGTCAATGGAGGCGTAGAACTTCCATCCTGGCCATGGGTCGTCCTTGGGCGAATAGCAGGTGCCGTGGAAGAACATGTGGTTGACACCGGCCACGAACATAAGGTCCATGTCTGGCTTCATCTGCGAGAGCGAAGTGCGGAAGTGCTCGGTGAGCCATGTGAAGGTCTCGCTGCTGGTGTATGGCTTGCCGTTGATATGGGCGGCAGAGGGTGCATACTTCAGCATGGAGAAGTCGGAGTCGTTGCGTCGTGTCTTGCCCGGGTCTTTCCGCAAGCCTTTGATGCCGAAGTCGGTGAGCCCGAAGCCCTCGATTTCCGGAATGTCTACAGCCGAATAAAGGTCGATGAGGTTGGCTGGAGAGCCGTGTGCCTGGTTGCGTATGATGGCTCCGTGACTATGAGCCCAGTTGGCCCACTGCACGGTGAAGTTGTTCAGGAGCATGTCGGAGAGAGTCTCGCGATAGTCTGACAATACCTTCAGGTCTGCTTCTGTATAGGCGTAACCTTTCTTATATATATCTATAAGGGAAGGCAAATGGTCTTCCAACTTGTAGCCGCGACGCTTGGCAAACTCATCGAGCAGTGTAGGTGTCCAGTTGGCACCGAACACTTCGTAGGAGTCGTTGAAGAATGTGTGGGGATAAGCCACGTTGTATTTGCTGAACGCATCGTCGAAGTTCTTGAGGTAACGGCCCACTGCGCCTGCATCAAAGTGGTCGATGACCAGTCCTTCGCCACCTGGCGCTGCACGCTTTACCATCTGGCGGGTACGTCCCGCATAGAGGGCAACGATGCGCCATGTGCCCTTCATTCCGGGTTTCCAGGTGAGCACACCGTCTTTTACTTGTGCGGTGAGGTCGGTCACGGCATTGCTGTTCTGGTCGTAAGCCATGACGCGCTGCAAGACGGCATAGGGGGCGTCTTTCTTGTTGTCTACCTTGACATCGAGCGTGACCGTTTGTTTCTTTTTCACCACCTGCACGGTGTCGTCCACGAAGATGGCCTTGCTGGCTCCGTCGGTCGTCTGAACCTTGGGTCCGCCGAAAGGCCAACCTGTGCCGCAGTTCATGTCAATCTCAATGCCTGTGCGCTTGCCTTCGTTCTCAATGAACTGGAGCATTTGCATCCAACGCTGTGACAGGAAGGGAATGTTGTTCTTGTCGTTGCCCTGTACACCATAGAGTGGTGTGATTTCGAGTGCGCCGAGTCCGTGGTTGGCATATTGTTCCATGTTCCATTTCACGTCGCTCTCGGTGAGGGCAGAGCCCAACCACCACCAGCGGGCGGCTGGCTTGGACTCAACAGTTGGGGTCGGCCAACTCTGGGCCTGAAGGCCCAAGGTACCCAACCCCAACATGAATAGTGCAATAAATCTTTTGTTTTTCATTGTCAAAGGAATGTGTTCTGGGATTATTTGCCGCTTGTGAGCAGCTTGTAGTATTCCACGCCACCAAGGAGGAAGCAACCGAGACCGAAGTCTTCAAAGTCGGGCACCTTGGTATAGGTGACGGGCTGTCCGTCTTTAGGCTCTTTGCCCGTGCCCTGAACGTAGCCGAGGAATCCGTTGGGATGCACGGCATAGGTTTCCATACCGTTCCATGCCTTGTCCACGATGGGGCGGTATGTCTTGGCTGCAAGGATGCCGTGGCGTATGCCCCAGCTCATGCCGGCAAGGAAGAGTGACGTGCCTGTTGTCTCCTTGCCGCCGAATGTGGTGGGCGAAACGAGGCTTACGTTCCAAAAGCCATCCTCGCGCTGAATCTTGGCGAGGGCCACGCTCATGGCGATGAAGTCCTTCTTGAGCTGCTTGTAATACTTGTCCTTGGGCGAGAGCTGGTCCATTACGCGGCAGAGAGCCACATACACCCAACCGTTGCCACGACTCCAGTAACAGTTGTTGCCGTCTTGTTCCTTATAGGGAGGCACAAAGTCCTTGTCTCTCCACCACAGACCTTCCTTGGCATTGTAGCATCCGCCACCGCACTCGTTGCGCGACCAGTTGTACATCTTCATGGCCACGTCAATGTATTTGCGCTCGCCTGTGATTTTGTAAAGGTGTGCATAGGCAGGCATGGCCATCTGGATGGCATCAATCCAGGTCCAGTAGTCAATGCGTCCGGTGGCAATCTGGTTGTCAAAGTCTTCAATGACGAATTTCTTCATCACGTCGTCTTTGGTGGTTTCATAGCGCATCAGGTAGGTCTGAGTGCAGCACTGGTCGTCAGCGTGTGTCGTCTTCACGCCGTTGCGGGGTGTCCACTTGTGGAACGAAGCCCAACGGTCTGTGTAGGCTATGTAGGACTGCTGTGGGTCAATTTCGTTGAGTGCCATCAGTCCTTCGTAATACACGCCGCGGGTCCAGAGGCTGCTGGGGCGCTCGCGCTTGACGAATGTGGGAAGTGTAGGGTCTGCATACTTCTTCATGAAGTAAGAGTTTGTTGATCTCAAAGTGTTCAACACTTGTGTGGCTTTCTGATTCTGGGCAATCAAAGGAGTTGCACAGATTGTCAACGCAAATGCGATGATTGTCGCTTTTAACTTGTTCATGATAAATGGGTAAATGTTGATTTGTTTGTTTTTATTCTTCCCTGCAAAGTTAGCATAATTATAAATATGTATGTAGGAAAGAAACAATTTTTATAGTTCATAAATCAAAAAATCAGAAACAATTTCCTCGTCTCGCATAAAGTTAGTACCTTTGCGGTCGATTTCTTTGAATATATAAGGTATATTTATACAACAGGAATAAATACTAACTATTATACGTTATCATGCAGGATATACAGGATAGAGAATCCGAAAAACTGTTGAGGCGCAAGCTCGACTTGCTTCTCCGTACAGGGCAGTTGTTGGTGGAGAGTTCTGCCGACACAAGTCGCATTTACCGCAACATGTGGCGCACGGCAGCCTACCTTGGCCTTCCAGAGGAAAAGTTGCATATTCACGTCACCTACAACATGCTCATGGTAAACCTGAGCGACGAGATTCACTCGTTTTCCAAGTTCCAGCGCTGTGACAAGCACGGCATCAACATGACCGCCATCTCGGCATTGAGCAAACTGACTTGGACAGCCATCAAGGACGATTATTCGCTCGACAAGTATGAAGAGGAGTTCGAGAAGATACGCACTGCCAAGCGCAACTATACTCCTTGGCAGGTGGCTGTTGGCGCCGGCTTTGCCTGTGGCGGATTCTGTGTGCAGTTCGGCTGCGACTGGACAGCATTCTTCTATGCCTCGATAGCCGCCATCCTTGGCTTCCGTCTCCGTGCGTGGCTCAACGAGTTGGGCAGCAACGGTTATGCCAACATTGCCATTGCTGCATTTTTCTCAACCCTCTTGGCTTGGCTTTCTGCCTTCCTTTCCATGCCTGTGGTGCAGGGCGCGTTGCCTGGTTGGCTCGCGTCAGTGCTCTATAGTACGACGCCTTGGCATCCGCTTATGGCATGTGCCTTGTTTATTGTGCCAGGTGTTCCGCTTATCAATTTTGTGAGCGATATGCTTGACAGTCACTTCGACATGGGACTTAATCGGGCACTCAACACGCTGCTCATGGTTGTTGCCATGTCGTTCGGCATAGCCGTTGCCATCAAGTTCTGTGTCATCGACAACTTTGTGAAAGACCTGAGCATGGTGCCCCACAACACCTATTTATCTTATGCTGTGGCGGCTGCAATCTCAGCCATGGGCTTCTCCATGATTTTCAACATCCCTCGTAGGTTGCTTCCCGTGGTGGCTGTGGGTGGCATCATTGCCGTTTGCACCCGCAACTTTGTCAATTTAGGACCGAGCAATAATAATATAGGTCTTGACCAAGGATTGATTATCGGCTCGCTGGCAGGCTCTGCGCTTATCAGCATCATTTGCATCAAGGCTGTGCACAAGTTTCATACACCTCACCAAATCCTTACCATCCCAAGTGTTATTCCGATGGTGCCAGGTGTGTTGATGTATCGTGCTCTTTTCGGTTTGATTGAGATGCAGGGCGTGGTAGGTGAGCTGACCGAAGCCTTCTCGAATGGCGTCAAGGCTTCTCTCGTCATCCTGTTCATTGCTGTCGGCGTGGCCATCCCCAATGTGTTCTTCCGCCGTTGGATTGCTCCCGGTCGCCGGCGCAAGTTGCAACGTTTGATACAGGAACGCAAGGAAAGGGGTAAGTTTGTGGATCTAGAACATATGTAACTGACAAAAGTGTCAGTCGTGAGTGTGCCAAATCTGTCAGTGTGCAGGTTTGGCACACTTTTCGTATAGGAACATGGCAGAAACAAATAAGAACAACTAAAAATAAAAAAGTTATGAATATTAAACCATTAGCAGACAGAGTGCTGGTATTGCCCGCACCAGCTGAAGAAAAAGTAGGTGGAATTATTATCCCTGATACAGCCAAGGAAAAACCACAGCATGGCAAGATTGTAGCCACAGGCAACGGTACCAAGGATGAGGAGATGATTCTCAAGGAAGGTGATGAGGTGCTTTATGGCAAGTATTCAGGCACAGAACTCGAATTTGAAGGAACCAAATACTTGATTATGCGCCAAAGCGACATTCTCGCTGTAGTTAATAAATAATACATGTATAATTTTTAAAAAGACAAGATAATGGCTAAAGAAATAAAGTTTGATGTCGATGCACGCGACCTTTTGAAGAAGGGCGTTGATCAGTTGGCTAACGCAGTGAAGGTGACTCTTGGTCCTAAGGGACGCAATGTGGTCATCGAAAAGAAATTTGGCGCTCCTCAGATTACCAAGGACGGTGTGACCGTTGCCAAGGAAGTGGAACTCGAAGATAAGTTCGAGAACACAGGTGCCCAACTCGTCAAGAGCGTGGCCAGCAAGACTGGTGATGACGCTGGTGACGGTACAACAACCGCAACCATCCTTACACAGGCTATCGTGACCGAAGGCTTGAAGAATGTTACTGCAGGTGCAAACCCAATGGACTTGAAGCGCGGTATCGATAAGGCAGTCGGCGCTGTGGTGGAATACATCAAGAAGAATGCAGAACAGGTAGGCGACAACTATGACAAGATAGAGCAGGTGGCAACCATCAGTGCCAACAACGATCCTGAAATAGGTAAGTTGCTCGCTGATGCCATGCGCAAGGTTTCCAAGGATGGTGTGATTACCATCGAGGAAAGCAAGAGCCGTGACACAAGTATCGGCGTGGTTGAAGGTATGCAGTTTGACCGCGGTTATCTGAGCGGTTACTTTGTTACAGATGCAGACAAGATGGAATGTGTGATGGATAACCCTTACATTCTCATCTATGACAAGAAGATCAGCAATCTCAAAGATTTCCTGCCTATTCTCCAGCCTGCAGCCGAAAGTGGCCGTCCGTTGCTCGTCATTGCAGAGGATGTTGACTCAGAAGCTCTTACCACATTGGTTGTAAACCGTCTGCGTGGTGGCTTGAAGATTTGTGCAGTCAAGGCTCCTGGCTTTGGCGACCGTCGTAAGGCTATGCTTGAAGACATTGCCATACTGACAGGCGGCGTGGTTATCAGTGAGGAAAAGGGTCTGACTCTTGACAAGGCTACACTCGAAATGTGTGGTACTTGCGACAAGGTAACTGTCAGCAAAGAGAATACAACCATCGTTAACGGTGCCGGCGACAAGCAGGCTATCGCAGATCGTGTGGCTCAGATTAAGAACGAAATTAGCAATACAACAAGTTCTTACGACAAGGAAAAGTTGCAGGAGCGTCTGGCCAAGTTGGCAGGCGGTGTGGCAGTACTCTATGTCGGAGCCAACAGCGAGGTGGAAATGAAGGAAAAGAAAGACCGCGTAGACGACGCTCTCTGTGCTACACGTGCAGCCATAGAGGAAGGCGTTGTCGTAGGTGGCGGTACTACTTATATCCGTGCACTTGACACATTGAAGGACGTGAAGGGCGACAATGCTGATGAGCAGACTGGTATCAACATCGTTGAACGTGCCATTGAGGAACCTCTTCGCCAGATTGTCCGTAACGCAGGTGGTGAAGGTGCTGTGGTTGTGCAGAAGGTGCGCGAGGGCGAAGGCGACTTTGGCTACAATGCCCGCAAGGACTGCTACGAAGACCTCCGTGCTGCGGGTGTCATTGACCCTGCCAAGGTTGAGCGTGTCGCTCTGGAAAACGCTGCTTCCATTGCCGGCATGTTCCTTACAACAGAGTGCTTGATTTGCGACAAACCCGAAGAAAAGCCACAGGCTCCTATGGGCCAGCCAGGTATGGGTGGTATGATGTAATTTTGTAAACCCAACATAACAAAACGGGAGCTTCTTTTGGAAGGCTCCCGTTTTTTGTCTCTTTTCGTCTTGTATTACTGCATTTTTATGAGGAAATATTTGGAGTGATTTTTATTTTTCGCTAATTTTGCAAGTGTACAAAACACATTTAAGACAAGAAATCAATAAGGATAAAGATATTTTTTTGATTTGTTTTAGTAGATTAGTTTTTAAGTAGTTTGTTTATGAAAGTCGGTTGTCGTGATGACATCCGATTTTTTTTGTGCGTCTGGGATTTGTTGTGATACTTGTGGGCTCAATGTTGGGATTGATTAAAAAAGGGCTGCAAGTCTCGCATTTACTTGGCTTCGTCTTTCGCCTCCCTGTTTGAAGAGCGCTATACGCGCGCGTGCGCACGCAGGAAAAGTTTTTTTGTTTTTCGGCACTATCTATCACTTTTTCTTGATGTTTTACATTATACGTGTGATTATGAGCGAGATAAGTGGAGTGATAGATGCGTGATAGATGGTTAAGTATCTATCACATCTATCACCGATTAGTCGGTTGTCAAGTTCAAGTGTACTGCCCCAAATAAGTCCATCAATTTGGGCAGTCGTTGCCCACGGCCGTGGCAAAAAATGCTCTGACTGTTGGACCATGCCTAAGTCGGCCATTTGCACATCATAACTCTGCCACTAATAATCTGCAACAGGGGCGTTTAGTGACCATGTTCTGGTTCGGAAGGAATTGATGCCATTCAGATAGTGAGTGACATCAAGAGTCACTCCAAATTCCGGATAACCTTTTTTTGTGCGTCTATATGGAATATCCTTCTCATTTATTTTGAGTTGTACTCGATTTGCACTACCTTTGCCATATGAAACAGAATATCAAGATCAATCATCTCATTCTTATGCTGGTGGTGTGTGGCGGCATTTACGCCCTCACCGATTCCTTTTTCATGACGCTAGGCATCGTTATCCTGCTGCTTGTCATCGACGTTCTCTTGGCTCAATATGAACGCCGGAAAAAGAATGAAGAGATAGAATAAAGGAAATTATGGACAAATTACTGAAACTTTATGCCGATTGGTCCGGTGCGGCTCCAGCTCATATACAGCAACTAGCAGGTTCCGGAAGCAATCGGCAATATTACCGCATCACAGCTGCCGATGGGAGTACTGTGATTGGGGTAGTGGGTACCAGTCGTGATGAAGATCACGCTTTTGTTTACCTGGCCAATCATTTTCGTGAGCGCCGATTGCCCGTGCCTGAAGTGCTGGCTGTGAGTGACGATGAATTGAGGTACATTCAGAGTGATCTCGGTGAGGTGTCGCTCTTTGATGCTATAAAGGGTGGACGAGATGCCGGAGGCAGATACAATGCCTATGAAAAAGAACTTTTGAAGCGGACTATCCGCGAATTGCCTAATATGCAGATGCGTGGAGCTCGTGGATTGGAGTGGGGAAACTGCTATCCTCAGCCTGAGTTCGACGAGGAAAGCGTGCTTTTCGATCTGAACTACTTCAAGTATTGCTTCCTCAAGTCTACGGGACTTGACTTTCATGAACTCAAGTTGGAGGCCAACTTTCATCTCTTTGCAAAGGACCTGACAAGCGAACATATCGACAGTTTCCTGTATCGCGACTTTCAGGCGCGCAACGTGATGCTTGATGCCAAGGGTAATCCTTATTTCATCGACTTTCAGGGTGGCCGAAAGGGACCCTACTATTATGATGTGGCATCTTTCCTTTGGCAGGCTTCAGCCAAATATTCTCATAAATTGCGAAGAGAACTGGTCTACGAATACTATCACTCGTTGAAAGATTATACCGAGGTGCCTTCCGAACGCCATTTCGTGGAGCGGCTCAGCCTGTTCGTCCTCTTCCGCACGCTTCAGGTTCTCGGTGCTTATGGATTCCGGGGTTACTTTGAACGCAAGAAACATTTCCTTGACAGTATTCCGGCAGCCATTCAGAATCTCCGTGAACTGTGCCAGTTGAAGTGTTTTCCTTACCCTTATATGATGGATATGCTGCGTCGCCTCACTGAACTGCCCCAGTTTACCGTCATCGACCAGCCTGTGCTCAATCGTTCCGACGGTTACAGAACCGCAGAAACCAATGTCTATCAGTCTAATCCTCAGGATGGTCCAGCTACATACTCTAAGTACGACGGTAGGGGACCGCTTGTAGTGCGTGTCTACAGCTTCAGTTTCCGCAAGGGCATTCCTGATGATCCTTCGGGAAATGGTGGAGGCTATGTGTTCGATTGTCGTTCCACCCATAATCCAGGACGCTACGAACCCTACAAGAAACTTACGGGGTTGGATGAACCTGTCATTCGATTCCTTGAAGACGATGGAGAAATCCTTACCTTCCTGGATAGTGTCTACAAATTGGCGGACCACCATGTGCAACGTTACATTCAGCGCGGGTTCACCAGTTTGATGTTCTCGTTCGGATGTACGGGCGGGCAACATCGCAGTGTCTATTCGGCCCAGCATTTGGCGGAACACATACATGAAAAGTTCGGCATTGAGGTGCGTGTCTGCCACAGGGAGCAGGGCATCAGTCAGGTATTTGAGGCCAAAGACGCAAATAGCCCGAATCATGAATAAATGAAAAATCTCTTTTTATATACGGCATCTCGTTCTTCCATGGATAGAGATGCCGTTTCTTTTGCAAGGAGCATAATACCAGGAAATGGTGGAAGGGCGAAGTGAAGCCTTATAAAAATGCAAATGTCCGCCTCTTCGCAGAGGCAGACATTCAATCTCAATAGGTATTAGCATTCTAAGGTAAAAAGATTGTATTCAGGATAACGGTTGCAAAGGTACAACGTTTTTTGGCATCAGGCAAATGTTTTTATATGTTACATAACATAAATTCGGATAATCTTTCAATTTCTCAAGGAAGGAAAGCCTCCTTTTAGCTATCATTCGTGGCTCGTTGGCAATTCTTCTTGCATTTTTTCTCTTTCACATAATATAATTGCGGATTTTTGACTAAATTTGCAGAAAAATATATAACACTATATGGCAACTACAGAAATGAACAATACGAACGAAGAGAAGCGTAGTCTTAGCTTCGTTGAACAATTCGTGAAGGAAGACCTTGAGAATGGTAAAAACGGTGGCCGACTGCAGACCCGTTTCCCGCCAGAACCTAACGGCTATCTGCACATTGGGCATGCCAAGGCCATTTGCATGGACTTCGGTGTGGCTGAACAGTTTGGCGGCGTTTGCAACCTTCGTTTCGACGACACTAATCCAAGCAAGGAGAACAACGAGTATGTGGAGAATATTCTTAATGACATCTCCTGGCTTGGCTTCCATTGGGGCAATGTGTTCTATGCGTCCGATTATTTCCAGAAGCTTTGGAACTTTGCCGTTTGGATGATCAAGAACGGTCATGCCTACGTAGATGAACAGTCGGCAGAGGAGATTGCCAAGCAGAAAGGCACTCCCACAGAGCCTGGTGTGGCTTCACCTTATCGTGACCGTCCGGTAGAGGAGAGTCTGGCTTTGTTTGAGAAGATGAACCAACCCGAGACTCCGGAGGGCTCCATGGTGCTGCGTGCCAAACTCGACATGGCCAATCCCAACATGCATTTCCGCGATCCTATTATCTATCGCATCATCCACACACCGCATCATCGTACGGGAACCAAGTGGAATTGCTATCCCATGTACGACTTCGCCCACGGACAGAGCGACTATTTTGAGGGCGTTACCCATTCCATCTGTACACTCGAATTTGTGCCTCACCGTCCGCTCTACGACAAGTTTGTTGACTTCCTCAAGGAAATGGATGGCACAGCCGACAACATTACAGACAATCGTCCACGACAGATAGAGTTCAATCGCCTCAACCTCACTTATACGGTGATGAGCAAGCGCAAACTCCACACATTGGTTGACGAACATCTCGTCAGTGGTTGGGACGACCCTCGCATGCCTACGCTCTGTGGCATGCGTCGCCGTGGTTATTCGCCAGAGAGCATCCGCCAGTTCATCCGCAGCATTGGCTACACCAAGTTTGATGCCCTCAACGATATGGCATTGCTCGAGGCCGCTGTACGCGAGGATTTGAACAAGAAAGCATGCCGCGTTTCTGCCGTGGTGAACCCTGTGAAACTCGTCATTACCAATTATCCCGATGGACAGGTGGAGGAAATGGAAGCCGTGAACAATCCCGAGAATGAGGCAGACGGCACCCACACTATCAAGTTCACCAAGAACCTATGGATAGAGCGCGAGGACTTCATGGAGGATGCTCCCAAGAAATTCTTCCGTATGACGCCTGGCAAGGAAGTGCGCCTGAAGAATGCCTACATCGTGAAGTGCACAGGTTGCACCAAGGATGCCGACGGCAACATCACGGAGATACAGGCCGAATACGATCCTTTGAGCAAGAGCGGACTTGAGGGCGCTAACCGTAAGGTGAAAGGCACTCTTCACTGGGTTTCGGCCGACCATTGTCAGCAGGCAGAAGTGAGAGTCTATGACCGTCTCTTCAATGTGGAGAATCCTTCTGCCGACGAGCGTGATTTCCGTGAACTGCTCAATCCTGATTCGCTGAAAGTCATCAGCAACTGCTATGTGGAAGACTATGCAGCCACCAAGAAACCGGGTGAGTATCTTCAGTTCCAGCGCATAGGCTACTTCATGGCCGACCTCGACACCACCGCTGAGCACCTGGTGTTCAACAAAACCGTGGGCCTGAAGGATACCTGGGCTAAGCAGAACAAGTAAACGAACACATGTGTGGGGCAATCCCGCAACCCTTCCTTAGTTAGACAGAAAGGTTCGACTACCGGTGACGTTGATTCACAAGTGTGCATCTTCCGCACGGTGGCCGAGCCTTTTCCTCTTTATATACCTCTCGGGAATCTCATGTTTCCCGATCTCAACAGCTAAATGGAACTTAATTATGAAACGATATAGCAACGACAGGGAAATCCGAAAACTCCAGGAAGAGTACGAGAACAGTCAGAAAGAAAACCGATACCCCAAGTTTGGGGCCGAAGACTTTGCCGACTTGGCGCAGTACTATTATGAGAATGGTGAGCCCGACACAGCCAAGGAAGTGGCTGACACCGCTCAAAGCGTTTATCCCCATTCTGATCCTGTCACGCTCTTCTTCGTACGCTACGCCATCCTTGAGGAGAACGACATGGAAAAGGCGGGTGAACTGCTGGAGAGCATTGCCGACAAGTCATCCGACGACTTTGTCTTCGACAAGGCCGAATGGCTTGTCTATGGAAAGCGGGCCGACGAGGCGAGCCGATTGTTGGCCGATCATATTAACCTGGTGTGGGGAGACACGGAGGTGGCCAATTATGTGGAGGATGCCTGTCGCTTGTTCCTCAATTTCAACTATGCCGACATTGCCCGCACATGGCTTCAGCGTATGCCAGACAAAAAAAGCGAGCGTTATATCCTACTTCTGGCAGAGGTGAAGCGGGTGGCAGGCGATTGGGAAGGCTGCAGCAACGTGCTCGGCAAGCTGGTGGAGAAAAATCCATTCTCGAGTGCGGGATGGGTGGAACTCTCCAAGATACAATACGATCTTGGGCGCAAGGAAGAGTCGGCGGAATCGTATGGCTATGCCTTGGCAATAGATCCTGATAATCTCGATGCGCTGCTTGTCAAGGGAGACATCCTTGTTGCTGCGGGAAAATACGTTGAGGCAGAGGAGTGCTACAATCGTTATCTCGATGCCTATCCGGCATCGCCGGCAGTGCTCAACCAGTTGGCCTATACATTGTTTTGTGAGTCAGAAGATAATTTGCCGAAATCTCTTGAGCTCCTCCAAAAGGCCAAGCGCTATGTCAACCATATCCATGAAAAGTCTATTTATGCCGACATCCTCCAGACCGAAGCCACAACGTTGGCTGGCTTGGGCAAGTTTGATGAGGCAATGGCAGACGTGGAGGAATTGGGCAAACTCAAGGTGTGGAAAGATGACGACGTGGAGTTTGTCCGTGCCCACATCTATGTTCAGTCCGGCAAACCGTTGGAAGGTTGCCTGGTCTACGACATGATTCTCCGTCGCAGTCATTGGCCCATCGACATGATGGTGCGTATGGCTCCGAGTTTCTATATGGGTAATTTCTTCGAGATAGGCAACTATGAGGTTAGTCAGACGCTGGCTGTTCATCCCGAGAGCGAGTATACCGCCGAGTTGCTTGCCGTAAAGGCTGTCTTTGCCAAGAAATGCAAGAATGAGGCAGAGTATGAGGAGTTTCGTGACCGTGCCATGGAGAAAGACGAAAACAAGGCAATTTCCATTTTGAAAATATTGGAGGAAGAAGAATAGGCGTCTTGTCCATCAGCAAGAAACGGCAGGTTTCTTCTCTCTTTTAGTTTAATCATTTAAAGCAAGAACAATGACTTGGTTATCATCCCTTTTGGGCAATTTGAATTACTTCACCATTCTGGTGCTCATGCTCCTTGAGAGTACTGTTATTCCAGTGCCGTCCGAGTTGGTGGTGGCTCCGGCTGCCTATCATGCGGCTGGCGGCAATCTTCACGTGTGGCTCGTCATCCTGGCAGCCACAGTGGGGGCCTGTATTGGTGCTTCCATTAACTATGTGGCGGGCTACTATCTGGGCCGCCCCATTATCTATCGCTTTGTCAATAGCCGCTGGGGCAAACTCTGTCTGCTCAACCAGCAAAAGGTGGAAAAGAGTGAGAAATATTTTTATGACAACGGCAAGTTGGCAACTATCACTGGACGTCTCATTCCTGGTATTCGCCATCTAATCTCTATTCCTGCCGGATTGGCCAAGATGAACTATTGGACTTTCCTGCTCTATACAGCCATTGGTGCCGGTGCATGGAACTGTATCCTTGCTGCTCTTGGCTGGTGGCTCCATTCGTTTGTGCCCGAGGAGCAACTCAACGACAAGATTCTTGAGTATGGAGAATATATCAAGGTGGTCATTATGACGCTTGTTGCCCTGGCTGTAGTCTACTTTATGGTTAAGTATCTATACAAGCGTTTCTATAAGAAAGGATAGAAACATGGTGTGCAACCTTGTCTTGAACAGGCATCCCGTGCCTGTTCTAAGCGGGTTGTCATTTATAATAGAAAAGTCATCTTGAATTTAGGCCGGTATTATTGCCAGTCCAAATTTAGGATGACTTTTTTGTATGCATAGATGGAGAGGAGACAACAATTTGAGCTTTGGTCTGGCAACCCATTTGCCAAGCTTCAGGTTCTGAAGTTTGTCCTATAGATACGAAAAAACCGTTAAGGCAAAGCCTTAACGGTCGTTTTCTCTCGTTTTTTCAGTTCGAACTATCGAATTTACTTAGCGAGTGTGTCAGCAGCAGCTGTATCAGCAACAGTTGTATCAACAACAGCTGTGTCAGCTACAGAGTCAGAGTCCTGAGCAGGAGCCTGAGCTGTTTTGTTACCACAAGATGCGAAAGAGATAGCTGCGATAGCTACGAACATTAAAACTAATTTTTTCATTTTCTTTGCTTTTTAAATCTGTAAAACAATCATTTGTTTATTAAAACGTTGCAAAGGTAAGTATTTTTTTGATACGTTGTTCACTTTTGACTAACTTTTTTTCGCCTTCTTTTGTAACAAATTTGTAAATAGTTGAATATCAGTGATATATACAAGTTAAACAAATGTTAAACTTATAAAATACCTTTCGGCTACCATTCTTGGAGGGTAGTTTTTTGTCGATAGTGTTCGTGCACACCTGGTGTTTACGGGGTGGTCCAGCTCCAATAGTTGCCTTGATACGGATTTAGACAAGACGGGTGAAGAAGTTGTGATGAGGTATGGCGGAATGATAGGTCCATTCGGGAGGTGTGGTGATATAGACTATTTCCGGTTACTTAAGTTCTATAAATCAGGCAGAGTACTGTTTTGTTTCCCGTCCCAACCCATCTTGCACCTCAGATAACGGCAATATGCCAGACTGCACCTTTCGCCCGATGAAGCAATAGTGGACTCTTCCCGGTATATCCGATACTGCAATATGGTTTGTCATTCACAATTCCAGATGGTCAGGCGAAAGGCGGGGTAACGCATCGATAATGTCACGTTTACAGGAAGTCCAGCGCCCGGGGCAATGAAGTCCCAGGTGGTGGGCATTCATCGCCCAAAGTGTCGGACGGATTTTGGTCAACCGTTTTAATATTAGTCAGTCGACTTTTCATACGCTCCGAAAGCGTGATAGAGTGATGGATTATTTTGCATCTATCACGCATCTATCACTTTTGTTATATTGCTTATTGTCAAATTGTTAGGTCGCTTTATATGCCTTTAGTGATAGATAGTGGTGATTTTTTGAAAACTTTTACGTGCGCGTGCGCGTGCGTAAGACGTCAATCATTACGCCTTCTGTTGCATTCAAGTAAACAAAATCGGCGGATATGGCTTCACCATTGTAGTGCAAATAAACGAAGTGTTCTCGGATTTATGACTGGTACACAGATGATTGCTATGTCTGGACTCTATGGATAGCGGCACAAATGACATCTATATAATCATCATTCCAAATCTTGGATGCACTAAATAAAAATGGTGAAACAGTTTTATATTCCACTCATTTGCACTACCTTTGCACCTCAAAAATATACATTATTATATATATGATAGATTCTTCGGCCTTTCAAGGTAAAACAGCTGCCTACTATACGTTGGGTTGCAAACTCAATTTTTCAGAAACCTCAACCTTCGGTCGCCTGCTTCAGGACATGGGTGTGCGTACTGCAGAGAAGGGTGAGTCGGCAGATATATGCATCATCAATACTTGTTCGGTTACCGAAGTGGCAGACCACAAGTGCCGACAGGCCATCCATCGTATGGTGAGAGAACATCCGGGAGCCTTTATTGTGGTCACCGGTTGTTATGCCCAGCTTGAGTCCGAGGAGGTGAGCCGCATTGACGGTGTCGACTTGGTGTTGGGCAGCAACGAAAAGGCAAACCTCATTCAATACCTCAGTGATGCCTGGAGTGGCGTGAAGGAAGGCGATGGCAAGCACGAGTTCCACTCTGTGAAAACCAAAGATATCACCACGTTCGCACCCAGTTGCTCGCGTGGCAACCGCACCCGTTTCTTCCTCAAAGTGCAGGATGGATGCAACTACTACTGCACTTATTGCACCATACCCTTTGCTCGTGGCAACTCGCGCAATCCGACTATCGCCTCGCTTGTGGCACAGGCGGAACAGGCTGCGGCTGAAGGAGGCAAGGAGATAGTCATTACGGGTGTTAACATAGGCGACTTCGGTCGCTCTACCGGCGAAACGTTCCTCGATTTGATTAAGGCTCTCGACCGGGTAGAGGGCGTCAAGCGCTACCGCATCAGCAGCATAGAACCCGATTTGCTCACCGACGAAATCATTGATTTCTGCGCGCGGAGCCGTGCTTTTATGCCTCATTTTCACATACCTATTCAGAGTGGTTCCGATGACGTGCTCAAGCTTATGCACCGTCACTACGACACAGCTCTCTTCGCCCACAAGATTCAGCTCATCAAACAGCGCATTCCCGATGCCTTCATCGGTGTGGATGTTATGGTGGGTTGCCGTGGCGAGAAGCCGGAATTTTTTGAGGAGACCTACAACTTTCTCCGTTCACTCGACATCACCCAGCTTCATGTCTTTCCCTACTCGGAGCGTCCCGGCACGGCAGCTCTCAAGATTCCCTATGTGGTGGACGAGCGCGACAAGAAACTCCGCAGCAAGCGACTGCTGGAACTTTCCGACGAGAAAACCGAGGCATTCTATGCTGCCCACATCGGTAAGGAGGCAGAAGTGCTCTTCGAGAAGGCCTCGCGCGGAAAGGCCATGCACGGCTTCACCCGTAACTATGTGCGTGTGGAGTTGCCTGCCTCACAGGCTTCCGACTCGCTCGACAATCAACTCGTGACCGTTCGGTTGGGCGGATTCAATCATGACAAGACTGCCTTGAAAGTATCATTGGAATAGAAAAAACGTATGAAAGTAGCTGTAGTTATACTCAACTGGAATGGTTGCAAAATGCTTGCCACTTATCTGCCTGGGGTGGTGGAGTATTCGCGTGATGATGCCAAAGTCATAGTCGCCGACAATGACTCTACCGACGACTCCATCCGTCTGCTCCAGACGCGCTTCAAGGATGTGGAGATTATACGTCTTGACCGCAACTGGGGCTTTGCCGAGGGCTATAATAAGGCACTTGCCCAGGTGGATGCCGACTATTATGTGTTGCTCAACTCCGACGTGGAGGTGACCCACCATTGGCTCACACCACTTGTGGAGTTTATGGACGCCCATCCCGAAGTGGCGGCTTGTCAGCCCAAGTTGTTATCGGAGAAGAATAAGGATTCGTTTGAGTATGCTGGTGCCAGTGGAGGCTTCATCGACAAGTACGGCTATCCATTCTGCCGTGGCAGAATCTTTGAATCGGTAGAGGAGGACAATGGGCAGTATGACTATCGCCAGGAGGTGTTTTGGGCCACGGGAGCCTGTCTGATGATTCGTGCCGAAGACTATCGCAGGATAGGCGGACTCGACGGCAAGTTTTTTGCTCATAACGAGGAGATTGACATGTGTTGGCGCTTGCACCTGGCTGGTCGCAAGATTTTCTGCATACCCGAGAGTACGGTCTATCATGTGGGCGGCGGCACACTGCCCAAGGGCAATCCGCGGAAGACCTATCTCAACTTCCGCAACAACTTGTTGATGCTATATAAGAATCTTCCTGAGTCAGAACTGCGTCCGGTGCTTCGCATGCGAAGGTTCCTCGATTATCTGGCTGCTTTCCAAATGCTTGTGCTCGGCAGAAGTTGGGGCGATTTCAAGGCGGTGCTCCGTGCCCGTCACGACTTCCGCAAAATGAAGGCCGACTATGCAGCTGTGCGCCAAGCTATACAGTCGCAGGCAAAGGTGGCTCATATCCCACAACGTCGTCCTTATTCTATTCTGTGGCAATATTATGTAAAAGGTATCAAGCGTTTCTCAGACCTTCATTGAAGACGTCTTCAGTGAAGGTCTGCATGGATGAATTGTCAATTCCTGAGTTGGGTTCCGTCTATGGTCTGAAGGCATCGGATCCTTGGCTATAGCGGTCTGCTGATGTTGCTGACTCAAAAAAAACATTTGCAGGAAGCAATAGGTATAAACGAAATGTCCTGCATTTAAGTTTGATTTTATGCCTGCCAGACGAATGTAATGCTGCACTTTGCAGTTTCTGTTCCGTGCATGGTGCGAATCAATGTCTGTTCATGGTCTCTGCGAATCGTAACCGTCACTTGTATCCGAGAAGCGCCCGGCTTCTCTCACAAGCCACGCATAGCCTGTTTGCTGACGTCTTCCGTTTCCTATGGTATACACTTCTCTTGTTTCCGAAGCCATTTCACGGAATCTCTAAAACCCTCGCTCAATATCATTATGCGCCCCGATTAAACCGCATGACCTGCAGTTAAGCGTTACAGCCCTTGTTTGTCCAGAATCTTGCCCAAGGCGAAATAGAAGAACAAAGGCCTGTCCTCTTGATTCCGTTTATTGTAGTCGTCAAGCATTTCATCAAGCTCGTGGCAATCATACGCCTCCCTTAAATAATCGACGTTCTTGTCTATAAGGGCCATGTAGTCATTGTGCTTGCACTCGACATCCAATCCCCAGCTGTTGTTATAGTTGTGAAAATGAATCCGCTTGACGGGGCGCACATTGTTGGCAAAGAACGACGCATCCTCATCGTCTTCATGTTCTTCAACCCAGTTGGTAACATCCTTATCAAAGATACGGCTGCAGTAGTGCTCGGAAAAATCGCGGAACTCCACCTTTTTCTTGCCTTCGACAATTTGCTCGGCAAAAGTCTTGCGGAGCAACAAATTCAAACACTCAATGGGTTTCGGGGCCGGCATATCCGGATATTTCTTCAAGAATTCAGCCTTCGCCTTGTCATACTGCTCTTGTGTTGTGATTTCTTCCACTTTCATAGTCGTTGTTTTTTGAACTTTTGCACGATACATGGTAGTAAACGCATTTGCAAATTCGTTCTGATTTAAGAATACTCTTTTATTTGTTCTGTAACCGTAAATACGACAAGCGAGAGCAAGAATACAAATTCAAGTCGTTGATTCTGTATTCATGTTCTCGCTTGTAACGGATTCAAATCCGTATGTATCTGTTGATGATTACAGATTGAACTTATATCCCAAGGTGATTTGGAACACAGAGTTCTTGCTGTCCGATAAACTTGTAAGCTTGGTCAAGCCGAAATTGTAGCGGGCGTCAATTACAAAGTCGGAAATCTGGTATGAAGCTCCTACGGGTATTGAGAAATCAAAGGTCTTGATTTCTCCATCAGTGTCTTTGAAAAACTTGTTCCAGTCCAGACTAACGCCGTCTGCTTTCACTTTGCTGTTGACATTGAAGGCAGGCTGGATTCCAGCCTTGAGAGCAAATCCTTTTGCCACATAAAAATTGGCAAGAATCGGAATGTTGATGTAGTCAAGGTTTATCTTCGTGCCATCACCCTTTGTGCCTTGCATAGAGTAAAGTGCGCCAAAAGAAATGCTGATAAGCGGGTTTGCCTGATACTCAAATTCGGCACCAGCTATGGCTCCAACCTTGATGTCGCCGTCACCTTTGGTAATGTTGGCCAAAGTCATGCCGACTTTAGGTTGGATAGAAAAGGTTCCTGTAGACTCTTGTGCCTTCACACCTAATGTAGAAAGCAGGAGGGCAGCTGCAAATAAAATCTTTTTCATAATTACATGCATTTTAATTTGAGGACCATTCCAATCCTCGTAAACTTAATTCATTTGACTATAGGAATGTTATAGCCGTTTTATAACTTTGGCAAAGATAGGGAAATAAGAGTCTTGTTCAAAATAAAAATGGAAGGAAAATCAACCACAAGAGCCATAAATGAACATAATGAATAACTTTGAGGAAAAACGGGAGAACCCATTGATGATGGGAATGACGTATCTACTTGTTATTCGGCGATCCGGGACTTATGGCTCGTTAATGGCATACATACGCCTCGTTAGTGGCACACTTACACATCGCTAAAGGCATACTTTTACGGTGGCACTCATTGTCAAAAATTTTTGATGCTGGCCTCTATTTATCCCTATTTAGAAGGAAGTCGGAGGAATCGGGGACTTCGTGTCAGTGTTTAAGGAGAGCCTTTAGTCTTACTGCCAGATTTCTGAATGTAAGGCACGGCATCCACAGCCGCTCATGACCCATGATGAACGAAAGCAGACAGTGGCGAAAAGACGGCTTGACCATCCACTGGCATCGATATTGCAAGGCCTCAGCAAACAGCGAACGGTCGTGGCAACGGAAAGCGTGCATAAGGAGAGCGAAAAGTTTGTCGGCAAAAAAACGGTCGGAGAGGGCAGTACGTGTCACGCCGAATCGGGTCATGAGCCGGTGACTGAGCTGGGCGGTGCGCTGCACAAAGCGAAACTGTCTGCGTTCACCGTCATTGCCCCATTGGGCGTTCGACACCGAGCAACTGCCTACGCTGTAGGAGAGCGTGGTTTGAGGCAGATAGGCAATGCTGCCGTGGAGGGCGCAGAAAAACACAATCTGCAAGTCCTCGCAACCCAGTTGTCTGCCATGGAAAAACTCCGGATACTCCCGGTAGGCACGACGTATGGTGTCGGCGCGGTAGAGAGCCGTGCAGAGGTGTACCACGGGCGATGCCTCTTGGGCGATGATGGCTTCCAGCATAGTGTGACCGTCGGTGACGGGTTGTGGAAAGGGTACGAAGGTATTGGGCGAGGTGAGTCGGGTGTTGGTGTTGAACCGCTGCCAGCCGGTGTGTACGAGCGTCACTTCCGGGTGTGCCAGCATCACTTCATATTCCCTTTGCAGTTTGGTGTTGTCTGTCCACCAATCGTCACCCGCACAATCTGCCAAATACTGCCCGCGAGCTGCCATCAGACAATCGAAATAGTTGTCCACCACTCCTTTATTGGGAGCCTTTGGCATCAGGCGCACCATGTCGGGGTGCTTTTCGGCATAAGCTTCGCACACCCGACGTGTGCCATCGGTGGAGCAATCTTCTCCTACCACGATTTCAAAGCCTACACGACAACGCTGACGCAGGATGGAATCGAGCGTGCGACCGATGGTGTCCTCCTGATTGAAGGTCACCACGATGACGGAAATGACGGGCTGGTTGTTCATTTGGTGGCGGCTATGGTGGCGAAGAGCACACGCAGGCCAATCTTGGAGGCCGACATGCGTGCAAAGAGGTAATATTTCTTCGTGTAGCGTTGCAAGGGCAGAGGAAACAGTCCGTGGTCGTAGAGCCGTGCGGTGCGTTCTTGCAGGTTTTTCCAGTCCTTGGTCAGTCTGATGGTGTTGTAGAGATAGTCCATGGTGAGCTGAGCTATGCGCCTTTCCAGTGCTGTTCTTTCAGCTTCGGGGAGAAATTTTGTTTTCTCTTGTAAGTGGTATATCACCAATTCTGTGTCTGCCAGTCGTTTGAGGTAGTGTCTCTTGTTCTCCTTCTGGTGCGTGATAGAATTGTGCCTTGTGCGATAGAAATAAGCTTTGGCATTGGTGGTGATGATTCGCTCAGCCTTGAGAAATAGAAGAGGGGTAAATTCCTCGTCCTCGTGCAAGATTCCTGGCGTGAAGCGTAGGGTGTGGAGCAGGTCGCTGCGGAACACATAGGTGCAAGCCGAACCGCACAGGTTGTTGTGGCGCAGGTATTCGGCACCGCTCACGGCATTGGGCAGGACAAACGGCGTTTCTGCCACATGCTTGTTGGTAAAATGGAACGATACGATATCCGGATTGTGGTAGCGCACGAGGTCGAGGCAGTGTTCATAGGCGTTTCGTATGAGGTAGTCGTCGGCATCCACAAATTGAATGTAGCGCCCCGAGCAAGTCTGTAAGCCCAAGTTGCGTGCCATGCTGAGGCCCCCATTGCGCTTGCGCACATAGAGAATACGGTCTATGAAGTCGTAAATCTCGTTGAGTGGGCACACGTCGGAGCCATCGTCGACAAGCACTATTTCACGTTCCGCCTCCGAGAGCGACAGCCCAAGAATGCTCTCGATGCATTGGCGGAGCATCTCCACGGGTTCGTTGTAGTAAGTGATAATGAAACTTACCAGCGGTTTTTCTTCAGTCTTCATCTTGAGGGAGTCTTTCATACATGGGCAAAGGTACGGCTATTTGGCGGGAAAGCAAAAAAAAAAGATGAAAAAGTGTGGACTTTGCAGGTAAGGCGTGAGTGTGGTCTACAGGTGTATATGAGTCTGGACAAACATTTCCGTTTCAATAAATTGGCTATGTCGTTCCTTTTCTTTAATTTTGCAATCCTATGGACAAGGACCAGAATATCTACCGGCATATCTTGAAGTACACTGGCGTTTTCGGCAGTGTGCAGGGATTGAGCCTACTTGTTTCGCTGGTGCGCAACAAATTCGTGGCCGTGTTTCTTGGCCTTGAGGGCATGGGACTTGTGGGGCTTTACAATGCAACGGTGAAACTGATGACAGATTCCACGGGATTTGGCCTGTCCACCAGTGCAGTGCGCAGCGTGTCGCAGGCCTTTGAGTCCGCTGACTCCTGTCGGATGCGCCATGCCGTAGCAGTGCTTCGCACATGGGCAGTGCTGGCTTCCGTGTTGGGTTATGTCCTAACTGTGGCGCTCAGTCCGTGGCTCAGCCGATTCACTTTTTCGTCGGCCGACTATACCTTGCAGTTCATCATTCTTGCTCCGGCAGTGGGACTTGCCACGTTGGTGAGTTGCGAGATGGCAGTGCTCAAGGCCATGCGTCAGTTGTCGTCCCTTGCCACCATCACCATTTTCAACGTTCTTGGGGCTTTGGCAGTCTCGGTGCCTGTCTATTGGATATGGGGAATCGACGGCATTGTCGCTTCGCTGTTGACGGTGGCAGTACTTCAGTTTGTCTTCACCCTCCACTTCTCGTCCCGGGCGTGCCCATGGCGCTTCCGCGCATCGTGGCGCTTGTTTCGCCGATTGCTCTCCGAGGGATGTCCCATGGTCCGGTTGGGTATGGCATTCCTGTTGGCCTCCCTGTGCGGCAGTGCTGCCGACTGGTTTGTGCGTATAACCCTCAATGCCTTCGGGTCTACCACCGATGTGGGACTTTTCAATGCCGGCTATATGATGACCATGACCTATGGCAGCATGATGTTTTCTTCTATGGAAACAGACTATTTTCCCCGTCTTTCAGCCTGTGCCGACCGTACAGACGAAATGAACATCATCGTCTGTCGCCAGATGGAAGTGTCACTTCTCCTTATTTCTCCTATGATGGTGGCTTTCAGCTTGTTACTTCCTTTGCTGCTTCCCTTGCTTTTCACGGCTCAATTTGTTCCTGCCATACCTATGATGCAGGTGGTCATCATAGCTCTATACCTGCGTGCCGTAAAGTTGCCAGTGGCCTATTTGCCACTTGCCAAAGGCGACTCACGTGCTTTCTTGTTCCTGGAAGCACTCTATGCCGTGGTCATGGTGGTGCTCGTGTTAGTGGGCTATCGGTGGAAGGGGCTGGTGGGCACAGGCTACGCCCTACTACTCATATCGGTCATGGATCTTGTTGTACAGGCGCTTTTCAGTCACTATCGCTATGGCTTCACGTGGGGTAGGAGCGTGGCGCGCTATCTTGCATTTGAACTCTTGATGGCTGCCGCTGTCTATGGTTACACCTTGATTCAAGGTTGGCTGCACTGGGTCTTGGGGGCTGTGCTGCTGACTGTTAGTTTGTCATTCTCATTGCGTGTGCTACACGACAAAACGAACATTTATTCCGATCAGTTACGAAGATTCAAAAGAAAATAATCCCGCTTTTCTATTAAATTCGTGTTAAACGTGGATAAAAAACGACTGCAAAGTTTTTAGTGTACAAACTTTTTATTACTTTTGCCGTGGATTATTCAGAACAACATGACATTAATTATTGTAGCCATAATGCTTTTGGGCTATCTCTTGATAGCCACCGAGAGCATAACCAACGTGAACAAGGCCGCTGTGGCCATGTTTGCGGGCACTGTCGGATGGGTGCTCTACATCTGCTATGGCACCGATTTCGTGACCAGCATGCATAGTTCTGAATACTTCGTTTTCCTTAACGGACTGGAACCAACCAGCTCCAATGTCAAACAGTTTATCGCCCAAAACGTGTTTCTGGGCTATGTGGGCAAAGCTTCCGAAATAGTGCTCTTCCTGTTGGGCACCATGACCATCGTGGAGATACTCAACAACAATGGCTGTTTCGACTTCATTTCGCAACTTATGCGCACTCGCAGCAGTCAGAAACTGTTGTGGACATTGGCTGTGGTGACCTTTGTCATCTCTGCCAACCTCGATAATCTCACCACAACCGTGATGATGCTAACCATCATGCACTCCATCGTGCCCAACCGCCGGCAACGCTTGTCCTACGGCAGTGCCGTGTTGTTGGCTGCCAACTGCGGAGGGGCGCTTACCGTCATAGGAGACCCTACAGGCCTGGTGCTTTGGAATATGGGTGCAGTGACAGCCACCAATTTCTCGCTTTCACTCATCGTTCCCTGTCTTTTAGCATGGCTTGTGCCCACCTACTTCATAGGACGGACGTTGCCAGACAAAGTGGAGACAGAATGGATTGTGATGCCTTATCGTGGCGACGACACCCGGCTCAATGTATGGCAACGTTTGCTTATGCTCTTTGTGGGCATCGGGGGATTGTGGTTCATCCCCACCTTTCATAACATCACCAAGCTCAGTCCCTTCCTCGGTGCACTGTGCGTGTTGTCCGTATTGTGGGTGGTCAATGAGGTGTTCAACCGCAAGCTGATGAACACCGAACAGATGATTCAGCGCCGTGTACCCCGCGTACTGCAATATGGCGTCATCCAGATGATGCTCTTCGTGATGGGTATGATGCTCGCTCTCGGCGTGTTTGTGGAGACGGGAGCCATGCACAAGGTAACAGCTTTTGTGGAGCAGAATATCCACAACATTTGGATTCTCGGCACCTTGGCAGGCATTGTCAGTTCGGTGCTCGACAACTTCGCCACCTCGCTCAGCTTCATCTCTATCTATCCTGTGGTCGACTTCACCCGCTACATGAACGACTACATGCTGCAGTTCGTACAGAACGGCGACTACTGGAAAGTCATTGCCTACTGCTCTGCTATGGGCGGCAATGTGATGGCTATCGGCTCGGTGAGCGGACTGGCGCTGATGAAGATGGAACGCATGCATCTGGGATGGTATTTGCGCCACGTGGGATGGTATGCCATGGCCGGCGGACTGCTTGGGCTGTTGGCACTATGGATTGTAGTTAATGTGTAGTTATATATATAGGTATTCAAAAAAGCTTCAAAGTTATGGCAAAGATTAAGACAATTGGAGTATTAACATCAGGAGGCGACGCTCCAGGAATGAACGCAGCTATCCGTGCTGTGACGCGTGCAGGCATCTGCAACGGGTTCAACGTAAAAGGAATCTACAGAGGCTATGACGGTCTCATCAACGACGAAATAAAGCCCTTCACTACCGAGAACGTCAGCGGTATCATTATGTCGGGAGGTACTATCCTCAAGACCGCTCGTTCAAAGGAATTCATGACCGACGAAGGACAAGACAAGGCTTATGCCAACCTGCGCAAGGAAGGCATCGACGCATTGGTGGTTATTGGTGGCAACGGCTCGCTGACTGGTGCCATGAACTTCGCCATGAAATATGATGTGTGCTGTATCGGTTTGCCAGGCACTATCGACAACGACCTCTATGGCACCGACTCGACTATCGGCTACGACACCACCATGAACACAATCGTGGAGTGTGTGGACCGTATCCGCGACACGGCACAGAGCCATGAGCGTATCTTCTTCATCGAGGTGATGGGACGTGATGCAGGCTTCCTGGCCCAGAACAGTGCCATCGCTTCAGGTGCCGAAGCTGCCATCATCCCTGAGGACAGTACGGATGTGGACCAATTGGCACGCTTCATGGAACGTGGCATCCGCAAGTCGAAAAAGAGTTGTATAGTTATTGTGTCAGAGAGTCCCAAGTGCGGTGCCCTCTATTATGCCGACCGTGTGCGTAAGGAGTTCCCCGACTATGATGTGCGCGTGTCTATCCTCGGCCACTTGCAGCGCGGCGGACGTCCGTCTGCCCACGACCGTATCCTTGCCTCACGTACAGGCGTTGGTGCCATCGAGGCCATTATGCAAGGACAGCGCAACGTGATGATAGGTGTTCGTAACAACGAAATTGTCTACGTGCCCTTGAGCGAGGCCATCCGTTCAGACAAGCCTTTCGACAAGAAACTCATTACCGTGCTCGATGAACTGAGCATTTAGTGTAAGTATAGGCAATAAGTATTAAATTATGTTCAAAAAGCGAACAATGCCAAAAACTTTTTTGTGCCGTAAATTTTTATTTAGTACTTTTGCCGCATATATCAGAAGATAAGGAAATAAATAATAAGTTAAACCAAACATAAATCTTATAGCTTATGTCACAAATTAAAGGACGCATCTCCCAGATCATCGGACCTGTCATTGACGTGTATTTCGACACGGCTGGTCAGGATGCAGAGAAGGTGCTGCCAAAGATACATGAGGCATTGAAGATTAATCGCCCGGACGGACGTGAACTCATCGTCGAGGTGCAGCAGCATATCGGCGAAGACACGGTGCGTTGTGTGGCCATGGACAATACCGACGGATTGCAACGCGACCTGGAGGTGCTGTCTACAGGAAGCCCTATCACAATGCCTGCCGGCGATCAGATCAAGGGCCGAATGATGAACGTCATCGGACAGCCTATCGACGGCATGAAGACTCTTGATATGGAGGGTGCTTACCCCATCCACCGCGAGGCTCCGAAGTTTGAAGAACTCTCTACCCACAAGGAAATGCTTGCCACCGGTATCAAGGTCATCGACTTGCTCGAACCTTACATGAAGGGTGGAAAGATTGGACTGTTCGGCGGTGCCGGTGTGGGCAAGACCGTGCTTATCATGGAACTTATCAACAATATTGCCAAAGGCCACAACGGCTATTCCGTGTTTGCTGGTGTAGGTGAGCGTACCCGTGAGGGTAACGACTTGATTCGAGACATGCTCGAGTCTGGTGTAATCCGCTACGGCGATAAGTTCAAGAAAGCCATGGAAGAGGGCAAGTGGGACTTGAGCCTCGTTGACCCGGAAGAACTGAAGAAGTCGCAGGCCACCCTTGTCTACGGACAGATGAACGAACCGCCAGGCGCACGTGCTTCCGTAGCCCTTTCAGGACTGACTGTGGCTGAGGAATTCCGTGACCATGGAGGCAAGAACGGTGAACCCGCCGACATCATGTTCTTCATTGACAACATCTTCCGTTTTACCCAGGCAGGTTCCGAGGTTTCGGCTCTTCTCGGCCGTATGCCTTCAGCTGTGGGCTACCAGCCAACACTGGCCAGCGAGATGGGGCAGATGCAGGAGCGAATCACCTCTACCAAGAAAGGTTCTATCACCTCAGTACAGGCTGTTTATGTGCCTGCCGACGACTTGACAGACCCTGCACCTGCCACAACCTTCACTCACCTCGACGCCACCACCGAGCTTAGCCGTAAGATTGCAGAGTTGGGTATCTATCCCGCTGTTGATCCGCTGGGTTCCACATCCCGTATTCTCGACCCGCTGATTGTGGGTAAGGCACACTACGATTGTGCACAGAGAGTGAAGCAGATTCTGCAGCGCTACAAGGAATTGCAGGACATCATCGCCATCCTCGGTATGGATGAACTCTCAGACGAGGACAAACTTACCGTGAACCGTGCACGTCGTGTGCAGCGTTTCCTGTCGCAGCCTTTCGCCGTGGCAGAGCAGTTCACAGGTCTGCCAGGTGTGATGGTGCCCATCGAGGAAACCATCAAGGGCTTCAACGCCATTCTCGACGGTGAAGTGGATGACCTGCCAGAGCAGGCATTCCTCAACGTAGGAACCATCGAAGACGCCAAGGCCAAGGGCAAGAAGCTGATGGCCCAGGCACAGGCCCAGTAATTTGCAATCATAAATTGTATCAACTATGGGTTTAAGATTAAAGATAGTTTCCCCTGAGAAAACCGTGTTCAGCGGTGAGGTGGACAGTGTGGCAGTACCCGGCAGCAAGGGTGCGTTCGTCATACTCAAAGACCACGCACCACTTATCTCCACCCTTCAGGAAGGAGTTGTGGAATACGGCACGCAAGCCGGCAAGAGCCAACTTGCCATCAAGGCAGGCTTTGTGGAAGTTCAGAAAAACGTCGTGAACCTTTGCGTGGAAGTATAAAGCGTATGGTACATTTGACAGTCGACCAAATCAAGGCTCGTTACACCAAGTATGGACTCTGGCTTCTGGCAGCCCTGTTTGCCGCAGGCATGATCTACGACAGCATCAACGGCATTTCCGTTCAGTGGAATCTTGTAGTGTCGGTGATCTACAGTCTGGTGATGCTCTTCGCTTATGGAGCCTGCTGGAAAGGAGTGGCTAAAACTTCTCCCGGCAACCTCGCCAAGTTCTACATGGCAGGTTCAGTCCTTCGGATGATGAGTGCCCTGCTTGTGGTGGTGGTCTACTGCTTCGTTGTAAGACAGTTCGACTCCATCATGCGGTTTGTGGTCTACTTTCTCGTATTTTACGTCGCGATGCTGGTTTACAACGTCGTGTACTTCACCCAAGTGGAAAAAACAATTAAAAAAGAAAACTAATATGACAAGACTAAGACATTTGTTCCTGATGCTCCTGCTTTTCTTAGCCGCCATGCCATCCGTGGCTGCCGGACAGGATAAAGGCGGAATAGACTTTCAGGGCATATTGTGGGGTCATATCAAAGATTCTTATGAATGGCATGTAACCAATATTGGCGACAAGCCTATCGTTATCAATCTGCCTGTTATCGTGAATAGTTCCACAGGTTGGCATGTGTTCTCCAGTAGCGAGTTTGCTGAGGAGAAAGATGCCAAGGGCAATCGCCCTGGACCTTACGGACTCTACATATCAGGCAGCAAGGACAACGAAAACAAGATTTGTGAACAGGTGAATGGCGCAGAGGTTCGTCCTTTCGACATTTCCATCACGAAGACTGTAGCCGTGCTCTTCATTGATGCGATTATCCTGTTGCTTTGCATATTGATACCTGCCAGATGGTGTCGCAAGCATAAACCTTCTGATCCCGCGCCGAGAGGATTTGTGGGCCTGATGCACATGTTTGTGATGTATGTCTACGATGAGGTGGTGAAGCCATCACTTGGCAAGGAGGCCGACAAGTATGGCCCTTACTTGCTCACGTGTTTCTTCTTCATCTTCGTGGCTAACATCATGGGTGTGGTTCCGTTCCCTCCTGGTGGCGGAAACCTCACCGGCAACATTGCCTGCACCTTCTTCCTGGCTCTTTGTACGTTCCTCATCACCAACCTGACGGGAACCAAGGAGTATTGGAAGGAAATCTTCTGGCCTGAAGTGCCTACGTGGCTGAAGGTGCCGGTGCCTCTGATGCCGTTCCTTGAATTGTTTGGTATCTTTACAAAGCCGTTGGCGTTGACCATTCGTCTCTTTGCCAACATGATGGCCGGTCATGCCATAGCCCTTTCTTTCGCTTGCATCATCTTCATTATGTTCGGGGTGAATGCCTTTGCGGGAAGTGCCATGACAGTGGTCAGTGTTTTGATGAGTGTCTTCATGATGCTCCTTGAGGTTCTTGTATGCTTCATCCAGGCATTGGTGTTCACCATGCTGAGTGCAGTGTTCATCTCTATGGCCCATGTGCATCCGCACAAGGCTGAATAAAAACAGAAACAGTAAACAAAGAAATAATAACTTAAAAAATTAAGATTATGTTATCATTATTATTAGCAGCAGATGCTTTAGCAAAATTAGGTGCCGCTTGTGGCGCAGGTTTAGCCGCTATCGGTGCAGGTATTGGTATTGGTCGTATCGGTGGCCAGGCAATGGACGCCATGGCTCGCCAGCCAGAGAAGATGGGCGATATCCGCTCAAGTATGATTATTGCCGCTGCTCTTGTTGAGGGTGTGGCATTCTTCGCAGTCATCATCGCCGTACTCGCACTCTTCGCTTAAATCCGGCGAAACTTTTAGAGTAAAGATATTACATAAACTAAATCACAGCTATGGGTTTATTGATGCCGGATACCGGTCTGCTTTTCTGGATGGCACTTGTGTTCTTCGTGGTGCTCTTCATTCTGTGGAAGTGGGGCTTTCCTGCCATCATCAAGATGGTGGATGAAAGAAAACGCTACATAGACGAGAGTCTGCAAAAGGCACACGAGGCCAACGAGAAGCTTGCCAATATCCGTAAGGAAAGTGAATCCATTTTGCAGGAAGCGCGTGAGAAGCAGGCCCAGATACTGAAAGAGGCTGCCGACACGCGTGATGCCATCGTTGAAAAGGCTCAGGACAAAGCCCGCGACGAGGGCACCCGGTTGCTCACAGAGGCCAAGGCCGAAATAGAAAGTGAGAAACAGCGTGCCATCGGCGAGATACGTTCGCAGGTGGCAGAACTCTCGGTGAAGATAGCCGAGAAGATTCTGCGCCAGAACCTCTCTTCGGATGCCAAGCAGATGGAAATGATTGATAGACTGCTGGATGAGGTTTCTGTTGACGACAAAAACAAGTAAACTATGGAAATCGGAGTAATTTCGGTAAGATACGCCCGAGCTCTTCTCAAGAGCGCTACCGAGGCACAACTCGACGAGCAGGTGTATGGCGAGATGCAGACTCTGGCACAGAGCTACATCCGTGTTCCCGAGCTGCGATTCACGATAGACAATCCTATGCTCGCCAAGAGCCGTAAGGCAGAATTGCTGCTGTCGGCTTGCGGTGGCAAGGGGGTGAGCCAGCTTACCTCGAGGTTCATCGCTCTTGTTCTGAAGGAGGGTAGGGAGAAGGTCATGCAGTTTATGGCCAACTCTTATGTCACTCTGTATCGAAAACAGAAGAATATCACCCGCGGTAGACTCATCACCGCTACTGCCGTGTCGCCCGCTACAGAGGAGAAGATGCGGCAGATGGTGGAGAGAAAAACTCAAGGTACTGTGGAATTCCAGACGGAGGTGAACCCCGAGCTTATCGGCGGGTTTGTTCTCGAGTATGGAACTTACAGAATGGATGCCAGCGTGCAGTCGCAGCTGCGCAACATCCTGACACAGCTTAAACGCTAATAATTTAAATTAATTAATGTGTCTTTGTCTGCTTTGGCGGACAAAGACCAAGATTAAGATTTCAACATGTCAGATAAAATAAAACCAAGTGAAGTATCAGAAGTTCTCCTTCAGCAACTTTCCGAGGTTAACGGCGGACAGAAGTTCGACGAAGTCGGCACCGTGCTTACAGTGGGCGATGGTGTGGCTCGTATCTATGGTCTGCGCAATGCTGAGGCCAACGAACTGCTGGAGTTCGAGAACGGCACGATGGCCATCGTGATGAACTTGGAGGAAGACAACGTAGGTTGTGTGCTCTTGGGTCCTACAGCTGGCATCAAGGAGGGTATGGTGGTGAAGCGTACCAAGCGTATCGCTTCCATCCGTGTCAACGACAACATGCTTGGTCGTGTCATCGATCCTCTGGGCAACCCTATCGACGGCAAGGGCGAAATAGACCTGACCGATTCTTTTGAGATGCCCCTTGACCGTAAGGCTCCTGGCGTGATATATCGTCAGCCTGTGAAGGAGCCTCTTCAGACTGGTCTGAAGGCTGTTGACTCCATGATTCCTATTGGCCGTGGTCAGCGTGAGCTTATCATTGGTGACCGTCAGACAGGTAAGACAGCCATTGCTGTCGACACCATCATCAATCAGAAGAGTTTCTACGATGCAGGCAAGCCTGTATATTGCATTTATGTAGCCATTGGTCAGAAGGCGTCTACCGTTGCAGCCTTGATGGAAAACCTCAAGCAGCACGGAGCCATGCCTTACACCATCATCGTGAGTGCTACCGCTGCAGACCCTGCAGCCATGCAGTACTACGCACCGTTTGCCGGTGCCGCCATCGGTGAGTATTTCCGCGATCGTGGCTATTCAGCCCTTGTGGTCTACGACGACCTCAGCAAGCAGGCTGTAGCTTATCGTGAGGTATCGCTGATTTTGCGCCGTCCTTCCGGTCGTGAAGCCTATCCTGGCGACGTGTTCTACCTCCACAGCCGTCTGTTGGAGCGTGCAGCCCGTATCAACGACCAGCAGGAAGTAGCCGAGCAGATGAACGACCTGCCGGCTTGCATGAAGGGCCATGTGCGTGGTGGCGGTTCGCTCACCGCACTGCCTATCATCGAGACTCAGGCAGGCGACGTGTCGGCTTATATCCCGACCAACGTGATTTCCATCACCGACGGTCAGATATATCTGGAGACCGACCTCTTCAACCAGGGTTTCCGTCCTGCCATCAACGTGGGTATCTCCGTGAGCCGTGTAGGTGGTTCGGCACAGATCAAGAGTATGAAGAAGGTGGCCGGTACGCTGAAGATTGATATGGCACAGTATCGTGAGTTGGAGGCTTTCTCCAAGTTCTCCAGCGATATGGATCCTGTGACCGCCATGACTATCGACCGCGGTCGAAAGAACAACCAGCTACTTATCCAGCCTCAGTACACGCCAATGCCCGTTGGCGAGCAGATTGCCATTCTCTATTGCGGCACACACGGCCTGATGGCAAGTGTACCGGTCGAGAAGGTACGCGAATGTCAGGACACCTTCCTCGACAAGATGCGTTCCGCTCACCAGGATGTCATTGACACACTGGCTTCCGGCAAGATTGACGACGAGTTGGCCAAGGTCATTGAGGACACTATGGCCGACATTGCAGGACAATATAAATAAATAGCCTATGCCGTCATTAAAAGAGATAAAAAATCGTATAGCATCTGTCAATAGCACGCGTAAGATAACGAGTGCCATGAAGATGGTGGCATCGTCCAAGTTGCACCATGCGCAGATGATGATTGGCAACATGTTGCCCTACGAGAACATGCTTGAGCATATCCTCAAGTCGTTTCTCGCCGCCATGCCCGACATCCGCACTCCGCTCAATGTGGAGCATGCTCAGGTGAAACGCGTAGCGTTGGTGGTCTATTCCAGCAACAGCAGCCTCTGCGGCGGTTTCAATGCCAATGTCATCAAGATGATGAACCATGCTATCAGCGATTACAAAGATCTCGGTCCCGATGGCGTAGTGGTCTATCCCATCGGCCGCAAGGTGGCTGAGGCGGTAGCCAAGCTGAATGTCACGGTGGGTGGCGACTTCATTGGATTGGTAGACAAGCCCAATGCTGCTCAGTGTCAGCAGATTGCTGAAGAACTTTGCGAGAAATATATGGCTGGCGAACTCGATAAGGTGGAGTTGATTTATCACCACTTCAAGAGTGCCGGTTCGCAGATTCTTACCCGCAAGACATTCCTGCCCATTGACGTTACTTCCGACTTTATGGCTGACAATGAGCGTGATCTTACCTCGACTGTTGTTACGGAAAAGGCTCAGGAGTACCTTCGCAAGAACGGCAGCAATAGCGCTGAATCCTCCACGGATGAGGTGAAGCCACTCAATGACGACTTCATCGTGGAGCCAGACTTGCAGACAGTGCTTGAGCAACTCATTCCGCAAGAACTCAAGCTCATGCTCTATACCGCCTTGCTCGACAGCATTGCCAGTGAGCATGCTGCCCGTATGGTGGCGATGCAAACCGCTACCGACAACGCCGACGAGCTCTTGCGCGACCTCAACTTGCAGTACAACAAGGGACGTCAGCAGGCTATTACCAACGAATTGCTCGATATTGTTGGCGGATCGGTCAACAACTGACCCCTCTGTCTCCTACGCATATCAGTGCGGACACATCTACCTTTGTGGTTGGTGTGTCCGCACTTTTTTATGGTTCAACGATGGTATGTAGTGATGGTTGTATGTTCAGCGTTCACCTAAAGAGGAGCGTTTGTCTTTCAGTCCGCATGTTATGCAACCATTTCCGGTTCATCCGATATTTGTTGTGTTACATGATATTGTGGTATAGGGTTAGCATAACATGTGGGCTGAAAGCCCCATTTCTACCCTCGGCAGGGCAGAGCGAGGTGGCATCCAGGGTCATGTGTGGGGCCATTGTCACGCCCTACAGGAGGCAAAAGTAGAAGGGAGCCCCTGGGATGATGGCATGTGATAGGAGCGTGCTGTCGGGTGAATATAGGCTGAAACACAGAGTGTTGACTTTACTTTTACCCTTGCTGGGCGTGCGTTTGATGCGTCCGTCTACACAGGGTGTCGCTTCGCTTGCCCTGGGCTATGTGCAGGTTGGGCTTTCAGCCCGCCTGCCATGCACCCATATACTACCATATCAGGTGTCACTCCCATTCTCGTATGTGTCAGTATTAGTGGGGTAATAGTTAGAGGGCAGCAAATTTTAAAGTGATTTGTTTCATTTTCCACACTTTTCCACTATCTTTGCATAAGTTAGGCAGTGTTCGGCCATCAGAATGCAAGCATTCATTGCGCTCCCTTGCACTACCTTTGCATAAGTTAGGCAGCGTTCGGCCATCAGAACAACAAGCATTCATTGCGTATGCTCACCCCATGCTATCACCCTCAACCCGACATGAATATGATGCAACAAAACCATGAACAACCTTTGCGCGGAAAACGTATTGACGAGATAGACTGGCTCAAGTTCGTCTTTATTCTCCTGATGATAGCCTTTCATCTGGTTTACATTGGCAACGCCTATCCCGAGGTTAAACGCTTTGTCTACACCTTCCACATGCCCGCATTCCTGCTCATTTCCGGGTTTATGCTCAACCTCTCCAAGTCGCCGGGTGCCTTTCTCCGCAGCATGCTGTGGATTGCCGTCCCCTACCTACTTGTTGAGTCGGGCTACATTGTGATGGCGAGCATCCTGCCCATCCGTGAACATATCGACCGGTTGACCCTTGGTGTGTTCTTCAGCAAACTCTTTCTCCATCCCCTCGGGCCTTATTGGTATCTTCACACCCTCGTTGTGGGCGGTCTTTCCGCCTATGTGACTCTTGGGCTTGCTCCCTTGCGGCGTTCGGTAGCCTATGTGTTGCTCTTTTCTCTCTACAGTGCCTTGTCTATTGGCCTTGGATTAATGTCTTTTGCCAATGCCATGTATCTTTTTGCCGGCATTGTGCTGAGGCAGAGTGGGGCATTGTTTCTTTCGTTTTTCCGTGCTTCGTGGTTGTCTGTCATCCCCATCGTACTCCTTTCGCTTCATTCCTCCAATTTCAGCAAGTCCACCTTGGGTGGTGTGCTCATCGTCTACTTCATGATGAGCCTGTGTCTGGCTGTGTATCCTCGTACGAAGGGCATTCCACGCAGCATTGCCCTTTACATTGGCCGCCACACCCTTTTGCTCCTCGTCTTTTCTCCCGTGTTCACCATCCTTGCCAAGAGCTATCAGTCTCTGTTGCTGCGGGTGGAGCCCACCGGCATGCTGTTCATGCTTGTTTCCGTGGCTTTTGCCGTTGCCGGCAGTTTGGGGGTAGGGTGGCTGTGTGACAGGTTGCGGTTGTCCCGATGGATATTCGGTAGAGAACGTGTGCTGTAGTCTATTCATTCATAAAATATACCATATATGGAAACCACTTATTCAGAAATTGCCATCCGCCTTCTGCTTGCCCTTGTCCTGGGTGGCGCCATTGGTGTTGAGCGTGAGTATCGTGCCAAGGAAGCAGGATTCCGCACCCATTTTCTTGTGGCCCTGGGCAGTGCACTCTTCTGTCTGGTGTCTCAGTTTGGCTTCGGCATCGACCTGAAAGATTCTTCCCGTGTGGCAGCACAGGTTGTTTCGGGCATAGGTTTTCTCGGAGCCGGCACCATCATCTTTCAGAAGAATGTGGTGCGTGGCCTTACCACGGCAGCCGGACTGTGGGTGACGGCTGCCATTGGATTGGCTTGCGGCACGGGCATGTATGTGGCGGCAGCCATCACCACCGTTATGGTGCTCTTGGGCCTGGAAGTGCTCAATGCGTTTCTTCCCCAGTTGGGCAACACCACCATGGTGCTCACCTTTTCCGCTCCTTCGCGCGACATGGTGAAAGAACTCATCAAGCGCATCAAGCTCGACGGTATGGAGGTACATTCCTACGAACTCAAGGACCGTCGCACTGCCAAGGCTGAGTTTCTCGAAGCCACCATTGAGGTGCGTGCCAAACGGGGCAACCACACGCTGAAGCTCTTCGACTATATGAACGAGTTTACCGATGTCACCATTTCCACCATCGAGTGACGTTGGGCTACGCTATCCTCTTTGCTTCCTGATGTGATGCCAGGCAATGCCGTATTGGCTTTCAGCCCGCTCTCTGTTTAGTTATAAACGCTGAAAAACTATCGTTGCTCCCAAATTCGGAAGGATTAATAAATGTTATTTCATTGTTTTTAATCTCTAAGCCGATCTGTCTGTATGGCCCTTTCTGCTTATGCAATGTTTTGCAGTCAATAGCTCCGGAACATCCGTATTTACAGGGGAATTGACTGCCTACAAACTTATTGTGTGACACTTTTCTCAAAAATGCATACTTTTTGAACCTTATTGCAGTGTGCAACAAGGTATTACAAAAAGTGTGCCAAAAATGAACCAAATGACGAAAAAAATATTCGGCTGATTTATTTTGTAATAAAACAATACTTTGTATGCACGAGTCCTAATCTGCTTAATCACCAACCAATGGCACACTAACAACTGCCACAGGCACTCTTACGGGTCGCTAATGGCACACTTACAGGTCGCTAATGGCACACTAACGAATGAATCTTTCGTTGATGCGTTTGGCGAAGTTTCCTGCAGTACTGATGCAGAAGCGTATGACGATGTATGATATTGTGAGATGTAAAACAAACTTACCTAAAGTTTTTCTGCAGTTGTCTCGTTCCCGGACGACGAGTGAAATGTGACGTCACGCTTTATATATGCGTGGTAGGTGTCACGAATCGTAAGCAATAAAAAGTAATATAATATATAT
>CAJKDU010000014.1 GCA_905198745.1 uncultured Prevotella sp. | reverse complement strand
ATTAATTTTTGACAAGTGTCGGAGAATACCGAACCGAAAGTTAATTAGTCATACTGTCAAAGAACTCTTTGGCTGGGCAGCGTAAAGCCGCTTAGCCGTTATCTCAAATTTTTAACGAACTATTGCCATAAGGAATAAGTCATAAATTCCAAAATTAGAGGGCAGATTCCTAACACAGGAACCTGCCCTCACGTTTACAAGGAACTTTATGAATTTATTTATTCAGGAACTTGTCAACTTTTTCTGCTGCTGCATGGCCACTTGCCATGGCGCGAACAACCAAGGATGCACCGCTGGCGGCATCTCCGGCAAGGAACACGTTGTCTGGAAGTTCTGCGTGTTCAGGACGAAGGAATCCCATGGCAAGCAAAACCATTTCTGCCTTGATGATTTCCGGTTTGCCTACAGGTTCCATCAATGGACGACCACCTTCGGGGTTGGGTTTCCATGTGATTTCCTGTACTTTTACGCCAGTCAGTTTTCCGTCTTTGCCAAGGAATTCCAAAGAGTTGATGTTCCAACGGCGTGTGCACCCCTCTTCATGCGAAGAGGTAGTCTTGAGTGTGCGGGGCCAATTGGGCCAAGGGTTCTTTGGATCATCAGGTCCTTCTACGGGTTTGGGCATAATTTCAATTTGTGTCACACTCTTGCAACCTTGGCGGTGGGCTGTGCCGATACAGTCAGAACCCGTGTCACCGCCACCGATGACAAGCACATCTTTGCCTTTGGCATTCACCAGCTCGTCCTTTTTGAATTCCATTCCGGCTAGTACGCGGTTCTGCTGTGAGAGCATTTCAAGGGCAAAATACACTCCTTTCAGTTCTCTGCCGGGAATCTTGAGGTCACGGGCTTGTGGTGTTCCTGTGGCGATGACATAAGCGTCAAATCCTTCGGGTAGTTTTGTTTCGTCAATGGTCTCACCATAACGGAATTCGATGCCTTCGGCTTCCAGTACTTTCAAACGGCGATCTATGACAGCCTTGTTGAGTTTGAAGTTGGGAATACCGTAACGGAGCAAACCTCCAGCATTCTCGTTTTTGTCGTACACAGTGACCTTGTATCCTTTGTGGTTGAGTTGGTTTGCCGTGGCAAGTCCGGCAGGTCCGGCACCGATAACGGCAACCTTTTTCCCGTTGCGCTCGGGAATCTCCACATGAACGAAATCCTCTTGGAAAGCATGCTCTGTGATAGCCGCCTCGTCTTCGCGGTTAGTGGTCGGCTCATGTTCCATAAGGTTGAGCACGCATGCCTTCTCGCAGAGTGCGGGACAGATGCGGCCCGTAAATTCGGGGAAGTCGTTGGTGGCATTGAGCAAGCGGTAAGCCAACTCCCAATCGCCCTTGTATAGGGCGTCGTTCCACTCTGGTGGCTTGTTGCCCAACGGACATGCCCAGTGACAGAATGGAACACCGCAGTCCATACATCTGGAAGCCTGTTGGCGACGGTCATTACTGTTGAGCGTCTGTTCCACTTCGCCGAAATCTCTTATACGGTCGTGGATAGGACGGTAGCCCGCATCCTTGCGGGGTATGGTCAAAAAAGCTTTTGGATTTCCCATTTTCTTCTGTTTCTTAAATGTTGAACATTAATAATCTCTCTGCATATCAGCTATTTTCTGTTGCAACTTCTTGACTTGCTCTTCCTGTAGAACCCGTTTGTATTCAATAGGTACCACTTGGATGAAGTCTTCCACGTAGTGGTTCCAATCGTCGAGCATGGTGCGCGCCAGTTTGGAACCCGTATAGAGATAGTGTTGGCGGATAAGTTCGTGCAGTTCCTTGCGGTAGTTGCTGTCTTCCACGAGATTGATTTCCACCATGTCCATATTACAGAAGTAGTCGAAGTTATGATTCTTGTCCCACACATATGCCACGCCACCACTCATACCGGCAGCGAAGTTGCGTCCTGTCTCGCCCAGTACGACTACTCGACCTCCGGTCATGTATTCACAGCAGTGGTCTCCTGCGCCCTCGATAACAGCGACGGCACCTGAGTTGCGCACACCGAAACGTTCTCCGACTTTGCCATTTACATACAATTCACCGCTTGTAGCACCATATAGACCGGTGTTGCCGGCAATGATGTTGTCCTCAGCACTGAAGTTGGAGCGGATAGGAGGCAAGATGGATATGCGTCCACCGCTCAGTCCCTTGGCAAAGTAGTCGTTGGTCTCGCCTTCAAGTTTGAAGTCGATGCCTTTGACAAGGAATGCTCCGAAACTTTGGCCTGCTGAGCCTTTGAATTTCACGTTGATGGTCTTGTCGGGAAGACCATCTTCGCCATACTTGCTGGCCACCATGCCGCTGAGCATAGTTCCGCATGCGCGGTCTGTATTCTTGATGGCAAAATCAAGATTTACTTCGTCACCATTAGTGATGGCAGCTTGCGCGCCACGAATGAGTTGCTGGTCAAGTACATTGCTCAAGTCGTGATTCTGCTGCTTGGTGTGGTACAGTGTGCAGTTGCCCTCTTCCTTGTGGAGCAGTCTGTGGAAGTCAAGCATAGAACCCTTGGAACCTTTTTCTGTGTCTTTGGGAACAATGAGTTCAGTGTGTCCTACAATGTCGTTGAGACTTGTATAGCCCATTTCAGCCAGATACTCTCGAACCTCTTGTGCGAGGAAAGTGAAATAGTTGACCACATATTGATAGTGACCGCGGAAATGTGCACGAAGTTTCGGGTCTTGCGTGGCAACGCCCATAGGACAGGTGTTCAGATTGCATTTGCGCATCATTACGCAGCCCAATACAATAAGTGGCAATGTGCCGAACGAGAACTCCTCGGCACCGAGTAGAGCCATCATGATAACATCTCGTCCGTCTTTCAATTGTCCGTCCACTTGAACGCGAACTTGTCCACGAAGTCCATTCTTTACAAGTGTCTGTTGTGTCTCTGAGAGTCCAATTTCTGGTGAGATACCGGCAAATCGCATGCTGGATGCAGGCGATGCTCCCGTTCCACCTTCGGCTCCGGAAATGACGATGAGGTCGCCTTTTGCCTTGGCAACACCTGCAGCAATGGTTCCCACGCCGCTTTCGGCTACGAGCTTCACGCTGATGGCTGCCTTGGGGTTCACGTTCTTCAAGTCGAAGATGAGCTGTGCCAAGTCTTCGATAGAGTAAATGTCGTGATGAGGTGGTGGCGAAATGAGCGAGATGCCAGGGATAGAGTGGCGAGTCTTGGCGATGATCTCGTTCACCTTGAATCCGGGCAACTGTCCACCCTCACCAGGCTTGGCACCTTGTGCCACCTTGATTTGTATTTCTTCGGCATTGACCAGATATTCTGTCGTTACGCCAAAACGTCCTGATGCTACCTGCTTGGTCTTGCTTGACAGGGAGATTCCGTCCACTGTGGAGTTAAAACGTTCGCTGTCTTCACCGCCTTCACCAGTATTGCTTCTTGCTCCGAGTTTGTTCATGGCAAGTGCAAGAGCCTCATGGGCTTCCTTGGAAAGCGCTCCGAAACTCATGGCTCCTGTGACGAAGTGCTTCACGATTGACTCGACGGGTTCCACCTTGTCGATGGATATAGGGTTGCGCTTGAAATCGAAGAAGTCGCGGAGGAAGATTGGTTCATCCTTCTCGTCAACCAACCGGGTGAACTCTTTGTATTTTTCGTAATTGCCCGTACGGGTTGCAAGTTGCAGGGTGGCGATGGTCTCTGGATTCCAGGCATGCTTGATGCCGTCCTTGCGCCAGTGGAACTGACCACGGTTTGGCAGGAAGTCAGTCTTGATATCCTTGGCAAATGCTTTGTCGTGAAGAGCAATGGCATCACGGGCAATAGTCTCAAGTCCGATGCCTCCTACAGTGGATACCTCAGTTCCAAAGTAAGTCTTCAGCAAACTCTCGGAGAGCCCGATGCTTTCGAATATCTTGGCGCCACGGTAGGAGCGGATTGTGGAGATGCCCATCTTGGCCATAATCTTGAAAAGTCCTTTCTTGACGGCCTTGATATAGTTTGCTTCAGCTGTTTCATAGTTTTCTTGAATCTTACCCTTCTTCACCAAGTCATCAAGTATAGCGTAGGTGAGATAAGGACAAAGTGCAGAAGCTCCATAGCCGAGCAGCAGAGCTGCGTGCATAACCTCTCTGATTTCACCGCTTTCTACAATGAGTGCGGTCTGAACTCGCTTACCTACGGAAATGAGGTAGTGGTGAACAGCACTGACTGCGAGCAGTGAAGGAATGGCAGCATGTTTCTTGTCTATGTCACGGTCGGTGAGAATGATGTAGTTATATCCGTCGTCTACACTCTTCTCTGCTTGTTTGCATAAATCGTCAAGTGCTTCACGGAGTCCTTCTTCTCCTTTACTACATTCAAAGACGATAGGCAGTTTTACGGTGTTGAAACCCTTATATCGGATGTTGCACAGAATGTCAAGCTGTGTATTGGTCAAAATAGGATGAGGCAAGCGCACCATCTTGCAGTTCGTCTCGTCCGGAGTCAGAATTCCTGTTCCCACGCGTCCGATGTATTCACTGAGTGACATTACCAGGTTCTCACGGATAGAGTCGATGGCAGGGTTTGTCACCTGTGCGAATTGCTGGCGGAAATAGTTGAAGAATATCTGAGGCTTGTCTGACAATACTGCCAATGGTGTGTCGTTACCCATGGAAGCAGTCGGCTCTTGTCCTTTCGTGCTCATGGGAACTATGGTGCCGTCAACATCCTCCTCACCGAATCCGAATTCTATTTCGTGGCGGAGCAAATTGTCTATTCCATTGTCCACCTTGCGTCCGCTTTTCAGTTTTTCCAACTGTATGCGGTTCGTGGAGAGCCACTGACGATAGGGGTGAGCCTTGGCAAGCTGGTCCTTGATTTCTCCGTCGTAGTATATCTTTCCCTCCTGTGTGTCGATGAGCAGAATCTTTCCGGGCTGCAGTCTTCCTTTTTCTGCAATCTCTGTCGGGTCGAAGTCCATTACGCCCACTTCGGAAGCCACCACCATCATGTCGTTCTTGGTGATGGTATAGCGTGCCGGGCGCAGTCCGTTTCTGTCGAGCATACCTCCGGCAAAACGGCCGTCGCTGAACAGCAGGGCTGCCGGTCCGTCCCATGGCTCCATAAGGATGGAATGATACTCGTAGAAGGCCTTGAGGTCTTCGGGAATAGGATTCTTGTCGTTGAAACTCTCAGGCACCATCACTGCCATGGCGTGGGGCAACGAAAGGCCGCTCATAACAAAGAACTCGAACACATTGTCAAGACTGGCTGAGTCGCTCATGTTGGGCTGGATGATAGGTGATATTTCCCGAATGTCACCCAATGCCTCACTGCTCAGCACGCTTTCGCGGGCTTTCATCCAACTGCGGTTTCCACGGATGGTGTTGATCTCGCCATTGTGTGCCAAAAGGCGGAATGGCTGTGCCAAACTCCATGTGGGGAATGTATTGGTGGAGAAGCGGGAATGTACCAGGGCCAAACCACTGGTGAAGTAGTTGTTTGTCAGATCGGGGAAGTACTGGCGTACTTGCATGCTTGAGAGCATGCCCTTGTATACAATACTTTGGCTTGACAGTGAGCAGATATAGAAGTCCTTGTCGTTTACTCGGCGTTCTATTTTCTTTCTTATGATATATAAGGTGCGTTCAAAGGTTGGCACTTTGTCGTCAGTCACTCCTGTAACAAACACCTGTTTGATGTCGGGTTCTGTACTCAACGCAGCTTCGCCAAGACATTCCTTGTTGGTGGGCACGTTGCGCAGGTGCATCAATTGCAAGCCCTCACGTTCGATTTCCTCGATCATGATGCTCAGAATTTCCTGTTGGCGTTTCTCGTCCTTGGGCAAGAACACAAGACCAGTACCATATTTTCCCTTTTCGGGTACAGGGATACCTTGAAGCAAAATAAACTCGTGAGGTATCTGAAGCATGATACCGGCACCGTCACCGGTCCTTCCGTCTGCACCCTCAGCACCACGATGGCGCATGTTCTCGAGCACCTTCAGGGCGTTGTCGACCAATTCATGGCTCTTGTTTCCGTGGATATTCACCACCATGCCGACACCGCACGCATCGTGCTCGTACTCGGCATTATACAATCCATTTCCCATCATTAAGTTGCATTTAATTAATAAAATTCATAAATTCCTTTCAAAGTGACTGCAAAATTAATTACTTTCTTCCAATTTGTCTGTATGTTAATGGCTGTTTTTTACTCTGTTTTATCTATAAATGGAGCGCTTGTTTCAATTATTAATAATTTGTAGTGTAATTTGTTTCGATATGTAATGTTCGTTTTGTGGATTGCTTACACATTGCTGTTTTGTGGAGATTTGTTGATTTCTCCGTGCTTATTTGGGTATGAATAAGGCCGCCAAAAGCTTGTCATCAAAGCTTTTGGCGGCCGGAATATCAAGGTGAGGTGTCTTTGGGGATGGGGTTATCATGTGGCTACATATAGCCTAACCAACGCAGAATATCGTTGAGGTTAGCCACTATCATGAGGAGCATCAGGATGCCGATGCCGGCATATTCAGCGTAGATCATGAATTTTTCGCTAGGCTTGCGGCGTGTGATGATTTCATAAAGCAGGAAAAGCACGTGGCCGCCGTCGAGGGCCGGAATGGGCAAGATGTTCATGAATGCCAGAATGATACTCAGGAAAGCTGTCATCTTCCAGAACATATACCAGTCCCAGGTCGGTGGGAACAGGCTTCCGATGGCTCCGAATCCACCGAGAGACTTGGCTCCGTCTGCAGTGAACACGTATTTCATGTCGCTTACATAGCCGCTCAGCACGTTCCAACCGTATTTGCATCCGGCAGGGAAACTTTCAAGGAAACCATAGTTGACTTTGGTTGCCTTGTACATCGTGGCATAATTGCTGTTGTAGTAGCCCAGTTTCAAGTCTGGCGTGAGTATCGCCTTGGCACTGATGGTGTCTTTCTTTCCGGAAACATTTCGGGTGTAAGCCACGGTCACGGTTCTGATTTTCAGACTGTCTGTTTTCGTGGAAGCCGCGGCAAGCATGTCGTTGAGTTTACCTAACTCATAAGTGAAATCGTTGTAGGAGTCTATTTCCTTGCCGTTTACCGCCACAATGACGTCACCGCCTTTGAGTCCTATTTTATCGGCAGGAGAACCTTGCATGACACTGTCTACCCGTGAAGGCATCAGTGGCCAGACAAATTTGGGATCGTCCTTGATCATGTCGAGCAGATTCAAGTCGCCGGGCATGTTAATGCTCATCCGTTTCCCGTCGCGGATGATGTCGGCCCGGTGTGCCTCGGAAAGGTCGCGGAACACGTCGGTGTCGAACGATTTGAAGGTCTTGGTGTCGGTGCCCAATAAAATGTCGCCGTCCTTGAATCCCAATTTCTTCGCTTCCGTGTTGAACTTCATTCCCAGACTCATGTCTTTCATCTGTATGTATGAGTCGCCCCAGGCAAACAGAATCATGGAGTAGATGAACAGGGCAAGCAGGAAGTTGACAAGCACACCACCGATCATGATGAGCAACCGTTGCCATGCCGGCTTTGAACGGAACTCCCACGATTGTGCAGGCTGTTTCATTTGTTCCGTGTCGAACGATTCGTCTATCATGCCGGCTATTTTGCAGTATCCTCCCAACGGCAGCCATCCCACACCATAGGTGGTGTCGCTCTTCTTGGGCTTCCACTCGAACAGGTGGAACCACGGGTCAAAGAAAAGATAGAACTTCTCGACTCTTACGCCGAAAAGCTTTGAGAAAAAGAAGTGTCCGCCTTCATGCAGAAGAACCAGTATTGAGATTGCCAGCATGAACTGCAACACTCTTATCAGAAAAATTTCCATTGCTTATGTTTGTATGTGTTTCAGATGTTATTGCTTCTTTTTCAGAATCTCTTGGGCTATGCGCCGTGCCTCTGCATCCGTCTGCAAGTAGGTGTCGAGCGATGGGTTGGCATCGAAAGTTGTCTTTTCCATCGTGTGTTCCACGATGTCTGCCATGGCAAGGAACGAACACTCTCCTTTGCGGAAGGCAAGGTTGACCACCTCATTGGCTGCATTGAGAATGCACGGCATGTTGCCGCCGCGTCGGATGGCCTCGTATGCCATAGCGAGGCAGCGGAACTTCCTCATGTCGGGCTCGAAGAACTCGAGTGGTTGCTTGAATAGGTCGAGTCGGTCCTCGCTCAAGCTGATGCGCTTTGGGAAGGTAAAGGCATACTGTATGGGCAACCGCATGTCGGGCACACCCAATTGCGCCTTGACTGCACCGTCGTGGAACTGCACAGCGCTATGCACGATAGACTGGGGGTGAACGAGCACCTGAATCTTGTCTGCCGGCACTCCGAACAGCCATTTAGCCTCAATGACCTCGAATCCTTTGTTCATCATCGAAGCCGAATCAATGGTGATTTTGGCACCCATGTCCCAGGTGGGGTGTCTCAAGGCGTCTGCCACTGTCACGGTTTCCAGCTGCTCGTGGGAGAATTTGCGGAAGGGGCCGCCCGATGCTGTGAGCAGTATTTTTTCTATGGGGTTATCGTCTTCTCCTACCAAACTTTGGAAAATGGCAGAGTGTTCGCTGTCTACCGGAAGAATCGGGGCATGGTATTGTTGTGCCAGCTGGCAGATTAACTCTCCTGCCACGACCAAAGTTTCTTTGTTGGCAAGACAAATCTTCTTGTGTGCCTTGATGGCGGCGATGGTCGGCTCGAGTCCGGCAAAACCAACCATGGCGGTGAGCACCATGTCGATAGGTCCGGCTTCCACCACTTGGCAGAGTGCGTCACGGCCGGCATACACCTTGATGTCCGGTTCGTCTGCCAGGGCTTGCTTCAATGTTTCGTAGTGCTCGTCGTTGGCGATGACCACGGCTGCAGGATGAAACTTGCGGGCTTGTTCAGCCAGCAACTGCCATTGGTTGTTGGCTGTGAGGCAATAGGCTTCATACAGGTCTGCATGCTCTTCAATCACTTGCAGGGCCTGTGTGCCTATACTGCCTGTGGAGCCCAATATGCATATTTGTTTCTTCATGTTGTGTCTTTTATAGGTCGAGCAGACCTTCCGGTATGCTCATGGTGATGGTGCGTTCTTGCTTGTCGACATCTGTAATCAGGTCGTCTGAAGCCGGAATGAGGATTTCTTCTCCTGTGGGTGTTTCCACGCTGAAGAGGATGTTGAGTGTGGCATCGTCCACATGCACGATGGTTCCCACTTTCTTGCCCGAAGTTTCGTCGGCAAGGGTGAATCCGATGATTTCTGCCCACGACACATTGTCTTCGTCGCTGTCGGCAATATGGCGTGGAAAATACACGTCGCATCCCGTCAGATTGGCTGCCTGTTCCTGCGAGTCAATGTCGCAGAACTTCATGATGGCGGTTTCGCTACCTTTGAAACGATACTCCTCCATGAAGAAAGGCACGAGAATGCCGTCGATGTCGAGCACCAGATAGTCGGCGTCGGAGCGGTCGAACACATCGTCGTCGAACATGAACGATATCTCTCCCTGTACACCGTGCGGCTTGCCGAGTCTACCTATTCTATAAACGTCTTCTTTCTTGATCATGTCGTCACGTTTGCGTTATGCTTCCACACGTCTGATTTTGGCGCCCAGCTTGTTGAGTCTGTGCTCTATGTCCTGGTAGCCTCGGTCTATCTGGGCTATGTTGTCTATCCTGCTGGTGCCGTTGGCACTGAGGGCGGCGATGAGCAGGGCTATGCCGGCACGGATGTCGGGGCTGGTCATGCGGCCTGCCCTGAGTCGTATTTTGTGGTCGTGTCCCACTACCACGGCACGGTGTGGGTCGCAGAGGATAATCTGTGCCCCCATGTCGATGAGCTTGTCCACGAAGAACAGGCGGCTTTCAAACATCTTTTGGTGAAAGAGTACGCTTCCTCTGGCTTGAGTGGCCACTACGAGCAGCACCGATATGAGGTCGGGAGTGAGCCCCGGCCACGGTGCGTCGCTCAGGGTCATGAACGATCCGTCGAGGAAGGAGTCTATTTCGTAATGGTTTTGGTGAGGAATGACGAGGTCGTCACCTTCTACCTTGATTTTCACGCCCAGCCGTCTGAAGGCTTCGGGTATGATGCCCAGGTCGCGTACCGACACGTTCTTGATGCGCACTCCGTCGCCCACCATGGCTGCCATGCCGATGAACGAACCCACTTCAATCATGTCGGGCAATATCTGGTGGTGAGCTCCGTGAAGCTCTTCCACACCCACGATGGTAATCAGGTTTGAACCAATGCCGCTGATGTTGGCGCCCATTTTGTTGAGCATGTGGCAGAGCTGCTGAATGTATGGTTCGCATGCCGCATTGTAGATGGTTGTAGTGCCTTTGGCCATCACTGCTGCCATAATGATGTTGGCAGTGCCCGTGATGGATGCCTCGTCGAGCAGCATGTAGCACCCCTTCAACTTTTTGGCGTTGATTTCATACACGTGGCGGTCGTCTACATACTCGAATTTTGCGCCGAGGTTCTTGAACCCTAAGAAATGAGTGTCAAGTCGGCGTCGGCCAATTTTGTCGCCTCCGGGCTGTGCCACGACAGCCTTGCCGAAGCGGCCGAGCAGCGGGCCTATCATCAGTACGCTGCCGCGCAGGGCGGCACACTTCTTGATGAAGTCTTCACTTTCAAGGTATTCCAGGTTGAGGTTGTCGGCCTGGAAACTGTATTCGTGGTGTGTCAGTTGCTTCACCTTCACGCCTATGTCGCGCAAAAGCTGTATGAGGTTGTTCACGTCGAGAATGTCGGGAATGTTCTTGATGCGCACCTCGCTGGCTGTGAGCAGTGTGGCGCAGATCACTTCCAGAGCTTCGTTCTTGGCTCCTTGTGGCTGGATAGTGCCGCTCAGCGGGTGTCCGCCCTCGATGATGAATGATTCCATAGCGTATGTCGGTGTTTGTTGGGGGTGATATCCTGTTATCTTTTCTTGCGCTTGTTGGGCTGCGTGTTGTTGTTGGCGGGTGCAATCTTGTCGAACACGAAGGTGTCGAGATCCAATTGTATTACTCCGTCTGTGAAGCGTGCCAGGTCGTCAGCCACCTTTTCGTCGTCGCTTGAGCCGTGTCCCCATTGTATGAGGTCGCGCTTCATTTGGTTGGCGGTGAGTCTGACCAGTTCGTCACGTTCCTCGCCGGGTTCCATCGCCTTGAGCTTGTCAAACATCTCGAAGAGCATTTTGCCGTAATGGCGCACGGGGATGTGCTGCATGGGGTAGGGCAACGGATCGGGTTTGGCAGAGAATTCTTCGGCCTGCTTGATGTCGTAGGGATAGTCGATGTCGAGCTTGAAGCCGCTCATAATGGCCAGATGGTCCCACAGCTTCTGCTGGAAATTGGTGTCGTTTTGGCTCTGCTGCATCATGCGGGCCATGATGCTGATGATGGCTTCGGCACATTTCTGCCTTTCCTCCTTGGTGGGCAGCGTGAGCGCATGGTCGACCATGCGCTGCACTTCCCGTCCGTATTCGGGGAGCACGAGTTTCTCTCTTGTGGTGTTGTAGTCTAAACCTTTGATGTCCATGTTGTGTTAAATAAGTTTTTTAGGCATCTTCGCCACATAACTTTTCAGATAGAAAGGCACGAAGTATGCCACGTCCTCGAACTTCTCTTCCGCCATTCGCTTTTCAGCCAGGGGGAACATGTTCTTGGCCAATGGTTCAATGTCGGTGATGAGATGCGCGTTAGGGTGGTTGATGGTCTCCATGCACTTGGCGGCTCCGTTGCCGAAGAAGTATACGGGCCGCTCGTCGAGCCACTGCTTGTAGGTCTCTCCGTCCACGATGTCGGCCTGTGTTGTCCTCACGGTATGCAGCGACCGGTCGTAGAGGGCAGCATACACTTCCATGCGTCTGGCGTCGAGCATTGGGCAGAGCAGTGCATTCTCTTCTGCGACATGCTCGTTCAGGAGCACAGGCACGGTGAGCAGTTCGAGTGTGGGCACGCTGATGAGCTTGGCTCCACGCCCATAGCAGATGCCTTTTGCCATGGACACGCCGATGCGTAGGCCCGTGTAGGAGCCTGGGCCGGAACTCACAGCAACGGCATCGAGTTTCATCTCGCGACTGTCGATATATGAAAGGGCTTCGTCAACAAACACGCCGAGCTTGACGGCATGGTTGGGGCCGCTGTGGTCTTCCTTTGTGAACACGCACTCGCCCCCAAAACTAACGGCTACCGAGCACACGTCGGTGCTCGTATCTATATTCAATATGCACGACATAAATAAATATTATTCTAAATAAAATGCAAATTTACTCTTTTTCCCGAAAAAATCTGTACTTTTGCAGAAAATTAACGTGAAAGAAACTATGATACAGTCAATGACGGGCTACGGCAAAGCTGTTGTGGCCTACAAGGAAAAGAAAATTAATGTTGAAATTAAATCACTTAATAGCAAGGCCTTGGACCTTTCTACACGCATAGCCCCCCTCTACCGTGAAAAGGAGATGGAAATACGCCAGAAGGTGGCTAAGGCTCTCGAACGGGGAAAGGTGGACTTCAGTATCTGGATTGAGAAGGATACCGTGGTAGACGCTACGCCTATCAATGGTGCACTTGTGGAGAATTATTACCGTCAGATAAAGGCTATTTCCGAGAAAACAGGCATTCCCGAACCTGCCGATTGGTTTGCCACCCTCTTGCGCATGCCCGATGTGACTGCCAAGATTGACGTGGAGGAACTGAGCGGCGAGGAATGGACGGCTGCTACCCGAGCCATTGATGAGGCTTTGCAGCACCTGGTGGACTTCCGGAAACAGGAGGGTGCAGCCCTCCAGAAGAAGTTCACGGAGAAGATAGACAACATTGCCGCTCTGCTTGCTTCCATAGAACCGTGGGAGAAGTCACGGGTCGAGAAGATCCGCGCCAAGATTGTGGACGGACTCAACAATATTCCGGAGGTGGAGTACGACAAGAACCGCCTCGAACAGGAACTTATCTACTACATTGAGAAGCTTGACATAAGCGAGGAAAAGCAGCGCCTTGCCAACCACTTGAAATATTTCCGCGAGACCATGGAGGATGGACATGCCCAAGGCAAGAAACTCGGTTTCATTGCCCAGGAAATGGGCCGCGAAATCAATACTACCGGTTCCAAAAGCAACCAGGCCGAGATGCAGAACATCGTGGTCAAGATGAAAGACGAACTCGAACAAATCAAGGAACAGGTGCTCAACGCCCTTTAAAATCACACTATGGCAGGAAAACTCATCATCTTCTCTGCGCCCAGTGGGAGCGGAAAGAGCACAATCATCAATTGGCTGATGCAGCATCCCGAGCTGAACATGGCGTTCAGCATTTCCTGCACCAGCAGGGCGCCGCGCGGCACCGAGCAGAACGGAGTGGAATATTTCTTCCTTACACCCGACGAATTTCGCCGGCGCATTGCTGCCGACGAGTTCCTGGAGTATGAAGAGGTCTATAAAGACCGCTTCTACGGCACGCTCAAGGCGCAGGTGGAAAGCCAGTTGGCCAAGGGCGAAAACGTGGTGTTCGACGTCGATGTGAAGGGCGGATGCAACATCAAGCGCTTCTACGGCGACAAGGCCATGAGTCTTTTCATCCAGCCACCTTCCATCGAAGCACTTCGCCAACGCCTGGTGGGACGCGCTACCGATACGCCTGAAGTCATTGAAGACCGCATTGCCAGGGCTTCCTATGAACTTACCTTTGCGCCCAAGTTCGACCATGTGGTGGTCAACGACGACCTTGAGACAGCCAAGGCCGAGGCTTATCGGTTGGTGAAAAGTTTTATCGAACAGTGATTCTTTATTCAGAGGTAGAGAGATACAATAGAAAATGAAGAGATGAAGCCAAATGCCCGCATCGTGTAGTGTGCCAGGGCGTTTGGCTTTTATGTTTCACTTTTGGGCGGAAAGGTCCGCCTTGCAAACAGGCAGATGACTTATGATTAGAACCGGAATTTATGGCGGGTCCTTCAACCCGATACATGTGGGACATGTGGAACTGGGCCGCCGCATGCTCGAGGTCGGCGGTTTGGATGAAATATGGTTCCTTGTTTCGCCCCAAAACCCGCTGAAACAAAATTCCGCACTCCTCGACGACGCCTTGCGGCTGCAGTTCGTGCGCCAGGCTCTCGGCTCCGAACGTCACCTGGTGGCCTCCGACTACGAGTTCCGCTTGCCTCGTCCTTCCTATACGTGGAACACCTTGCAGCACCTTGCCGCCGATTTCCCCGACCGGCAATTCCATCTTATTATAGGAGCCGACAACTGGGCTTGTTTTGACCGGTGGTGGCATGCCGACGACATCGTGGCTCATTTTCCTGTAGTTGTCTATCCCCGGGAAGATTCCCCCATTGACGAGTCCTGTCTGCCACCTACGGTCCGTGTGGTGCACACGCCATTGCTCCGTGTGAGCAGCACGCAGGTGCGCCGGTATATATCCGAAGGAAAGTCGGTTCATGGATTGGTGCCCGAATCTGTGGAAGATGCCATTGTGGAAGCCTACCGTAAACACTTCTCTGATTAAGATTCGCTCCTTACGCGCGCATGCGCACACGCGTAAGATTTTTCAAAAATATAGGACTATCTATCACTTTTTTGTAGCTAAGTTGCTGTAATTGAGAGAGTTCAGTGGGTGATAGATGCCTGAAATCCATCACTTATCTATCACTATCTATCACTAAACTGCCGATGGGCTGGTGGTAGATGGATTGCTCAACTTCAGCTACTCGTTTTGGGCACTCGTTGCCCACGCCGTGGGCAACGAGTGCCCAGGCAGAAGTACTGGGCGTAAACCTGCCATTAGCGGTGCTCAAGTCGGCGACTTCTGCCGGCCAACAGGCATGTTTGCCGGCGAAAAGAATAAGACCTACAGTTTGTTGAGTTGCTCCGTAGGAATCTTTTTCTGTTCCCTTGCCTTCTGCTTGATGCGGTCAAAACCTTCTCCGTAGACACCGATGACTGCACTTTGCGACACGAATGCCGAGGGGTCTATTTCCTGTATGAGCTGGAAAATGATGTTCGATTCACTTTGACGTGCCAGCACGAAGAGCATTTTCACGTCCTGTCCCGAATAGAAACCGGAAGCGTTGATGACCGTGCATCCGCGATGCGGGTCGCGGTTGATGCGCTGTCCTATTTCCTTATACTTCTTCGAGATGATGAAAAACTGAACCGAACGGCGTTTGGTGTTGACCACTTGGTCAATGCAAAACGCTGATATGTAGAGAACTACGTAGCCGTAGATAACCTTTTCCCAATCGTGCAACACCAGGTAACTGGAACTCACGATGAGCACGTCGCACAGCATGATGACCTTGCCCAGGCTCACGTCGCGATACTTGTTCACAATGGCGGCTATGATGTCTGTGCCGCCCGTGCTGCCGTTGTAGGCAAAGCCGAGTCCGATGCCGCATCCGCAGAACACGGCCCCCAACACACTCGCCATGAAGGGCTGGTCGTGGAGCAGGGATATGTTGGCGGTGTAGGCGTCGAGGCATGACGTGAACACCGTTACCACCATGACGGCATAGATGGTTTTGATGCAGAACTTGTAGCCAATGATGAACAGGGCGAGCACCAGCAGTCCGGCATTGATGGCAAAGTAGGTCCATTGGGCAGGAATGTTGGTGGCCCAATAGATGATGGACGCAATGCCTGGTACACCGCTTGAGGTAACGTTGTTGGGGAGAAGAAAGATTTTCCAACCGATACAATAAGAAATCATTCCTACTGTAATAAACAGATAGTCACGGAGTTCCTTCATGATGTTCGCCTTGTTGAGTTGCACGTGCTTACAGTTTTATAGTTATGTTCTGCAAAGGTAATGTTTGTGATTGAAACTGCAAAACAAAATCCGCAACAAGTATGCTATATTTCTTTTCAGACCTTCGGGTTGCCGTTTCCTGGGCCTCAATAGTGCCGATGGATTTTTCATTCCCTTCGTTTAATCAGAATTATCGCTGGCTTTTTAAATCGGTTAGACCGCCTCTCAACAATCAAAAATAAAACCAAACAAGTTTGCTTTTTATTTTGTATTGTCTTCGATTTGCACTAACTTTGCAGCCGTAATCATTATTTTATAATTAGGTGAAATATTATTTACTGCTGAAGCGATGCATGCGCATGGCGTTCCGCCCCATCGAACTCAATGCCGCGTTCTTCGTCTTTATGTATGTGTTGGGCGTGGTTTGCTCTTGGGTGACAGACCCCCATACACGCGGATTCCACTATTATGATTTGACCTATGTGGAATTGTTTCTCGACTTGTATGTATGCAGCATTGTGCTTGCCCTCATTCCCCGTAAGGTGAGAGTGTGGGTGAAGCGTGTGCTCTATGTGGTGCTCTATGCCACCGCCATAGCCGACGTGTTCTGTTTCGTCAAGTTTGAGTCTACGCTCAATCCCACTATGCTCCTGCTACTCGACGAGACAAACTCGCGCGAGGCGGGCGAATTCCTCCAGTCCTACCTCAGTGCCGATGTGCTTTTTTCCGGTCTTGGGTGGATATTGCTGCTTGCCGTGCTGCACGCCGTCTTCGCTTTGAAGCCTTGGCGACGCATTCACATCAACGCCAGCGAGCGGTTGCAGAACATGAAGGTGAAGCACTGCTACCGCCAGTGGAGCCCCCTGCTGGGGCTTGCCACGCTTGTGCTGTTCGTCTACTCGCTCTTTGCCTGTGCCAAGAACAAGCAGGCCACGCTACGTATCATGACCCTGCCCACCATCGGCGATGTGGAGCATGAACTGACGCGCCTCGACGATTGTGCCAACCTCTACATGCCCATCTATCGCCTGGCGTTCAGTGTCTATGCCAATTCGCTCGCCTCGCAGCAAATCAAGAAACTCATCCAGGCCAAGAACAATGTGGAGGTAGACAGCTGCACATTCCGCAGTCCCAACATTATCTTCATCATCGGCGAGAGCTACAACCGCCATCATGCCCAAATCTACGGCTATGACAAGCCGACCACACCGGAACAGGACAGGCTGGAACGCTCGGGTATGCTCAACAAGTTTACCGATGTGATAGCACCCTGGAACCTCACAAGCTATGTCTTCAAGAACGTCTTTTCGCTCCATGTGGTGGGCGAGAAAGGCGAGTGGTGCGACTATCCGCTTTTCCCGGAAGTGTTCCGCAAGGCTGGCTATCACGTGACTTTCCTCACCAACCAGTTCCTGCCCAAGGCCAAGGAGGCCGTCTACGACTTCAGCGGAGGCTTCTTCCTCAACAATCCGGAGCTAAGTGCAGCCCAGTTCGACACGCGCAACACCAGTCTGCACGCCTTCGACGAAGGTCTGCTCCGCGACTATGACCGCCTGAAGAGCCACAACACGGCGCATAACCTCATCATCTTCCACCTGGCCGGACAGCACGTGAGCTACAACACCCGGTGCCCCAAGGACCAGCGCAAGTTTGAGCCCGACGACTACGACCGGCCCGACCTCAATGCCCGCCAGCGCCGCATCCTGAGCGACTACGACAATGCCGTGCACTACAACGACTCCATCGTGAACCAGATAGTGAAACTCTTTGAAGACCAGGACGCCGTCGTCATCTACATGCCCGACCATGGCGAGGAGTGCTTCGACGGCAAGGTGAAGTTCTTCGGCCGCATGCACTCCGCACAGATCGACGCCCGGTTGGCACGCGAGGAGTTCGACATACCCTTCTGGATATGGTGCTCCCACAAGTATGCCGTGCGCCATCCCGAAGTCTTCGACGAGATTGTGCGCGCACGCAGCCGCCGGCTAATGACCGACGCCGTGCCCCACCTGCTGCTCTATCTGGCAGGTATCCACACCAAGAACTATCATCCCGAATACAACATACTGAGCGACCGCTACCACGAGAAACGCCCGCGCGTCATCAAGGCCACGGTCGACTATGACAAATTAGGAGTAGAAAAATGACAACACCACTGCTTTCCCGTGCGGAGAGTTCCGCCCTCAAGGGCATAGGCATCCTGTGCATCATGCTGCACAACTACTGCCATTTCCTTGACTTCGCCGTCAAGGAGAACGAGTATACCTTCGACCCAGCCAAGCCTATGATGCTTTGGGACAGGCTCGCCACACTCAACCACGACCTGTTTGTCCATCTGTTCTCGTTCTTCGGCCACTATGGTGTGCCCTTGTTCCTCTTCGTGAGCGGATTCGGACTCGTGATGAAATACGAACGTGAGCAGGCACCTCGCGTGGCTCCCCTGCCGTTTGTGCGGTTCCACTACCTCAAGTTGCTCCGCCTCATGTTCCTCGGCTACATAGCCTTTGCCGTGGTGAGCTACATGCACCCCCATGGCTACCATGGCTATACTGTGGGGCGCGTCGTGGCGCAACTGCTCATGTACATCAACTTCCTGCCCGACCCCGACCATATCATCAAGCCCGGTCCTTATTGGTATTTCTCGCTGATGATGCAGCTCTACATCCTCTATCGGCTCCTTTTCTACCGTGCTCCGTCGCGCTATGTGGCGGTGATGATAGCCGTGTGCTGGTTGCTGGAAGTGTGCTGCGAGCAGGATTTTGACTCTATGAACCGCGTGCGCTACAACTTTTTCGGTGCCGTGTTGCCCTTCGGCATGGGCATTCTCTATGCCCGTCACGGCCATGACGTGAGCCGTGCCACCTGGCTGGGCGTGCTCATCCTGTCGGTGTCGATGGTGTTCTTCCTCGGATTCAGCTTCCAGGGTTGGCTCTGGTGCCCGGCTTTTGTGGTGATGGGTGCCGTGGCAGCCGTGCGCCTGTTGCCTTCGGCAGCGCTTCGTCCCGTGGAGTGGGTGGGCGGCATTTCCGCCGCCATGTTCGTTGTGCATCCCATTACCCGCGAGATTATCATTCCCCTGTCGTTCCGTGGACATGTCTATACAGGCATTGCCATCTATGTGGTGGTGACGGTGTTGCTCTCCTGGGCGTTCCGCCACGCACTCCGGCTCATCCCCTCACCCAAGCTCTGAGCCTATGCTGAAGATTAAAGACATAGAACTTGCCAATATCAGCCGCTACCGCGGTGAACTGATGGGAGCCGCCATGCTCTTCATCATCCTGTTCCATGTGGGCCTTTCCCGCCACGATCCTTTCTACGGACTGCGTCGGTGCGGCAACGTGGGTGTCGACATGTTTCTCTTCCTGAGCGGTGTCGGCCTGTGGTTCTCGTGGACCAAGAACCCTTCGCTCCGCCATTTCTTCACCCGCCGTTTCGTGCGCATCTATCCGGCATGGCTCCTGGCAGCATGCGCCTTCTACATTCCCCTTTATGTGAACCACCATGGTGGCGGTTACAGCCGCAACGTGTTCGACCTCGTGGCAAACATCACCGTGGGGTGGAGCTTTTGGCGTATGGACGACCTCAACTTCTGGTACATCCCAGCCACCATGGCACTCTATCTCGTGGCACCTTTCTATATGAGGCTCATCATCCGCCATCCCATCTACCGTTGGCTGCCCATGGTGTGCATCCTGTGGTGCATCATCGTGCAGTGGGTGGCTCCCATACACCATGCCGTCGGCCATCTGGAGATATTCTGGAGCCGCGTGCCCATCTTCCTGATTGGCGTCAACTTCGGCGGTGCCGTGCAGCGCAAGGAACGGCTCGACGGGGCTTCCATCTGGATGATTATCCTCCTTTTCCTCTCTACCTTCGGCACCACGCTGTGGCTTGAGCAGGTTACGCACGGACGGTTCCCCCTCTACGTGGAACGGATGATCTACATACCGTTCACCGTGACCACCATCCTGATGCTCAACCGCGTGTTCCGCCGCACGCCGCAGTGGTTCAACCGTGGCTTCCGGCTGGTGGGTGCCCTGAGCCTGGAGGCCTATCTCATCCATCTTCACTTCGTGATGTGCTACATCGAGCCGCTCCATCTTGGCTACTGGCCCACGTTCCTGCTCACCGTGGCCATCACCTTGCTGCTGGCGTGGCTGCTGCACCATGCCATAGATTTCGTCGTTAAAAGAATGTTTAGAATATGAAACACCCGCTCTATAAACTCATCCGCCCCAAGCAGTGGGTGAAAAACGTGTTTGTGCTGCTGCCGCTTTTCTTCAGCGGCAACCTCTTCGACTGGCCGTTACTCAGTGGTGCGCTGCTCACCATGCTGGCATACTGCTTCATCGCCTCGTCGGTCTACTGCTACAATGACATCGTCGACGTGGAAGCCGATCGCCGTCACCCGGTGAAGTGCAAGCGTCCCATCGCCTCGGGCGCCATCTCCGTGCGCATGGGCTATGCGCTCATGGCACTGATGTTTCTGCTCTCCATGGGCATGGTGGCTTTGCTCTCCATCAACCGCCTGCAGGTAGGTGGCGTGTTCCTTTTCTATTATGTGATGAACCTTGGCTATTGTGCCAAGCTCAAGCAGTATGCCATCATTGACGTGTGCGTGGTGGCGTTTGGCTTTGTGCTCCGCATTGTGGCTGGCGGCGAGGCGTGCGACGTGTTGCTGAGCAAGTGGATTGTGCTGATGACCTTCCTGCTCACCCTCTTCCTCTCCTTTGCCAAGCGCCGCGACGACGTGCTGCGCATGAACAAGACTGGCGAGGCTCCGCGCAAGAACACCATCCGCTATAACCTGACGTTCATCAACCAGGCCATCACCATCACCGCGTCGGTCACGCTCGTGTGCTATATCATGTACACCGTGTCGCCCGAGGTGGCAGAGCATTTCAACAACGAGTATCTCTATCTCACCACGGTATTTGTCATCTTGGGTCTGCTGCGCTACATCCAGATTGCCGTGGTCGACGAGAAGAGCGGCGACCCCACTAAGGTGGTGCTCCACGACCGCTTCACCCAACTGATTATCGCGGGATGGGTGCTCACCTTTATGTTTATGATTTATTTAAGCTAAGAATGAGAGAAGTAAAAGTATTCGATTTCGACGGAACCCTGACCACTTGCGACACCTTGCTGGCGTTCATACAGTTTGCCTGCGGCACGCGCCGCTTCCTGTTGGGGTTCCTGCGTCATAGCCTGATGTTGGTGCTCATGAAACTGCACCTCTATTCCAACGGCGAAGCCAAGGAGCATATCTTTGCCTGGTTCTTCCGGGGCATGAGCGAGGAGCGGTTCAATGAGCTCTGCTTGCAGTTTGCCGCCCGCCACCGCACTATCATCCGCACCAAGGCCATACCGCTCATCAGCCATGCACTGCATGCCGGCGAGCAGGTGCTCATCATCACCGCCAGTGTGGAGAACTGGGTGCGCCCGTTCTTCAATATCTTCGGTGAAGACGCCAATACCACTGGCGGCGTGCGCATCGTAGGCACCCGCATCGAGGTGGAAAACGGCATGGTGACCGGACGTTTCCTCACCCCCAACTGCTATGGCGAGGAGAAAGTGCGCAGGCTGCTCGAGGTGTTGCCCGACCGCCGACTGTATCATCTCACAGCCTATGGCGACAGCCGTGGCGACCGTGCCTTGCTTGCCTATGCCGACGAGGCCCACTTTAAACCGTTCAGAGAATGAGGATGACCGACCGGATCAGTGCCCGGCAGCGTGAGCGGCTGGGCGAGGTGGTGCGTTTCGGCCTGGTGGGTGTCACGGCTACCGTGCTTCAGTATGCCATTTATTTCGTGGCGTCGCGCTGGATGCACCCGACCCTTGCCAACACCGTGGGCTACGGCATCAGTTTTGTCTACAACTACATAGCCTCTACCCGTTTCACCTTCAGGGTGAAGTCGAGTGCCCGCCGTGGAGCCGGATTCGCCCTGTCGCATGTGGTCAACTATCTGCTGCAGACCGCCTGCCTGTCGTTTTTCCTGTGGCTGGGCGTGTCGAAGACATGGGCGCCCCTGCCCATGTTCGCCATCTGTGTGCCAGTCAACTTTGTGTTAGTAAGATATTTTTTGAAGAAATGAAAAGTCTGTTGTCCATATTCCGTGTCCGCCGCGAGGAGCGTTGGCTGGCACTGTCCACCGTCTTGGTGTTTCTTTTGCTCAATGCCATGGTGGTCTACAAATATGTGGGAGTATTCACGCGCTTCCACAAATATTATTGGCCCGTGTTCATCAACCGTTTCCACGTGTCGGGCTTCGACCCCATCACCTACTATGTGGTGACGGAGTGGGATGTGTCGTATAATGTCTACCGCCATCCCTTGCTTGCCTTTTTCATGTATGTGCCCTATCTGCTCAACCAGGCCCTGATGTGGCTCACGGGCATGAACTGCGTGCAGTTTATCGTGGCAGCCCTGCTCATAGCCGCTGTGATGTATTCCGTGCTGTTCATCTACCGCATTTTCCGTGAGGTGATTGGGCTGTGCCGGATGGATGCCACCCTGTTGTCGGCGTTCATGTATTCCTTCGCCTATGTGATGCTGTCCTATACCGTGCCCGACCATTTCGGCCTGTCGCTTACCATGCTGTTGCTGGTGCTTTGGATTTCCGGGGTGAAGATGCAGCAGCACAAGCGGCTCACGATACTCGAGACAGTGGTACTCTTCTTCATCACGGCAGGCATCTCGCTCAACAACGGCATCAAGGTGTATCTTGCCAACCTCTTTTGCAACGGCAAGCACTGCTTCCATTGGCGCAACATGCTCTTTGCCATCCTGCTGCCCGCGGCACTTATCTGGTATGGCGCCCGCTTGCAGTACGACTACATTGTGTATCCGGAGAAGCAGGCCAAGAAAGAGGCTGTGGAGAAGAAACGGGCAGAGCTGAAGCAACGGGGCATTGACAACACGGCGAGCGAAAAGCGCCAGCGTACCAAGGTGAAGATGGCCGAGTCGCACACGGGCAAGCCCATCAAGAAGGGCGAGTTCTGGAGTTGGACCGACATAACCACCTCGCGCTGGGAAACGGCGGTGGAGAATCTTTTCGGCGAATCCATTCAGCTCCACCGCGACTATCTCCTCTGCGACACGCTGACCAAGCGGCCTGTCATCGTGAACTATCACAACCCGTTCAGCTACATCATTGAGGGCATCATCGTGCTGTTGTTCCTGGCTGGTATATGGTGTGGCAGAAAGAGCAAGTTCTTCTGGCTTGCCATGTCGTTCTTCCTGTTCGACATGTTCATCCACATGGCGATTGGCTTCGGCATCAACGAGGTCTACATCATGGGCGCCCACTGGCTTTTCATCATCCCTTTGGCGGTGGCCTACCTGTTCCGGTTTGTCCGTCTCAAGTGGCTCATGCCGTTACGCCTTGTCGTGCTGTTCCTTACGGTCTACCTGTGGGTGTATAACGTGTATTTGTACGGATTGTATCTGCTTTAGACTTCCTTGACTGCCGAAGGGCAACGCCCTGATAAAAAAGCGAATAGCTGCACATGCCTGCTTGATGGTATATGCAGCTATTCGCTTTTTTCCTTGTTGCTTTTCCGCTTGAACACATACGCCAGACATTCCTCCATAATCTGTGCGTGAGCCGCTTTCATGATGATGAAGTAGGCGAGGGCTGCCACTGCCATCTTGACCAGCATGGAGAGCCAGATGCCGGCGATGGCGAGGGCTGCCGTCCAGGCCAAGGCCATGGCGGCGACGGCGGCAAGCAGAAACGGCAGAATGTCGCGCAGAGCGTCGGTGAGACGGAGCGGGATGAGGCGGTGCGTGTAGTAGTGCCACACCAGCAGCCACAACACGTTGAACACTGTGTAGCCCGCTACCATCAGTTCAATGCCATGGCTGCCGAGCACTACCACCACCAGAATCTGGAGCGCCACCTGCACTATGGTTATCCACATGAACAGGTCGCTGCGGTTGCGGCTCACGATGAGGTTCTGGTAGGTCTGCTGCAGGGGCATGAAGGCACCGCTGATGCAGAGTATCTGGAGTAGCGCCACGCTGTCTGCCCATTTCGCCGAGATGGTGATAAGGATGAATTCGCGGGCAATGATGCACAGGCCGAACATCACGGGGAAGGCGAGAAACGCCGTGAAGCGTATCATCTTGCGTACCACGTTCGTGAGCCTTTGCGGGTCGTCCTGGATGGAGGCGAACACCGGTTGTGCCACTTGCGCTATGGTGCCCGACACGAGGCTCGAAGTCATGTTGTTCCACTTGAAGGCTTGGGTGAAGTTGCCCACGGTGCGCGCCGGGAACAGGCGGCCGAAGATAACGGTGAGTATGTTTTGGTTGATGGTGGTGACGATGGAGGTGAACATGATTTTGCAGCTGAACCCGAACATCTGTCTTACGGGGCCGAAGTCTACCCTCAGTGAGGGCCGCCACGGAATTAGCGCATACTTGCCCAGACTGGTGATGCCCACATAGCACAGTTGCTGCCACACCAGACTCCAGTATGCCATGCCGCGGAAGGCGAGCACAATGCCCACGATGCCCGATATGAGCAGTCCCGAGGTGCGCACCACGGTGGCCTCTTTCACCTTCAGGTTCTTGAACAGGTAGGCCTGAGGCACAATGCCGAGGGCTGCCAGCGGAATGCAGACGAACGCCAACCGGGAGAGCCGGGTGAGTTCGGGCTGGCCGAAATAGCGCGCTATCAGGGGCGCCGAGAGAAAGAGCAGGGCAAACAGTGTGGCACTTGCCAAGGACGAAAACCAGAACACCGAGTTGTAGTCGTTGTCGGAGATGTCTTTCTTGTTGACCAGAGCCGATGTGAACCCGCTCTCCTGAAGGGTGGCAGCAAGGGCGGTGAAGATGGCTATCATGCCCACCAGTCCGTAGTCGGCAGGCGAGAGCATGCGAGCCAGGAAGATGCCGAACACGATGTTCAGCAGCTGCATCAGTCCGTTGTTCATGGCACCCCAGAGCAGTCCTGAGGCGGTACGTTCCTTGAGTGAAGCCATTGCGAGATGTTAAGTTGAATGTTACAAAAGTAAGCATTAATTTTGTATTACCCAAGACTATTTGTTACTTTTGCAGTATGAAAGTCTACTATTACCACACCACCGACATTCAGACCATCCTCAGTGGATGGCAACGTGGTGACTACCCCGGGCATTTCCTTTACGGAGCCACCCATCTCGAAGCCAACGGCATCGGTGTGGTCTGGCACCGCTTCCGCTTTTTCCCCCGTAGGTGGCAGCAGTCGCTCTATGTGGCATGGCAGGTGCTCACTTGCCGGGACCATTTCGACGCCGTCTATGCCACCACTTTCCGCGGACTCGAAATCATCGTCTTTCTGCGTGCCCTCGGTCTCTATCGCAAGCCTCTCTATGTGTGGCACCATCAGCCTGTGGTGCCGGCCAAGAGCCGCCTGCGCGAACGTGTGGCACGACTCTTCTATCGGGGACTCGACGAAATGTTCTTCTTCTCCGGGAAAATAGTAGCCGACTCGCTGCTTTCTGCCAAGGCGCGTCGGGAGCACATGCACATCGTGAGGTGGGGAGCCGACCTTGACTATTACGATCGCCTGCTCTGCCGTTCTGCCGACGGTGCCGACATGCAGCCGCAAGCAGCCATTGCCCGTGTGCAGCAGTGCCGCCACGGATTCATTTCCACGGGCAAGGAACAGCGCGACATGCCCACATTGGTCAGTGCATTCCGCACCACGGAGGCACCGCTCGACATATACATCTGCCACGCCTATGGCGGTACCAACTACGAAGAGCTTTTCGCCCGACTGGGCACCGGCAAGAACACGCACGTCCACTTCATTGAGGGCTTGGCACATAGGGACATGAGCCTGAAGGTGAACAACGCTGCCTGTGTGGTGATTTGCTGCAAGCAGACCAACTACACGGTGGGGCTGACCACGGTGGTCGAGGCTCTGGCACTCGGCATACCGCTCATTTGCAGTCGCAATCCTCAGATGCCGGTAGATATCGACAAGGTGGGCTGTGGCATCACGGTGGACTACTACGATGAGGAAGGTTGGGTGAAGGCGGTGCGCTATGTGGCCGACCACCCGAAAGAGGCTGCCGAGATGGGCATGCGAGGCAGGCAGTATGCCGAGCAAGTGCTCAACCTGGAGAACTGCGCCAAGGACGTGGCGGCGGTCATCAAGCGTGGCTTGGCTTGAGAACAAGTGCTCGGAAGGGCCTTCCCTTGTGGCTGTTCGTCATGGCTTTGGGTAAGGTTTGTAATTATAAAATCCATGTATATAGATAGGTGAAAGAAGTGTCATGTGCAGTCTTTCGCCTTTTGTTTTGTCAAGGGTAATACCCGTAAAGACGTTCGGCAGACAAGTCGTGAAACAGGACAACGTTATGCTTGTTGGGCTGAAAAGAGTCTTCTTTTTTATCCATTACTGCAGTGGGCAATTGGTCAGTGTGCCGTTAGCTAATAGTTAGTGTGCCGTTAGCAGTTTATTAGTGTGCCGCCAACGAGCAGGAGAATTGTCGGGTGCCAATTCAGGGATGTACTATAAAAAGCCGCTTATGAACGATGTTCATAAGCGGCTTGAGGGGATTGGATTATTCAAAAATCAGGATGTCTATGTCTTTTGCACTTCCCGGTGCGCCTTTTTCCTGCCGAGGCAAGTATTCCAGGGCAGAGATGGTTTGTGACTTGCCGGTGTCTATGATGATGACATGAGGCAACTTGGCCTTGCCTTCAGTCTGCCAATAGGTGGATTCCTGAAGGTCGAAAGCCTTGTCGAGCGTATGGTTCCCCTGCTCGCTGTCGGCATATCGTGCCACCCAGTTGTCGCGGTTGATGCGTTGGCCCTGCGGGTCTTGTGCATAAAGTTCGGCAATGGCAGTGGCGTTCTTGCCGTCCTGGTTGCCGTTGATTTGCAGGGCAATGTAACGTCCCCGCAAGGGCTCCTTCAGCTTCACGGTTTGCCATCCGTTGCCGGGCTGCAGGGTGGTAGAGAGAGCAGGCTTCAGTTGGCCTTTCGGAAGTGCCATGCTTGGATCGTTGTGCTTGTTGGGCTTCTCCAGGTTCAGCTGGTCTATGACAGGATGGTCGAGCCCTTTTAGCGTGGCGTGAGCCTTGGGCCCCACCACGTCAAGCACGATGATTTCGTTTTTCCCCTTCTTCAGCCAGCATCCGGGCAAGTAGAGCGTCTGTTGCGGACCGATATGCCAGAATCGTCCCATGGCATGTCCGTTCACATAGACCTGTCCTTTGCCGAACGCTTCCATGTTGAGGAAAGTGTCGCCCACCTTCTTCAGCTCAAGCGAGTAACGGTAATATCCGGGTGCGCGTCCGTCGCTTGGTGCCGGCTCGGAAGCCGCAGCCAAGGCTTTCACGGCAGTGGCATAGTCGTCGGGCAGTGTGGCGCAGGTCCATTGCCGTGGCGTCCACACCCCCTTGTCCGAGGTCAGCGTCACGTCGCCCAGGATGCCCTTGCGGTCGTTAATGGCACGGCTGAAGTTGATGCGTCCCATACCTTCCACCACGATGCTCAGCTTTGCGTCCTTGCCGGCAGCCGGCAACACCACCTGTTTCTCGTTCAGCACCCGGTCTGTCTTGCCCACATACACACCGTTGAGATACACCTGGGCATAGTCGTGGGCATCCATGGTGAGCACGGTCTTGCCGTCGAGTTCGGGCAGGGTGGTGGTGTAGACCATGTTTCCCCATCCCATGTCCATCTCCTCAAAGGTGAGAGGCCGGTCGCTCTTGCGCTCGCTGGCTATGCCGTCCTTGAGCGGCGCCCATCCCGTGAGGCTTGCTTCCGGTGTGCCGACGATGGGCAGGGGAGCTTTGGGGACGGCTGGCAACTTGCCCTTGGCATATTGCTGGAGTAACGTTCTCAACTGCCAGTATTTAGGTGTAGGCAATCCGTATTCGTTGATGGGCGCATCATAGTCATAAGAAGTGACGTCGGGCTGGAATCCCGGGCTGTTGGCGCCAGCCCAGTGGCCGAACGATGTGCCTCCGTGGGTCATGTATAGTGAGAACGAGATGCCCTTGGAGAGCATTTCGCCGATGCCGTTCACCATGGCTTGGGCAGGCCGTGTCTCGTGGCGGGTGCCCCATTTGTCGAACCATCCGCTCCAGTACTCGGAGCACATCTTGGGCGCATCGGGACGCAACTCGCCCAGTTTGCGGAACTGCTGGTCAATGTTGGCACCCGTGCCGAAGTTCATGGTCCACACCAGGTCGTCGAGTCCGTTCTTGGTAAAGTTTGACGCCCAGTCGCACTGGAAGAGCGTCACGCCCTTTCCCCAGTTCTTGCGCAGCATGTCGCGGATGGCTGCCACGTAAGGCTTGTCCTCGCCGTAGCTGCCGTATTCGTTTTCCACTTGCACCATAATGATGGGCCCGCCATGGTCAATGCTGAGCGGAGCGAGCTGTTCGGCCACCTTCTCCTCGAAGAGGACCACACGCTCCATGAAATAAGGGTCCTGCTCACGCAGCCTGATGTCTTTCTTCTTGAGCAGCCACCAGGGCAGACCGCCCATTTCCCATTCGGCACAGACGTAAGGTCCGGGGCGCACAATGACATACATGCCGTGCTTCTGCGCCAGTCGGCAGAAGGCAGCCACGTCGTTGTTGCCGGTGAAGTCGAACACCCCTTCGCGCTGTTCGTGGATGTTCCAGAACACATAAAGGCAAAGCGTGTTCATGCCCAGCGCCTTGCACATGCGGATGCGGTGCTCCCAATAGGCGCGCGGAATGCGCGGGTAATGCACTTCGGCAGCCTTGACGACAAACGGTTTGCCGTCGAGCAGGAAGGTGCCCTTGCCTGCCGTGAATGAGTGTGAGGTCGTCTTGGCAGACGTTTGCTGCCAGCAACAGAGGGCGCACAGGATAACGGCTGTTCGCAATAAAAAATGAATAGTTGGTTTCATGCAGGCAAAGATAGACATTATTTCTTGAAAGCCAAGCCGTTTGTTCTGTAAAAATACGGCACGTATGCGTTAAAAGTTTTGCGGGTTCGGATTAATTATATAATTTTGCAAGCGACTAATCGTCTTATACACCTATTCCGTATTTAGGTATGAAAAGAACTAAAGGGAGCAAAATGGCCTGTGTGGCATTGCTGGCTTGGTTGGGCGTAGGCCACGTGGCAGCCCGCAAGGTGACCCTCACCGTCAGCAACAACGGTGACCTGCAACGGCAGGAAGTGGTCGGCTTCGACTTGAAAGAACTGCTGCAGCGCATGCAGGAAGCAGAGGGACAAACCTTCGTGATACGTAATATAAAAGGACAGGAAGTGGACTATCAGATAACCCACGACGGCAAAGTGCTCGTGGATGCCAGCGTGAGTCCACACTCCACGCTCAGCCTTACTGCCGAGAAAGGCACTCCCCGGCAGCCCAAGGTCTATGTCTGCGGCAAGCAGTATCCCATCCGCAAGGACGATATAGCCTGGGAAAACGACCGCGGAGCTTACCGCATCTATGGACCGGCACTGCAGCGCACAGGCGAAAAGTCGTACGGCACGGACATCTGGGTGAAGAACACGCCCGATCTGGTGGTGGAAGAACGCTACCTCAACGACCTCTACGGCAATGTGCTCGGCGATGCGCTGGACAAGGCACACCGCAAGGCAGAGGCTGATTCTGTGGACCTGGCTACCACGTTCCATCTCGATCACGGCTACGGCATGGACGGTTATGCCGTGGGACCCACGCTCGGCTGTGGAGCACCGGCACTCATTGTCGGCGGCAAACTCGTGTTGCCCTATTGCTATCAGTCCTTCCGCATACTCGACAACGGGCCGCTACGTTTCACCGTGGAGCTGACCTATGCACCCAATAGCCTCGGTATCACCGAACACCGCCGCATCTCGCTCGACAAAGGCAGCCACTTCAACAGATGGACAGTGTGGTATGACGGTGTGGGCGACGACGTGGAGTTTTGCTCGGGCGTGGTAGTCAACGGCAACGGGAAGCCCGACCTGAAGAAAAACCACGTGACCTACGCAGATCCTACCGACAATCCTCGGCTGCACAATTCGCAGATTTATGTGGCTGCAGTGTTCCCATATAATAAGGTGGAGACAAAACTCTCACCCGACAAGCGCAATGCCGTGGGAGTGGTGAAGAACTATCACGGCGAACCTGTCACCTACTATGCCGGTTCGGCATGGAGCGGCTACGACGTGCGCACCTATCCCCAGTGGCAACTTCTGGTGGAGGAGTTCGTGGCAGGCAAGGCGCAGCCATTGCAGGTGAAAATGGAATAGAAGAAGCGTGGCGATGCGTCACCGCCACTCCAGACAACGATTCATAGAGAATGACAAAGCAAACTAAACTTGACATCAACCCTAAAAGAATACTCCTGGCGGTAGCCTTCCTTGTGATGGCTGCCGTAGATCTCTGTGCACAAAACAATTCCTTCAAGATTCGCGACGACCTGTATGCCATCTATACCAAGGCTTATACGCACAGGCGCACGGCCAAAGGCCTGCATTTGGCAGACTCCATGCTGGTGATGGCCGACAAGGCGCACGACAGGAAGGCGCAGTGCCTGGCACTGACCATACCGGTGTACTACCATTTTGCCCGGTCGAATGAAGAGGCGTTTGATAAGGCCGGTAAGGCTTTGCAGGACAGGGCAATGAAGACAGGATGCGTGGAGTTCTACTACTTCGTCATGTCTAACAAGGTGGACTGGATGCTTCTCAACGGCAAGGAAAGCCAGGTGCTCTCGTACGTGAGGCAGATGCAGAAGTTTGCAGCCGAGCACCACCACACTTACGGCATCTACACCGGCTACCGCAGCCTGGCGGCTGTGCAGCTGCAGCGTGGCGATGCCATGCAGGCCATCGACGGATATAAAAAAGCATTGGAGTTCGGCGAGCAGTATTTGCCCGGGCAGGACATGGCACTGAATTACCTGGGCATGGTGGAGTGCTACCGCTATCTGGAGGATTACCAGCAGGTGCTCAACTGTGTGGACAAGGGACTTGCCGTTTCCAAGACACAGCAGTCGCGCATCTTACTCCTGCAGTCCAAGTGTTACGCTCTCTTCATGTTCAAGAAGGACGTGGAGTTTATGCAGCTGTTTCCCCAGGCGGAACGTTACACGGGCACGCTGGGCGGAACCGGCATCAATATGGTTGCCGAACTGTGTATATTCAAGAAAATCATCGAGGGCAACTATGAGTCGGCCCTGCACGATATAGACAACGTGAAGTCGCTGGCCAACAGGCTCCATCTGTACGTGGCTTTCTATAGCCGGCTGAACAATTATCAGTTGGCGCTGTCATACTATAAGCAGATTATCAGTCTGCGCGACAACATGGCTGTCACGATGGGACGCGAAGACCTGGCGGCGATGAACGCCCGCTACAACAACCAGCAACTGGAGATGGAGAAGCAGCAGATGGCCTTTCAAAAGACCAGGCTGCAACTTGCCAACACGCAGCTCACACTCGAAAACTCGTCGCTCGAACTCAACAGAGCCAAGGCCTCGGAACATCTCGCCAAGCTGAACTCCGACAACTTCCGCCTCTCGCTCAACAACAAACAGTTGGAGGCCAAGCGGCTGCGCGCCTCGCTCAATGCGGCGAAAGCCCTTAGGGAAGCGAGGGTGAAGGAGGTGGAACTGAACAATACCATCCTGCTCATCCTGCTCATCGTGACGGTTGTGGTGCTGGCGCTCACGGCCATCTATACCTATAACAGCCGGAAAATGTCGCGGCGGCTCAAGGATCTGAACGAGGATCTGCGCGAGACGGTGTCGGAGTTGTCGGTGGCCAAGGAGAAAGCCCAGCAGTCGGACCGCATGAAGACCATGTTCATCCAGAACATGAGTCACGAGATACGCACACCGCTCAATGCCATTGTCGGCTACTCCCAGGTGCTGATAGAAATGGGCGACCAGCTTGAGGAGGCTGACAAAATGGAAATGGGAAAGAACGTGGCGGACAGCGCAGAGCTGCTAAGCACGCTCATCAACGATATCCTCGACATGACTTCGCTCGAAAGCGGAAGGTATGTCATGAAGACAGAGCGTGTGGAGGTGGAAGACCTTTGCCGGCATGCGCTCAAGACGGTGGCACACCGCTGTGCACCGGGCGTGGAACTGAAGTGCTGCTCCGGCTTGCCCGAAGGCTACACGGTCGACACCGACGGCACACGTGTGAAGCAAGTGCTCATCAACCTGCTCACCAATGCCGAGAAAAACACGACACAGGGAAGCATCACTCTTGCCACGTCGCTTTCGGAGTATCCTGGCTATCTCACCTTCAGTGTGACAGACACGGGCATCGGTATTCCGCAAGACAAGGTGAACGAGATATTCGAACGCTTCAAGAAGCTGGACAAGTTCAAACAGGGTACCGGACTCGGCCTGAACATCTGCAAGATGATTGCCGAGAAGCTCGGCGGCCAAATCTTTGTAGACGAGCGCTACACTCATGGTGCCCGATTCGTGTTTACCGTGAAATTGTGAACGTTGGCATAGCCTGAAAAAGAGACTCGCCGGCAAGGCAGACTGCCGGATGAGGCTTGGGCAAGTGAACTCTTGAAAACCGGCGAGCATAGCGTGCCGCCGATGGCTGACGGAGAAGAAACTTGTGTGGTGGCTGCCAACTACGTGTGGGATGAAGGGGAAAGCTATTCATACGGTTCGTCCGGAATTGAAAGCGACACTTGATGCCGCTCGGCATCTGAATAAATGCAATTCTCTGCTGAACAGGATACAGCCCATACAAAGCCCTGTTACAGCTATCTTAGTGGCAGACTAACGATGTGTTAGTGGCAGACTTAGGCTTGGTCCCACTGCCTGGTCACTCATTGCCACGGCCGTGGGCAACGAATGTACAAACCACGAGACAGGTTGGAAACACTTCACTTGAACTTGGAAAACGATGGATTGGTGATAGAAGTGATAGATACAAACCCATCTATCACGCATCTGTCACTCTGTTTATGTGACTTATAGTCAGCGGAATAATGTCGGATATTAAGAAAAGTGATAGATAGTGGTGAAAAAATGGAAAACCTTTCCTGTGCGCGTGCGCGCGTAAGAAGCAACTATCCTTCAAGGGAGACAAGAGGGAATTATGAAATGGAAACCGTTTTTTCAGTCCGCTTTTATAACAATACAACCAAAGCCCATCGACAGGTATTTCCCCTTATTCTTTGCAAATATTTTCCTGCTGTCATGGCTGTAGGTGAGAAGTATGCCGAGACGTCTTTCCGCTTTGCGGAGGTCGTCATACTCGATGTTGAAGAATGAAGTGGCAAGACAAAACACACCAAGTGAAGTTTATGAAACAATTAACGCATAAATATAAACAATAGGCAAGGAAAATAAATGATAGGATAACAATTTTGACATTATTTTAGCCTTTCCTTTGGATGGTTCGTTTGAAAACGTTACATTTGCAAACGTATAGCTTTTGTAAATGCACTATTTATGAGAAAAGAACGGATCGTTGTGCTGATGGCTTCTGTTGTGATGGCCACAGCCACATGGGCACAAGCGGTTACTGACAAATCTACGGTTAACAACGGCAATGGTTCCCTTAAAGTTGAAAACGGCAAGGCCGGCAACGCAGGGCTGATGGCTCGGCAGGGCTATCGGGTTACTGGATGCGTGACGGATGCAAATGGCGAGGGATTGCCAGGGGTGACCGTGACAGTAAGAGGAACAAAGAAACGGACCTTGACAGACATTGACGGCAACTATACCATTGAGGTGGACAAGTCGCAAGCATTGGTCTTTACATATATCGGTATGCAGCAGCATACGGAATCGGTCAAAGGACGGACAGTGGTAAACGTGCGCCTTATGGACAATGCCCAGTCATTGGGCGACGTGGTGGTGATTGGTGCCTATGGCACGGCACAGAAACGTTCCGACCAAGTGGGCAGTGCCTATCAGGTGAATGCAAAAGACTTGCAGAACATGCCTCAAATGCGGCTGGATAAGATGCTCGACGGACTTGTGCCGGGCGTAAAGATAGACATCAACAGCGATTCTCCAGACAACAGTCGCCCCCGTTACAATGTGCGTGTCAGAGGCGACGCTTCCCTGTCGGCTTCCAACGAGCCGCTTTGGATTGTTGACGGTTCACCCCTTTACACAGGTGAGTCTACCAATCTGATGCCCGGTATTAGCTATACCATTAGCCCTTTGTCGTTTCTCAATCCGGAGGATATTGAGTCGATAACGGTCTTGAAAGACGCTACTCAAACATCCATATATGGAGCAGACGGAGCCAATGGCGTAATCCTGGTGACGACAAAGCACGGCAAGAAAGGAAAGATGAACGTGAGACTGAACGCCCAGTTCGGTATTGCGCAAATAGACAAGTCGACGGCCCCCAAAGTGCTGAATGCTTCACAATACCTGTCGTTGGCCCATGCCGCTTATGTCAATGCCGGCAGGAACCCTGCTGCATTCCCGTTTCTTGACAACGAACTGAATGTCTACAGCCAGACGGATACGGATTGGAGAGATGTGTTCTATGGCACAGGCAACACCTTCCTGACCGACCTTTCCATCAACGGCGGTTCTGACAAGACGGATTATTATCTGTCGGGTTCTTACTATGAGAACCAAGCCACGGTAAAGGGAAACCAGCAGCAGCGCTTCTCCATCCGTACGAATTTCAATTACCAGCTGCTGAAAGACTTGAAAGCCACATTCAACTTGTCATTGTCCTACAACAGGAACACGTTGTTCAACCCCGGACGTGACTACTATGAAATGCTGCCAATCATATCGCCTTATAATCCGGACGGCACGATGCGGCTGTATAACAGGCTGTTCGGCGGATATGCTTCGGACGGAAGTGAGATATGGAACGACGAGAAGTTCTTCAATTCTGTGGCAGAACGCGAGGAGAACATCAACAAGCAAAATGCGCTCTTTGTCAATACAAACTTCATGATTTCCTATACAATCATCAAGGGTTTGAAGTATACAGGCCAGTTTGGAGTTGATTTCCAGGAAACACATGAAGAGAAATACGATGCCATGAGCAACTGGTCTGCCAAGACTTCCGGTGGCTATGCCACTCGCAATAATCTCAGTTTGAGCAACTGGAACACCATCCATAGGTTGAACTATAACGCCACCTTTGGCAAGCATACCATTGGAGCCGTGGCTGGTTTCGAGGCCAATTCCCGCCAGTACACAGTTTTGGGCGCCACAGGTGAAGGTTTTATCAATGACAGAATCCAGGACATAAGCTATGCCAACGTGCGCACGGGCAGCAACAGTAGCAAGACAACCAGAAAAGCATCGCTGCTGGCACAGGCAAGTTATTCGTTTGACAAGCGCTATTACCTCACGGTCAATGCCCGTCGTGACGGCAATTCGCAGTTCGGTTCAGACGTGAGATGGGCGAACTTCAGTTCTGTGGGCGTGTCCTGGAATATACACAACGAGAAGTTCTTCCATGTTCCGTTTATCAATATCCTGAAACTGAAGACCAGTTACGGTGCCAACGGAAATTCCCGATTAGGCTCTCGGGAAGCCAAGGGACTCTATTCTTATGGCGACTCCTATTCGTATAATGGCGAGAATGGAGGCGTGCAGTCGGGAAGTGCCAACAGAACGCTGAGTTGGGAAACCACCTACAAGTTCAATGCCGGACTGCGTGTGAGAATGTTCAGCAGGGTAGACCTCGAGGTGGAAGTGTACAGAGACCGCACGAAAGACCTGATCAGCAACCTGGATGTATCGAGAACGACTGGCGACACACGCGTGTATCGCAATGTGGGCGAAATTGTTAACAAAGGTATTGAGGTGACACTGACCACCAATAACTTTGTGGCCAAGAAAGACGGTGACTTCTATTGGAATACAGACCTCAACTTGTCAAGCAACAACAATAAGCTGACTAAACTCTATAATGGCATTCAGAAGAATATGGGTACCACTGTCTGGAAAGAAGGTTACGATATCCATACCTACAACCTGGTGCGTTGGGCAGGTGTAGACCCCTACGATGGAGCTCCCCTGTGGCTTGACTTGAACGGCAATGTGACCCGAACCTACAGTGAGGCTAACCGGGTGCCGGGGAAGACTTCCAACCCGAGTCTTGCGGGTGGCATCACCAATACGTTAGGCTATAAAGGGTTTACGCTGCGCTTTCTCATCAATTACACGATAGGCGGTTATTCGTTCTCTTCGTTCGGACGTTCCATGATGTCTGACGGCCTCTATGCAGCAAGTGAGAATCAGGCCGTTGACCAGGTGGATTATTGGCAGAAATCGGGAGACATTGCAGGCAATCCGAAACCCTATTGGGGCATCAGCACCAAGTCGATCATGAACTCTACGCGATTCCTGTACAACCGTACTAATTTCCGCTTGCAGAATGTCGCACTTACATATCAGATACCGCGTGATGTGACCAAACGCTTGCATATTCACGATTGTACGGTGAATCTGGTGGGAGATAACCTGCTGATACTTTCTCCTTATTCGGGCAAGAACCGCAATTCCTACAAAACTTGCATGAGCGGTTATCCCAGCGAGCGTACCATATCATTGGGATTGAACGTGGGATTCTAAGAGAACAAAAGGTCGGTTGGCTCGTAAGGACATATCGACAAAAGAAAAACAACGAAAGATGAAAATTATGAAGTTCGGAAAGATAATATTCGCAGCATTCGTCACTTTAAGTGTCTCTTCGTGCTCGGGATTCCTTGAGGTGGAAGACAAAGGCAAGGCGACAATACCATCATTCCTGGCGGATCCGGATGGGCTTTATGCCGCTCTCGTGGGCTCCTATAATGAAACCTACGATTACTACGACAATGAATTCGGCAAATACGCGGATGCGGCAGGCAACATGATACAGATGAATACCACTGTTGCCGAAATGCTGGACATATATAACTACAACTCGGATGCCAGTAATGAGACCAGTTCGTCGTCTTATATTTGGCGCCGCATCTATGTGGCAATGGCCAATGTGAACAACATTCTGGAGTATGGACCGCAGGTCCGTGCCGATTATCCGGCACAACGCGACAAGGTTGACCGTACTATGGGCGAGGCTTATTTCCTTAGAGCCCTTTCGCATTTCGACTTGTGCCGTGTCTTTGCCCAGCCTTATAACTATATTGAGGGAGCTACTCACCTTGGTGTTCCCGTATTGAGAAAGACACCCGGACCGGATGATAACCCGGCACGCAAACCGGTGGCAGAGGTATATAAGTCTATAAACGAAGATCTTGATTCGGCGGCAAGTTGCTTGAAAACAAAGGCGCAGAGAGGCGAGAAGTATGTGTCTTTGCAGGCAGTCTACGCCTTGAAAAGTAGGGTGGCATTATATATGGAAGATTGGCAGTCGGCAATAGACAATGCCCAAAAGGCACTTACCGCCAATGCTACAGCGGCAGGAGTCGTTGCTGACCGTCTGGCCACGGCTGACGAATATGCCAAGCAGTTTGACAACCTCGGCTACACGGGCGAAATTATCTTCCGGCTGAGTGGTGCCGACAAGAAAGGGAAACTGAAGTCGTTCTATGAGTCTACGGGTATTCCTGCAGATACTCTCTGTTCTCTATACGATGCTGCAGACATTCGTACAGCCCTTCTTTACAATGCCGGGGTGAAGCAATGCAGAAAATATTCGGCCTCTACGAGCCCAGACAACAAGACGGATCGTGACGACCCTATCGTCCTTAGACTCTCTGAAGTGTACTTGAATATTGCCGAGGCGTCGGCCATGACTGGCGATTATCCCTCAGCCCGTCAATATCTGTTGCCCATTGTGCAGCGAGCCATTGGCGAAGTAAAAGGAAAGGCTCTTGTGGATGAATGTCCGGACAGCCAACTTCTCGACTTGGTGAAGAAAGAGCGGGTGAAAGAACTCTGCTTTGAGAACCATAACTTCTTCGATATAACAAGGTGGAAGCAGAATCTTGTGCGGCAAGCCAAGACTACGTCAACGGTCAAAATGCTCACGTATCCCAATGATCGCTTTGTGCAGCCCATCCCTTTGGCAGAACTCAATGCCAACAAGAATATGCAACCTAATCCAGGAGTGAATGACTGAGTATCAGCTAAGAATAAGAACATAACATAAAGAATGAAGATAATGAGATTTTTAACCATAGTCCTTACAATGTTAGTCTTTGTGTGCAGTTCGTGCGACAAGGATGAAACGGTGTATATGACAGACTCTTATGTCTGGCTCAAGAGTGAAACGGGCTTGTCGCATATAATTGTCAAGTCTGACGTGAAGAACATCAATACTTATAACATTGTGCTCAGTGCCGCCCAACAAACGGAGAACCTTACGGTGAATTATGAAATCACGGTCGGTGACGGATTGCAGCCGGGTGTTGACTTCAATCTGGTGACCGAAGGCAATGCCGTTACCTTTCTTCCCGGCATCTTTGACATGCCCATACGTATACAATGGTTGCCTCATCGGGTAGATCCATCAAAAGACAATACAGTGACAATCCGCATTACAGGCAACAGTAAGAACTATGGTGTCGGGATGCCAGGGCCCGATCATTTGAACAGTACACTGACAATTGAAAAACAGAATTGATGGAAAGAGCATTTCATATCGTATTGGGCGTATTGCTTCTGATGGGACTGGCCCGTGTGACCACGGCCTCTGCCCAGAAGATACCTTATGACAACAAACTTGTCGTGGGGCAACTTGAGAATGGCCTCACCTATTATGTCTATCCCAATGATAATCCGAAGGGACAAGCCATCTACCGCCTTTTTGTCAAGACGGGGTCGGTAGTGGAGGAGGATAATCAGCGGGGACTTGCCCATTTCCTTGAGCATTTGGCTTTTAATGGTACTCGCCGTTTCCCATCCAATTCCATTGTGAAGTTCCTCGAGACGTATGGAGCCAAATTCGGACAGGACATTAATGCCCACACGTCATTTTGTGAAACAGTCTATAAATTGCAGTTGCCAACGGCTTCACCCGCTCTTGTTGATTCGGCTCTTGCCATAATGGCAGATTGGGCTTCAGCTCTCACACTCGCGCCGGAAGAAATAGACAAGGAACGAGGCGTGATACTTTCAGAACGCCTTGCCCGGTCAACAGAACAGCAAAAGGTGAGCAATGTCTTGCTCGAAGAATTGCTTAATCATTCGGTCTATTCCCGCCGTATGACCATCGGCGATTCTGCTATAATTGCATCGGCCCAACGTGACGTGATTGCAGATTATTATCATAGATGGTATCAGCCGCAGATGATGGCTGTGGCTGTTGTCGGTGATGTCAATCCGGAAGATATAGTCCGAATGATCCGTCAGAATTTCGGTTCTATGCCCAAGGGTAAGTCAAAGGTGAATCCAATTCCGCGCATTCCTGAATATGCGGAAAGTCAGGCTCGAATCCGTACCTGGGAGAAGTGCAAGGAAAATACGCTTGATGTGATACAACTTGTAGCACCATTAAAATCAGTTGATAATGAAAAGGTATACAGGGAGTATATCATGCGGAAAATCATCAACAGAATGGCTCAATCCCGTTTCAACACCCTGTCGTTTGACAATCCGGCATACAATAGTGGAGAGGTGGAATTCTCGGAACTGTTGGGTGCGACAGGTGTGAACATTTCATCCGTGAAACTTGTCAAGGGGAAAGTAGCAGACGGCATAAGGGATTTCCTGGCTCATCGTCGGCAGTTGCTTGATTATGGTTTTACTTCGAGTGAAATCCGCAAAGCCCGAAAGTCCATGATAGGTTCGCTGAAAGCACGTATGGAAAGTGGACGGTCGCAGCGTTCGGAGTCTATCGTCGATGAAATCTATGCGGACTATTATCGTGGCAACAGACTTTGTTCGGCAGAAACAGAATTGCAGTTGACGGAGAAGTATCTTCCCCGAATTGATTCCGTTGCAGTTCTGAAGGCTATAAAGCGTATGACCGGCAAGGGACACATTCACTATCTGCTTCGTGGGGACAACGGCATTTTAAAGGAAGTTCCGGATTCCTTCAAGCTGATGCAGATGATTGCCGAAGATGAAAAAATGCCAGTTGAAAGATACAACAAGTATGTAGACGTGCCCGACTGTTTGTGCCAGGTGCCTTGGAAAAAGCATATTGTCAGCGAGACAACTATTCCTCAACTGGATGCTACGGACATTCGCCTGGACAATGGTGTCCGGGTGATTTACAAGCGCACCAGCAATGACAGAGGACGTATATATATGAGCGGATATCGAAAAGGCGGTCTTTATTCCGTTGATTCGGTTGATTATCACACGGCTCTTGTCGGCCCTAATGTTATCGCCCTGTCCGGGGTGGGGCAGATGAGCCGTGAAGCCTATAGCATGTATATGGCGGGCAAGCAGGCTTCCTCCCAAATGTTGGTAGACAAAATGCGTTGCGGCGTGTCTGGTTCTGCCAGTTTAAAGGATGCGGAGACCATGATGCAACAACTTTATGTGAAGTGGACGGAGCCGAGACTTGACACTGCTGTAGCACGCTTGACGAAAGACAAGATGATGGAGGCATGGCGCACAAAGATTCCTACCCGCAAGGATAAGTTCGTACAAAAGGTGAGCTGGATGATTAATGGCCGCAACTATACGAACGGTGAACTTACCGACACGGTGATTCGCCAAGAAGTCAACACCTCACGAATGTTGCCTATGTATCATCGTTTGTTCGGTTCCGCACGCGACTTCACGTTCATTGTGATGGCGGATAGCCCGTTGGATAGTCTGCGTTCTTTGATAGAACAATATATTGGTGCCTTGCCGGGTGGAGAGACCGACTGCCGGTGGAGAATCAATGGCAGACAGATATGTCGCCATGACACAACACTTGTCTCAACAGCTGCTGCTGGCGTGTCGAGGGCTACGGTGCAGATGGTGTGGCAACAAGACCATCTGTCTGATAGCTTGCCATCTTGTCACAGTCGTAACCAGATGATGGCAACTGCTCTGAAGTCGGTGCTCCGCACAGCACTTCTCAAACGCTTGCGTGAGGATATGGGAAAGGTGTATAGCGTGTCGGTGTCTTCTTCTACAAGTCCATATCCCACTCCATTGTCCCGTACCATTGTCGCATTTGCGTGCAAGCCCCAGGATGTAGACTTGCTGATGGCGGAGACGGAGCGTGTCATAGCAGACTTTGTCAAACATCCCGGACAGTACTCTTCTGTCCTGGAGGACGTGCGGCAGTCCATGCTCAAGGACTATGGCATTGCACGACAGAAAACGACTTTCTGGTTAGGCGGCATACGTAACAATCTGTTTATGGGAAATGACGACTGGACGTGGCTCACTGACTATGACGCACACATCCGTCAGCTCACTATAGACGATCTTTCCCAATATGCAGAGAAGGTCATATCCAAAGGAATAAAGTTGAGGGCTGTTTATGAAGAATAGGCAGACTCATTCCATATCTACAAACATAAGTTATTTTTAAACATTCAGTATTATGAAAAAGTTTAGATTCGTATTATGGGCGTTATTCGCCTGTGTCCTGTCGTTGGGCATTACCTCTTGCTCTGACGACGACAACAATGGTGGGGGCGAGGAAGTGAAGGCTCCGGAACTGCTGACTTTCGGATTCTATGCCGAAGACAATGCAGGAGTGCTTTCGAAGGACTATGTGGCAACTATTGGCACAGACAAAAATGTGAGCATCAGTATGCCTGCCACCATCGACAAGAGTACCCTTGTGGCTCGTTTCACGACCAATGATGGAAATACTGTTATGGTAGAAGGTGTTACTCAGGAGAGTGGAAAGAGCAAGAACAACTACTCTAAACCTGTAGACGTTATTGTGGCCAACAGCAACGGAACAACTAATGCCAAGTACACCATCAACATTACGAAGGCTACAGCACAGACCTGGAAGTCGCTTGCCGACTTTGCCGACACCCAGTGCTATGCAGGCTCAGTGCTCAAGGTCAACCCTGTCGACAATGTTCCTTACGTGGCCTTTGCAGAACGAGGCGATACCGAGGAGAAAATGTGGGTGCTGAAACTTGATGGAAACAAGTGGGTAAATGTTGGCGACAAGGCATTCAGTGGTGTTGTGAATGGCTCTTATTACGATTTCGACATTGACGCAACGGGCACTCCCTACGTGGCTTATGGCGATAAAGCCACAACACCTATTGCCAGCGCCGTGTCTGTGATGAAGTATGCCAATGGCGCATGGTCTCTTGTGGGAGATGCCGGCTTTGCTTCCACACAGGCCAACAGTGTATCCGTATCGGCTTTCGGTCCAGACAAACTCGTTGTGGCCCAGAAGAACAACAGCAAAATGTCTTCGTTCGCGCGCCGAGCTCTTGTGGTTTCCAACTATGCAGGTTCCTGGAACAATTCGGATGCGCTGCTTAGCGGTAAAACAGCTTACGCCACAAAACTTGCCGACAATGGCAGCGTTGCTTACATGCTTGTCATCACAGCAGGTACCTATGATGGCGTGAAATACGGTCATTATGTGTTCAAGTCGGAAGACGGTGCCACCTGGACAGCTCTTCGCAGCAACTATGTAATGGCAGGTGCTACACAGACGAGCATTGTCGGTTATGGAATCACTACCTCTCGTGACGGACAAGTTTATCTCTGGACAGCCGACGATTCAGAAACACCAGGTTCTTACAACGTTCGTCTTGAAACCTATGTAGACGGTGAGTGGACAACCGTCGGAGGCAACGTCCTTCCTTTGGGCTTCGCCGTTTCCAACCACACCAATGTTCAGGTAGCCATTGCTCCCGACGGTACACCATTCGTGGCATACGTTGATGAGTCGGACAACAAATACCCGAAGGTTATCTATCTCGACAACGAAACAAAGCAATGGACGGCTCCTGTAACAATTGCTCAGGAGGAGGCCCAGGATTTGAACATATCCTTTACGTCTACAGGTATCGGCTACATTACATTTGTCAACGCCGACAACCATTTGCGTTCATTTGTCTATGAATAGAACACTCCTTTCCTTTATATTCCTGACGGCATTCCTTTTCGGTGGAATGCCGTCAGTTTCTGTTTTAGCAGCCAGCCCGGGTTCTGGAGACGAGTTTACACTCAATGCCATAGGTGATGTGCAGGTAGGTGACGACGAGGAACTCTCTTATGCCGTGCGCTCCCTTTGGCCCATGCTGCAGAATCAACCGTCCACTTCCTTGAACCTCTTTCTCGGAGACCTTGTCAACAACAATGTGGAACTCTATCTGGAGCTGTCTCGCCTTATCTCCTTGCTGCCGTCTCATAATTATGCCGTGGTGGGAAACCATGACAGGATACCGCTGCTTGCCAATCCCACCGATTGGGATTCGGCACGTGTGGTTCAGACGGAACCGTTCAGGAAAGCATTTGGTCCCGACTATTATTCTTTCGACTATCAGCGGCTTCACGTGATAGTGCTCAATAATGTCCTGGCAAAGGGCAAGCGTGGCTATACGGGAGCCATCACCCGTCGGCAGTTGGATTTTGTGGCCGACGACTTGCGTAAGGTCAAGAAGAACCGGCGCATACTCCTTGCCATGCACATACCATTGGCAAGGACCTCCAACAGAGACCAGCTGCTCAAGATGCTGGAGCATCGTGACCGCGTGATTGTCCTTACCGGACACATGCACCAGGTGGCACGCCACCGCTACAACATTCCCGGAACCCGCGTCGACGAACTTGTGGCTGGAGCCACTTGTGGTTTTTGGTGGGTGGGAGAGAAAAATTTCAGGGGCGTTCCTTCTGCACTGATGCAGTGTGGAACACCGAAAGGATACTTCCAGTTCCATTTCACACGCGGCGGATTGGCCCATACCTATCGGTTTGTGCCTACTGACAGCCGCTCGGAGGTGAATGTCTGGGTTGCCGGACGCGATACGCTGGACAGGCATGTGGCAGGCCTCGACACCATTGCTGATGGTCGTGTTCTCGTGACGGTCTATGGCGCATCCGACTCTACCCGTGTCCGGATACGTGTCGATGGCGGACCTTGGGTGACATGCACGCATGCCCTCTACCCAGACCCCAATGTGGCACGGCAACGGATGATGTATACCCAGCATGTCTATCCCACCAGTTACAGCAAGCGGAATCCACTTCGTGCAGTGCCGTCCCGTCAGGTTTGGACAACACTTCTGCCTCAAGACCAGCGTCACAAGGAACATGTCATACAGGTGGAGGCTGAGGACGATTCGGGCTTCCGAGCCCATTATTGATAGGAGAAACGAAAACTAAATAAACGCAAAAAGGATTTCCTGAGAGGGAAATCCTTTTTGCGTTGGTGACTCGCATGGGATGTTAAGCAGCCCTAAGCGTAATCATAAACCTTTATGTGTCAATTAGTTAATCACCACTTTTTTCGCTGGGTTTTGGTGGGAGCGACGTTTGGTAGCGATTCTGTGACTTCTATATCGACTGCAAAGTAAACAAAAATAATTGGAAAATACAAGCTTTTGAACACTTATTTTGTTAAAAACACCAAAATTGGCACTTTAAATGGTGCTTTGGTAGCATTTCCCCGTTTTTTGTGCTACTTTTTTGTTAATGATGCCTGTTTTGCCGTGGTAATTTTCCTTTGCACAATAAAAACATAGCGACAGTCGAAAAAGAAAAAAACTCTATGGTTCCATTCCACTTTGATTTTTGGGAAAACTCGTGAACTTACTCATGCTATGAATCTACATCACAGTTTCCTATAGACAAATCCTGCTTGAATGCACAAATGGTCACCTTATCTGAAAAGGCAGTCATTCTTGGTAAGGCATCAACTTTTATTTGCATCATCCCCTGTTTGGCTTCACATGTTGATGCATAGATGATTCTTCATGCATCCTTCTATGTATTTACTTAATTATACTTTAGCATATATCTATATATGCTAGCTGGTTTAAGTGTTACCATATTGCATCCTGCTACCTTCTTGTCAGTTGCAATGGGGAACCGTCTTGACCTTACGGGAGATAGAAACAATGCTGAAAAATCACTTTAGCATATATATTATATATGCTATTCAATTAAAGTAAAGTGACTGCTGTAATAACCCTTGTTTTCATAATCGATGGCTGCAAAATTAGTGGAATATTGCCACGATACTGATTCCATCAACGAGAATCTTCTGTCTGTGCCGTATTACATGATTTTTTCCTTTTTCGACTGTCTCTCTTTTCAACTCACATAGTCGTGTGACTCCCCATAGTCTTTCCCCTTATAAATGTGCCATACCCATTTAAGAGCAACCACATCATGCTTGACAAGAATTGTGTTGCAAAGGTACCCGTTATGGCATTCATTCTGCAAGGTCAGTGCAGGAGTTTGCTCGTGAAATCTCCACGCTCTGATTGCTTCAGAGGTAGTATTTGACGGCAAAACCTTGCATTGATGAGCCATAACACCTTTTGAGGCAACATAATTCTTTAATCAATCCCGATGGTAGTTGGTTCTACATAAGGGAAGAAAATAAAAATTTTATCTTATGGCTAACATTTGCGACACTCAGTACAAGGTGACAGGCTCACGCAAAGCCGTGGCAGACCTTTGGAACACACTCCAAGAGTTGGAGGTGAACAGTAAAGACGTGTATCTGTATCTCTTGGCAGAACACTATGGTATTGACTATGAGAAGAAAGGTATCTCGGTAAGAGGACACATCTATTGGGCAGAGTATGAGGAGAACCTGGAAGATGATTATGCTCTGTTGTCTTTTGACACCGAAAGTGCTTGGTCTTCCTGCGATTTGTTCTTTGAAGAGGTGAACAAGGCACTTGAAAACGAACTATCAATCAGTTGGCGAGAGGTTGAGCCAGGTTGCGACATTTTCTATACGCACGATGAGAACGACTTCTTCCCCGAAGAGTGCTACGTCACTGCATACGGAGAACTCTTTGAGGATTGTGAGGGTGCTTACTCCACCTTTAACGATGCCATCAAGTTGTGGTGTGAGAAGACAGGTGTCTCTCTGGAGGGAAGAATTGAACAGGACATGATGGACTTCATCAATGAATATGAGTATGAGGCAGAGGACACGAACTTCTGCATCAATCCAATCACGTTCGGCTAACACGGAGGAGAGGCTATGATAGACTTTGAGGATTTGGAAAGCATTGTCGGCAGTTTCTGCACCTTGCTTTACCCACACAAGGGACAGACAGAGGGAACGATAGTTGAGGATATGGGCAATGAACTGCTCATTCAACTCATCAACGGCAAAGAGGTGGTTGAGTATCGGGATGACGTGGTCATCTATGAATAGGTGAAAAAGAGTCTGTAGGCTTGGCAAGGTTTGCAGACTCTTTTTCTTTTTCGACCGTCTGTTGTACTTTTAACTTTATCCTTTGAAAGATTCAATTCCTGTTTTATTAGCTGCTCTCCGCAAGCTGCGCCGTATGCCCACTTGCTCCAATCCTGTTATAGAAGCAACGCTTCCACTCTTTTATATCCTTTTAGTTTTGAACCATTCGCCATTGTAAGCCACCAAAAGTCTGCCTTGTTATGAGGAATGTATTTCTTTACCTTGGTCGTCTGCATGGGCTTTACATCTGCTCCCCTTATCGGCATGAGGTTACTTGTCAGCATACCTTTCTATGGCTTTAACAACATTCTTGTCCGTCTTACATCTTGCCGATGCTCCGACCTGTATGCGCATCCTTCGTGATGACGCGTTTCATGTGCTTCTGTTCTTGCATTTTCCACATCCATGAGTCACTCAGGGTTTTCCGCGTTCTTGCGGCTGACAGAGAGAAAGCGACTTGCTCCTGTTTGCTGTTGGCTGACATCTGTTCCTGCATCCACATACCTATTTCCTTATCCTTTTTCTGAATAGTGTTATTTCAAAGCGACTTATTTTTTCCATGCAAAGGTAGCGTGATGCTGCGAAGGATCTCCTCCTTCTTGTGTGGCCGCTATCGCTGTGACCAATAAAATAGTGCGTAATCTTCCTTTTTCTTCCTCTCTGTCGTTCATCGCCAACAAGAAAAAGAGTATTGCGAACGATTTTCATGGTGCTTCCCACATGGTGCCACATCCCTGCTCTGTAATGCATGTAAAAATTAAGTCTCACTTTTAAATACAATTCAATATGAAAAAGGTAGAAAATTCTTTCGGTATCACTGGATTCGTAGGCTCAGACGCTAGCATCCACCAGTTTACAAACAACAGCGTAGCACGCTTCTCTTTGGCTATCAGCCGACAGGAAAAGAACGGCGAGGAAACACGCAGAGTGTCAGCTTTCATCAATGTGGAAACTTGGCGCAAGAACGGAAGCACCGACACGTTCGACATCATCACAAAAGGTGCCATGCTTACAGTTGAGGGTCGTTTCCGTCCAGATGAGTGGACAGACAAGGATGGTGTCAAGCACTCCAAAGTAGTACTCGTAGCCGACAAGGTTTACCTCACGCCAGACAAGGAGGAGACTCCTGAGGAAGAGCCTTCCAAGCCAGCAACCAAGAAGGGCAAGAAATAGCCTTTCCTCCTCATAAACAAGGCGACCTTCGGGTCGCTTTTGTTTTGCTCATGGGATAGTTTCTTGACTGCTGTAAGTTCTATCAACTGTTTTAGTCTTTTGTATATGACATTCTGTTGTCAATCATTCCGCTCACTTGTCGATGCCCATTTTTCGGTGCAAAGTTACTGCCTGGGCAAACATCAAGTACCGCACAGCTAACAGGCAGAGAACTTAACGACAGCTTTTCACGAATGTTCCATTAGTGGTATTTCATTTATTTCTCCGTCTGTTTACTTGCCTTATTGCCCTTATTCCGCAGTCTTTGATGCACGAAAAATAAGTTCCCGACAAGCGGAGCCGAAAGGCTTCGAACAAAGGGAAGCAAAAACAAGTTGAACATCCAAACATCAAATGACATGAGGACAAGAAGAATTACTAAAGAACAAGGCAAGCGGTGCGACATCAGCCGCTTCCCCAACTTCCACAGAAGTGGAAGCATCAAAGGCATGAAGCGCATCTATTATGGTATGGATGCCTTATTGGTGCGTTGCGGAGAGTATATCTACAATGTCAGCAGCGAACCGAGAATCTATTATCAGGCGAGTTATTAACATCAAATTCAAGAATACAATGGACAGCAAAAAATTATCAGAGAAAGAGCAGACTTTTGTCGAATGCTTCTCACGGTTTGTTAACGGTCAGATGGGTTCTGCCTCCAAGGTTGGAAATGCCCTTGCGAATGACCATCGTTATCTCGTCAATGAAAAGGGCAAGGTGGTGTTTGCCTTCTTGGAACGTCTTGCGGACGACTACCAAAAGGGACACTATGACCAGCGTGACGAATGGGCGTGCCGATTGGCAGCTGAAACCATCGAGCACCTTGAAGAGAAAAGAATGTATTGCAGAACACTTAACACCGATTGACTATGGCAAGCAGATTGATTACACCGACATTGGAGGAAAGGCTAAAGTCCTATCCCCTGTACTCACAGGATGGTAAGGGCAAGGATGCCGTTTGTGTGGCGGTTTTCTTCATCGGTAACATTAGATGGTTTGTACTCGAAGGGCAGCCCGAAGGAAGTGACACAACATTGTTCACCATCGTATGCGGTCTGCACGAAACGGAGTATGGCTATACTTCTGTGAATGAAATGGAGAGCGTAAAGGTAGACGGCTCCAAGTACGGAATGGACGAAGTGTTTGAAGTGGAGCAGTTGGACGGCTTTTCGCCAATAAAACTGAAAAACATTCCGGACGAGGATTTGCAGGCATTCCTTCACAAGATGGAATGACTCTAACACCAATCAGCCGCAGGGACATGACTCCTTGCGGCTGATTTCTGTCGTATCGCTTATTATCTGTCCCTCCTGTAATCACTTCGTCTGCTCGCATGAAAGAGTACCCTCAGCACGAACCACATGACTTTCATTAAGACAAATGCTCCTATTATAGCCAACAAATCTTCCATTATATTTATATATAATAATGTGTAAACGGCAAATCTGTTTTATTTGCTTTTCTTTCTCCCTCTTTTCTTCGGGACTTCAAGGTCTTTGATGGAAAGCGACTTGCCTCTCTTGACGACAAGAGGCTCTGAAACGACATTGTTTACAGTTTCCTCTTGAAGCTCATAACTTGCCACACCGTCCTCTTCGTCACCAAAGGGATCGTCATAGTAGTCAGGTTCCTCGCTGTCAAAACAGGTGGCTTCATTGTCCGTCTCATCCATCTCCGCAGGCTGTTTGTTCTCTGGCTTGCAAAGACACTCAATGCGCTGCGCCTCCACTTCCAGTACATACTGCCTTATCCCATTCTTGTCCGTGTAACTACGTTTCACGACCTTTCCTTCCACAGACACCGTCGCCCCCTTGCATAGCAGGTTCTTGGAGATGTAGGAAAGGCGGTTCCATAGGATAACAGTAATCCAGTTGGTCACCTTCTCCTTGTTGCCACTCGAATCATAGTCACAGTCATGAACTGCCACATTGATGCGTGACAGGGTGTTGTTCTTGTCAATGTGATGGAATGTGGGGTCAGCTCCCAGCCTCCCCACAAGATTTACCTTGTTTACTGCCATAGCATTATTCTATTTTTTTATTCTTCACTCTCGTCTGCATTGAGGTTCCTTCTTGCAGTCTTTACCTTGCTGCTCTCATCGGCTACAATCTGCGTTGCGTAGCGCACATTGCCGTCTCGGTCCTTCATCGAGCCAGTCACCAGATGTCCATAGATGTAAATTTTGTCCCCGGTGTGATAGTACTGCTGTGCAATGAGAGCAAGGCTGTCCCGCAGATAGACATCAATCCATTCGGTTGATTTATCTGAATTCTTTTCTGAGTTGATGGTCACGCCCAATGACAGTCGGGCTACCGTCGATCCATTGGTGTTGCGGACAACAGGCTCTGAGCCAAGCCGTCCCATGATTGTTACGTTGTTCATATTTCAAAATTTTCTTTGTGTTCTTTTCTTGCTTGATTCATTATCGTTTCATTAGTTGGGATAAGTGGTGTCTTGCCTAGGCAAACAACTCCCACCACACGAACCCCAAACGTGTGCAGTTCAGCTATATGCGCCCTTATGGACGAGCCGGTCGTACACACATCGTCCACCAGGATGCAGTTCTGCTTGCCCACGACGTTGGCATCAAGTACGATGTTGGACACAGCCGACACCTGATTTCTGTCCGCACTCTTATGTTTGCTCTTCCTTTCCGAAATATAGCGCATACTGTACAGTTCCGGTTCCAGTTCCCTGTATCTGTCTAATTGTACAGCGAGAGCCTTGAAGCGCATAAAATAGTTGCGTCTGCTGCTGCACGGCATGAAGAGGATGGTTAGCGGCCCCGAAAGCCCCAGTTTGGCAATGCATGTGAGGAAGTAGCCTGACGCATCTGCCTTTCCCTCCTTGAAGCGGTTGATTGTCCATGACAGTTCCTGCTGCCGCTCCGTCCCGAAGTTCCTGATGCGCATGGGCAGATAATAGTCATAGAAGATGAAAGGCACGGAATACCCAATCCCCGTGTCAAATGGCGAGGGTGTTAACGGCTTCACATCCTCAAACTGCTCCAAAGATGCGCACAAGTAGTACTTCAGGGCTTTTGCCTCTCCAGCCAGCAGGGCATTGCGGTAGCCCCATGAGCGTTCTTCGGGTGTCTCGCCGCGCTGCCCGACTATCATGTAGGCATACCTCGCACGCTTCTTCCAGCGGTTCCCCCACCAAAAGGCAATGCGCACAAGCAGGCCTGCCACCAAGGTAACCACTACCACATAATGCACTTCATCCATCGGCCTTATCGTCTATGGGAGCAGTCCGTACAATACGGACGTTTCCCTGCGATGACATGTTAGTTGATAACAGACAGGTCTTCGCTGTCGGTATCTACCCATTGTTCTATATCCACTGCCGTCACTTCTGCCTGCTTGTTGTTGATAGTGATGTTGAAGATGTATTTCTTACCCTTCTCAAACCTGATACTGTTTGTGGAACTTACCGTGGGGAACACGACTCCATTAACGGTAAACTCAAATGACAATTTGGATATTGAAGAACCGAACTTACTGAACACAAACCATTCATCCACAAGGGGTGCTTCGTCTGACACGGCTCCCGTGAATTGTATTTCCTGATCAGTATCTGATTCGGTCATTTTTTCAGTCACAAGGTCATATGAGCCATCCACAGAGAGCGAGGAGCCATATATTCTGCCTTGGGTGATATTACAGTCTCCCAGAAAATTACCCTTCTTGATATTTACAACCAGTTTGGCACGCATGTGCCCCATGCTCAGCGACACTGTATTGTTGCTTTTCGAGATTTTATCAACCTTGTCGAACAGATAGTCTTGGGCGTCATTTAACGACAATGAGATGACCTTATTGCTCATGTCTTCTCTATATGGGTATATGGCATACAACGTTCCAGGAGTTGAACTCAACAGGGCTTTTGTTTCCAGAGTCCATTCACTTTCCCCCTTGGTCAGCTTTATGCCATTATAGCTTGTTCCGTCGTAGGTGCCACTACCATCATCCAGACACAAACCAATCAGGTCGCCTTCGTCGAAAGCTGATTTCTCATTTGCAGCCCGTGTCAAGGCATAGCCGGCCTTCGTCACATCTGTCACTTGTAGAAGACAAGGATTGTCCTCCTTGTCGCATCCACATCCATACAAATACAGTTCGCTCTCTGAGCAGGATGCCATACATGCAACTATTGCACCCATGGCAATGATTCTTGTTGTTTTCTTCATTTTTGACTTGATATTTATAAATTATACAGCCGCGGAGTCTTCAAAACTCGCCATTTTTGAGTGCAAAGGTACTACCAGCGCATAAAAATCCATCATCATGACACTGACATGTCAGTGTTTTTCCTTCCCCTCACGTGTCAATTTCAACTTTTTGATGACTGCTCCGATTTTTGACATGCGTTCATCCATCAGCACGGCATGGATAGCTCCGTTGGCGGTTGACAGGTCACTTCTGTTCAAGTAGCCGTCTTTCTTGTATGCTCTCAAAAGACGGTGAGTGTAGATAGGCGATTGCCAGTTGTAAGTGATGAATCCGTAGGAAGCCAACGATGACAGCATAGCACATAGTATTCTCAGTTTTTTCACTTTTAACCCCGTCTGCTCCATTCTGAAAAAAGCGGCGAGAATACGAGGAGTGACTTGCCTTGGCTCAGCAAAAACTCCAAATTCGTTGGACAAATCAGCCAACTGCTTCAAATCATGTTCGTTCAATATGGAATTGAAAGAAGGTTTCTTTCTTATCTCTTGTTTGCATTTACCATATCCTTCAGGCATAGGCTCCAGGCAATACCCGATAGCATCCTTCTGAACACTGTTCATTTTCTGCAAGACTTCCCTGACATAATCATACAGGTCTGTCCTCTCTCTCTGTAATACCTCACAAAAAAACAAGGCATCAGCCTTGTTCCATTCTTGCAATGTCTTTACTTTGCCATTGTCGATGATGGCAATTTTTGCTTTTTTACTGTCCATAGAATTATTTGAAAATTATATTTATACCTTTTATATAAATATCAATCCACTATGAACTGTTAATCTACTCCGTCCCGCTCCATTTGCGAAGCGTCACCAAGCTTGTTGGTATACAGACATTCCTGGCTGATGACGACATGGTCGCTATTAGCCAAGAAAGACAGTATGCCAAGGTCTGAACGCGAGAGGACTGCCAATTGTCAATCCACTCGCCTTGATGTTCAGACTTGCAATCTTGCGACAGCTTCACAGCCCACCCGTACCTGTTCTACATTTATCTCCTTTTCGACACTGAATAGTCTCCTGATATATGCGGATTTCCGTCTATGATTTGAGTTATACCGCTTCGCCCCACACCTTCAGAACGACATTACTGTACGGACACCGCACGAATGCCCATATGACAGGCTGCCAACAATGGCACTATCAGAAACTGTCACTTCTGATAACTGCCTTTATTGTTGTCTGGCTGTCCCATTGAGGGCTTCGGCAATGACCGTGTAATGCCATTCTGCCCACCCATGCCACTTTTATCACTAATCATCTGTTTTACAACTTTTCTTCTGCTATACAAGAGACAGTTCTTGTCCACTCAGGCATATTGCATGTGGCAGACAAGTCTGCTACGTCCAATCTGCCTCAGTGTCCTGCGGCAAGGACAAGGCACATTTGTCATGCTGACAAGAGTGCCCGATTTGTCCGTTGCTCAATTGTCTCTTCTTACCTGATATACGTTACTATCTACCTCTAAATTATACTGCTACGCCCCACGCCATAGCGAAGCGTCACAAGGTCTGTTGTCATACAGACACCCTTGGCTGATGGCAACACGTTGCTATTAGCCAAAGCTGACAGTATGCCGAAGCACCGACGCGAGAGAATTGTCTGTCCGTGCTACAAGCTTTCAAGGCTGAAGCTTTGAAGACTTGCATCACGGACAGCCAACACACTCGCCTTTTGTCGGTACAGCAGACATACAAACGCTTCACTGCCCACCCGCTTCTGTTTCACTCATTCGCCTCACCTCTTTACATGCAATACATAACACCTCTTACAGACTATATCAAAGATCTGCTTCCAATCAGCGCAGTGGTAGGCATATTTCCTGCAAAGTTAGCCGCCTCTGAGACAATCGTCAAATTCTGCTTTCGGTCTTGTGACTGTGAACAATCTTCCTTTTCCTCAGAAAAGCGTATTCTTCACACACAATTTGTCTTTATGTCTTTTCTTGCGGCTTGTGGGAGCAGAAAATATCCCTCCAC
>CAJKDU010000013.1 GCA_905198745.1 uncultured Prevotella sp. | reverse complement strand
TAAATATCAAATATATAACTATAGTTAAGCGATTAATATCGCATCACTAGTAATGCACGAAGATGCCGGAAACCTTGACGAGGTGGTGGTGACGGGCGTGGTGACCAAACGCAAGGAGACCTTCACCGGTTCATCTGCCACCTTCTCCGGACAGGAACTGAAGTCGGTAGGTGTGCAGAACCCTATTCTCAGTCTGAAGAGCCTCGACCCGTCATTCAATGTAATGGACAACAATCTCTTCGGTTCAGATCCTAACCGCCTGCCCGACATCGAGATTCGTGGCAAGTCAAGCATGCTCGGCATGCGTGATGAACTGTCGGAAGACCCTAACCAACCGCTGTTCATCCTTGACGGATTCGAGTCTTCACTCGAAGCCATCTACAATCTCGATATCAACCGCATAGCCTCCATGACCCTGCTCAAGGATGCAGCCTCTACCGCCATCTATGGTTCTAAGGCTGCCAACGGCGTGGTAGTCGTGGAAACTGTGAAACCTAAGGTAGGACAACTCCGCGTGAGCTACAACGGCTCTATGGACATCAGCATACCCGACCTGGGTGGATATAACCTGATGAATGCCAAGGAAAAGCTGGAGTTCGAGAAGATGGCTGGCAAGTACACCAACAATGACCTGCCTGCAGCCGACATCATCGAGCTCGACAACCTCTACCAGCAGCACATGCGCGACATAGCCAGCGGTGTGGACACCTATTGGCTCTCTGAACCGTTGCGCACGGGAATTAACCATCGCCACCAACTCTACCTCGACGGAGGTTCGGGCGGCTTCCTGTTCGGCATCGGCCTTAACTACAACAAGACCAATGGTGTGATGAAGAAGTCGAACCGCGACGTGTATGGCGGCAACATCGACCTCACCTACAGAGTGGGCAAGTTGCAGTTCAGCAACAAGTTTACTGCCCAACAGACCAATGCCAAGAACCCCACCGTGTCGTTCTCGCAATACGCCTCTGCCAACCCATATTATAAGAAATACGACGACGAGGGCAACATCACAAAGTTCCTCGCCAACAACTCTAACGAAAACCGCATCGGTAACCCGATGTACAACGACAACCTCAATAGCCGCGACGAGAGCCGTCAGCTGATGCTGAGCGACTACTTCCAAGTGGAATATAACCCGCTCAAGGAACTCAAGTTGCGCGGCAAGTTCGGCATCACCCACTACAACAAGGATACCGAAAACTTCGTTTCGCCAGACGACACCCGCTTCGAGAGCGTGAACACACTACAGCGCGGAAGTTACAGCTTCGGCAACACCAAGACCGACAACATAGAGGGCGACTTCACCGCCATCTATGCCACCGTGCTCAACCATGCTCACCGCATCAACGTGGCGCTCGGTGCCAACATCAATGAAAGCAAGTCTACACTTCAGGGTTATTCAGCCATAGGTTTCCCCTCAGGCGATTTCACCTACCCTTCTTTCTCCAAGGGCTATCCCGAGGGCGGCCGTCCCAGCTACAGTGAAAGCGTAAGCCGTTCGGTGAGTGCATACCTCAGCGGCGGCTATTCCTACATGGACCGCTACCTCATGGACGTGAGCTACCGTCTGAGTGGTTCCTCTATCTTCGGTTCCAACAAGAAGTATATCAACACCTGGTCACTCGGTCTGGGATGGAATATCCACAACGAGGAGTCTGTCAAGAACAGCCTGCCCTTCATCAACTACTTCAAGATTCGCGGCTCCATCGGTAACCCCGGCAACCAGAACTACGACTCTTCCCTGGCACTGACTACGTTCCAGTATTCCTACACGGCCTACAACTACTTCGGCCTCAGTTCCGTGCTGCTCAACATGGGCAACAAGAACCTGGAGTGGCAGACCACGCTCGACCGCAACATAGGTCTTGACCTGACCATGTTCGACAACCGTCTGTCGCTCACCATGGACTACTATTACAAGAACACCGACCCACTACTCATCGCCATAGGCCTTCCTGCCAGCTCTGGTCTGCCCATGTCATACAACTCTACGCTCGGTGAATATACCACCTCCTACAACACCAACCTGGGAAAGCAGATTGCAAAAGGCTTCACCGCAACCCTGCAGTACTACATTATCCGTAACCTGAAGAAGCGTCTCACCTGGTCCGTACGCGGCACCATGCGCACTGAAAGTGCCAAACTTGATGGCATCGGAAACTCGCTCGAGTCGCTCAACAAGTACGGACAGAGCCGCAGCACGCAACGCTACTTCGACGGTGCCGACCCGGATGACATCTGGGCAGTGCGCTCCGCCGGCATTGACCCTGCCACGGGTAAGGAACTGTTCATCAAGAAAGATGGTAGCTATACCTACGACTTCACCTACGACGACGAGGTCATCGTGGGCAACACCCGACCCGACATCGAGGGCACCCTGGGCACCAACTTCGGCTATCGCGGACTAACCTTCAGTGCCATCTTCCGCTATCGCTTGGGCGCAGACTCGTTCAACTCATCCGTGTTCAACAAGGTGGAGAACCTCAGTAAGTCTGATCTCAACTACAACCAGGACAAGCGTGCCTTCTACGACCGCTGGCAGAAGCCGGGCGACATTGCCCAGTTCAAGAACATTGCCGACCAGCAGAGCACACCTATGTCGTCGCGCTTCGTTCAGCGCGAGAACACTCTCACCCTTGAGTCGCTGCAAGTGGGCTACGAATTCGACCCTGAGATAGCCCGTTCACTCGGCTTGAGCGGCCTGCGCATCAATGCCTACATGAACGACATCTTCCGCATCTCGTCCATCAAGCAGGAGCGAGGCACCTCCTACCCCTTTGCCCGCAGCTTCTCGTTCGCCCTATCACTCACATTATAAACCATCCTTATTATGAATATCAAGAATATATTCCACATAGCCGTCGTGGCCTTCGCCGCCCTGCTGACCACCAGCTGCAGCGACTGGCTCGACTACACACCGAAAGACAAGAGCACAGAGGACCAGCAGTTCTCCACAAGACAAGGATTCTATACTGCCGTCAATGGTGTCTACAACAAACTGGCTTCATCCAACCTCTACGGCAGTGCGCTGAGTTACGGAGCCATCGACCTCATGTCACAACGCTACGAACCGGGCAGCAACTCTTATGCCAACAAGTATCGTTGGACCAACTTCAGGTTCACCGAATCTGACATTCAAAGCAGTATCAATGCCATCTGGCAGGAATCCTACCAGACCATCCTCAACACCAACGTCATTCTCGACGGTGTGGAAAAGCAGAAGAGTGTACTCTCAGAGAGCGACAAGGAGATGATTAAGGGTGACCTGCTCGGATTGCGCGCCTTCATCCACTTCGACCTGCTCAGACTCTTCGGCACCGTCTACAGCCGCGACTGCGACACCAAGGTAATGCCCTACAACGACTCTACCGAACCACAGGCCTATGCACTGCTCTCCTCTAAAGAAGTGGTAGAACAGCATATTCTGCCCGACCTCGACAAAGCTGAGGCTTGCCTGAAAGCCGGCGACCCCATCACAACCACCGGTGTGGCAGCAGAGCCCAACAAAAACGGCGACAACTACCGCAACTACCGTCAGCTGCGACTCAACTACTACGCCATCGCCCTGCTCAAGGCACGCGTTTACCAGTGGATTGGCGACACAGACAAAGCCCTTGCCGAAGCGAAGAAAATCACCGACAGCGAAGAAGTCAAGACATTCTTCCCCTTTGTCAACCCTGACAAGTTGCTGGGCAATAATGTCAACCCTGACCGCATCTTCTCGTCAGAAGTGCTCTTCGGAATCTACAATTCAGAGCGTTCCAACATCTACAAGAACCGTTTCGACAGCAGCAACCTCACCTCTGAAGACATGTACCGCTCCTATTCAGGCTACATAGAAAAGGTGTTCACCAACCAGGCTGACTATCGATTCCAGTCACAGTGGGTGCACAACGGCAACTACTATTATTTCGGTAAGTTCAAGGAAATAACCTACGATGCCAACAATACGCCACTCTATGCCGTGATGATGCCGCTCATGCGCATTAGTGAGGCTTACTATATAGCCGCCGAGAGCGAAATGAAACTGGGCGACAAGCCCAAGGCCCTGGGCTACCTGAACACCATTCTCCAAAAGCGCGGCATCACGCCACTCGAGGAGAGCGTGACAAACAGCGACTTCACCAAGCAACTCAAGATGGAATATATCCGCGAGTTCTGGGGCGAAGGACAGATTTTCTTCATGTTCAAGCGCACCTACTCCTCCATCGGAAACGAGTTCAACGGTGCCACTAGCGACTCATGGTCGAGCGTGAGCCCCAGCGCATCCAAGTATGTGCTGCCCATGCCTTCAAGCGAAAAAGAAAACAGATAAACCAACAGAAACGATATGAAAAGATATATCATTCCCCTTTTCTCCCTCCTGGGCATTGCCTTGCTGGGAGCCTGCTCCGAAGAAGACTTCACCAGTTTCGACGGACAGAAGTCGGGCATATTCATGAGAAGAACCGTCTCTACCGACATCAACGGAACGCCACTCGCCTACAGTGACTCCATGAGCGTGACCTTTGCCAGCTACAGTGACGACACGGAAAAGCTCCGCGCATACGTGCCCGTGTACGTTATGGGTGAAGTGAAGAACTATGACCGCAAGTTCAAACTGACCGTTAACAAAGAGCTCTCCACAGCCGTGGAAGGCGTAGACTACGAACTGAGCGACACCGCCTGCTACATTCCTGCCGGGCAAGCATCGCGCAACGTGTTCTACTACATCAAGAAGACTGCACGACTCGACAACGAATCAGTGAGAATAGTGTTCGAACTGCAGGACAACGAGAACTTCACAGCAGAACTGGAGAAGTACAAGAACAAGGCAAACTGGGCAGAGTCGGGCAACGAACTCTGCGGCACACGCTACAAGATCATCTTCAACAACATCTGGGAGATGCCCTACCAGTGGAGTTCCTGGGGCGACTATTATCTGGGTACCTGGAGTGTGAAGAAGGAAAAGTTGCTCGACAACCTCATGGGATGGCAACACTCCGAATTCGACAGCAAGGCCAACTACGGCAAGATGCCCTATCTTGCCAAGAAGCTGCAGAAGCATCTCCAGGAGCAAGCCGATGCGGGCACACCCGTAACCGAGGACGACGGCTCCTACATGCAGCTCGTCTCGCCCTATCTTGTGGACTATTCCAAGTATGAAAAATAAACACGCAACACTATGAACATCAAATTCAAACATATTTGCGGCATGCTGGTAGCAGCCGCCACGCTCACGTCTTGCTACGAGGACAAGGGCAACTATGACTATACCGAGGTGGAGACCATCACCGGCACCGGCTTTCCCGAAAAGATGAGTGTGGTGCAGAAGGCCGACTACATTGAGCTGTCGCCCTCGTTCAGTTCCGACCTCAACGGCAGCATAGACAACAATCCGAACTATGAATATTCCTGCCTTCTGTGGAAAAGCGGCGGTACCTTTCCCGACACCAAGACCCGGCAGAAGGAAATAGACACTGACCATGCCAAGGACGTGAAGTTCTTTGCCGACCTCACCGAAGGCAGATATGTCATCCAGTACATGGTGACCAACAAGCAGACTGGCGTGACCACCAACTTCAAAGTGCCCGTTCAAGTCACCTCTGCCACCTACGAGGGATGGATGGTGCTTTGCGACGACAAGGACGGCTATGCCCGTATGGACATGGTGTCAGTGCTCTCCGATACGCGCCGCGCAGCCATTCACGACATTCTCGGCACCAAGATTCCCAAGCTGAAGGGCGCACGCACACTGATGATGAATGCCCGTCCGAGCAACTATGCTTCCGGCGACGACATGTGGTTCTGCACCGATGAGGGTTCCTGGTCGCTCAACCAGACAACGCTGAAAGCTCAGTACGACATGACTGTCAGCGAATTCATGGTGACGCCCAAGGACGAAAAGGTGATAGCCACTGACGGTCAATACCAGGGCTACCGCCTCTGCGTCACCGACAAGGGCAACCTCTATGCCAAGAGCAACAATTATGGTGCTGTATTCGAAGACCCCATCAACACATTAACAAGTGGCGGGGAACTTGAATTCCATGCCGCTCCTTTCTTTGGAGTGTTCATGGGCCGTTCCGGCTATGACACCTATTATAATCAGAAAGCCATTGTCTACGACAAGGACCACAAGCAGTTCCTCACCTTTGACGGTTCCTACTACGGAGACCATACGCTCTGTTCGAAAATGGACGACCCTGAGAATAAGCTCTTCTCCTACCAGACTGGCAAGGACATGATAGCCATGGTGAACACCACGTTCTCCGGCACTACCGTCTACTCCGTGATGCAGGACGATGCCAAGAACCGCTATGTATACGGCATAAACATGACTGGTGGACAGATTTCGCAGTCGCTCTATGAGCCTATGACTGCGGCAGGTTTCGGCAACGCCACGTCGTTTGCCTTCCACTCACAGTATCCCTACATGTTCTATAATGACGGAGACAAGGTCTACACCTACCACCTGATGAACCATACGGCAAACGTGGGCATCACCCTGCCTGGCGAAGAAGTAACCATGGTGAAGTTCAACCTCTTCTATAATGCGCCTAATGCTAACACATTCAACAAGACCGACGAGTTCATGGCACAGCAGTATCTGCTCATCGTGGGTTCCTACAAGAAGGACAGCACCGACGGCAATGGAGGCGTACTCCGCTTCTATAAGTTCAACCAGGAGAATGGCTCCCTCACCCTCGTCAACCAATACGACGGCTTCGGCAAGATTAAGGACGTGATGTATCGCGAAAGATAATTGAACATTTATGAAAATATTAATCAAATGATTCGCACTGTCACTTCTTCTCGCACTACCAATAAACATTTTCAGTGAGAACAATAAGAACAACACACTGCAAACTATTCAGAGAAGATATCAGTTTGATAAACAAAAAATGGCATAGTTTAACTAGTGGTTACAATGTTTTCGGACAAAAGAAAGTACCCATAGATTGGGAGATAAATGATATCTTTGTTTCAAGTTTAGACCCTCAGGAAACAGATTATGGTTATGAAGTCTATAACTTGTAAATATATAGGTGTCTTTTTCATCCTATACATTTTATTTTCCTCTCCAGTATTGAATGCGCAGAACTTTCTGCGCATTCAATATAATTGCTTGTTCCGAAATGTAGAAGAGGCAACATTCCCTTACTCCGAAACACGAATTTTGGAAATCAGTGACAGCTCTTCCGCCTTCTTTTGGATTGATCCGTCAACAGACGGCATACCTTTGAGCTATGATTCTTTCCCACGCAGAATTTACAAGAACTACCCCGAAAAAGAGGATATTACATTCCTTGGCGGTATAAGCGACTTGAATTTTTACTACACAGAAAAAATGCCTGAGTTTGAATGGAAACTGCAAGACAAAGACTCAACCATTTGCGGCTACGTCTGCCATAAGGCTCAATCCACATATCGTGGACGTACTTGGACTGCATGGTATACAGAAGAACTACCTTACGATAACGGTCCATGGAAACTCTGTGGATTGCCGGGGCTCATTTTGAAAGCTGAAGATAAAAAGGGAGATTTTGCGTTCACATGTATAGGTATCAAGCAATGCAAAAAGAAGGAATTCAATATGTCTCTGAAAGGCTTTCGCAAAACTACGCGTAAGAAATTTCAAGAAGACATGTTAGAATACTGGCGAGATTCTGAAGCTTACTTCAACGCTACACACAACGTGAAAAGTCATAGAATATACGTCGAAGACCAACAAAAGCCCATGCCTAAAACGCCATGCTTTTTAGAATACTGAACATAGCGACAAACATTTATTGCATTACTTGGGCAGAAAAACAAATAGAAATGGTTTGAAAGAAGCACCCTATCACTTCCAGTCGTTCCAATTGCGCGCAGCTTCCACCTTGTTCTCTACCCTGTCGGGAAGAGCCGGGAAGAAATCGAAGCCTGTGATGCGCTCCACCTCATCCACTGTGTTGACATAGGAATCCTTGGGGCGATTGCCCTCCACATTCTTGTAGACAAAGCCTATGGCCTTTGGCGTGCCCTGCATGCAGAGCACTACCTTGAAGAAAGCATCGGGCACAGCCACCTTGTTGCTGCCGATGGTTTTGTGCTTTCCCTTGTAGAAAATGGGGCCACACACGATGTAGATGTCGCCATACTCCTTTGCCCAACTGCGACACTGTTGCTCCATTTCGTTCCAGTCGCCACGGTTCAAGCCTCCATTCTGCGGACAAATGTTGGTAAAGAGGAACGACTCTTCCTGCGCCTGCTCGCTCCACTTGTTGTCACCCGACGGGCACATGTGTCCCCGGTCATAACCCGAACGTGCGTAGTCCCAGTCTACGGCACGAGGCACGGGCACTTCCTCATCTTCATGAAACTTGATGCCGCCACGCTTGTAGGGCCCTGTGGTGTGTGCAGCCGTAAGATGCCATGCCACCCAGTTGGGTTGGCGTGTTGAACTGTTGTAAGAAACGGTGTAGCCCACACGCCGCAAAATCTGTTCGGGCAAGCCTTTGAGTGGAGCGGGAATCTCGAGTTCCTGCACTTCGGCGGCCCTGCCGCGCTTTCCGTCGGCAACATCTTGGGCAGGTTGCTGCCCGTCTTCATCCGTTGCAAGCGGTGCTTCACGGCTTGCAGTCTGCTCTGCATAAACTTTCGACCAGGCGTCTATCTTCTTCTGCCCCTTGGCGCAAGCCGACATAGCTACAGCCAGGCACAGAGTAGCCAAACAATTGATTAGTTTCATACGTTTCCATTTAACTTCTCAGTCTGTGTTTCTTTCTACATTCGGCACATTCGCCCTTAATGACAAACGACACGGCGTGCGCATAGAATCCGTCGGGCAAGTCGACATGAGGCAGGTGCTGGTCTTCAAGGCAGAATGACCTTTGGCACGACTCGCAGTAGAAATGTATATGCCCGTCGGTATGATTGCAATGGCCCCGGTGCTCGCATAGTTCGTAGTTGAGCACCCCTCTGCCATCCTCGAAAGCATGAACCACATCGTGTTCAAGGAAGAGGGTGAGCACTCGGAAAATGCTCGACTTGTCCATGTTGGGCATCTTCTCGTCCAACATAGACAGACTCATGGGACGCCTCATCATGACCAGCATCTTGAGCACCAGTATGCGGTTGGCGGTTGGCTTTATGTCTTTAGCTTCCAAACGGGCTATTGCCTCTTTCGAATCCATCATCATTCAAGTTTTTAAAGAATAACATCCTCTGGATATTGCATGGTCAGGCAATGAAGCGAGCCATGCTGCCGAATGACCGTACGGGCATCTATGGGGATGATTTCACGCCCCTGGAAAGCCTCGGCAAGGGTGTCCAAGGCCTGCCGGTCGTTGTGCGGTTGGGCATAGGTCGGACAGAGCACTGCTCCGTTGAGGATGACAAAGTTGGCGTAAGTGGCGGGCAAGCGGTCTTCGCCGTCGTAGATGGCATCCGGGATAGGCAGACGAAGAAGCCGGTAAGGGCGACCGTCGAGCGTAGTAATGGTGCGGAGTTGTGCTTCAAGAGCCTTGAAGTCATCGTGCTGGGGGTCGTTTACGTTGTCCGTGGCTATACACAACAAGGTGTCGTCGGGAGCGGTACGCATAATCGTATCGATATGTCCGTCCGTGTCATCTCCCATCAAGTTGCCATGGTCAAGCCACACTATGCGCCTCGCACCCAGCATTTGCTTCAGCCTTAATTCTATTTCCTCCCGCGAAAAGGGTTGGTTGCGGTGGGGTGCCAAGAGGCACTGCGAGGTGGTGAAAACCGTTCCCTTGCCATCACTCTCGATGGAGCCTCCCTCAAGCACGAATTCGTTGCGGTTGACATAGTGTCCACGAAAAGCGCCGTCGAAGAACAGTCGGCTATTGATAAGATTGTCCTTGCCTGCCTCAAATTTCTCGCCCCATCCGTTGAAACGGAAATCCACGAGCCTTGGCACACCCTCGCCTTCGGGCAGAAGTGTGATGAACGCATGGTCGCGCGCCCAGGTATCGTTGGTGGGAGCGTAGCGGAAGAGGATGTTATGGTGGAGGGCCTTGTCAACCGAAGCCTGCACCATAGCCCTGACATCGTCAACGAAAGGCGTGACGATGAGCACTTTCTCATGACGGGCAATGGCACGCGTCATATCAATAAACGTGAGCGTAATCTGGTTCAAATAATCAGCCCAATCTGTTTGGGCGTGTGGCCATGTGAGTTGAATGCCACTCTGGGGATGCCACTCTGGGGGCAATGAGTATGTATCGTGCATTGATTTGTTCATTCTTGTTGTCTGCAAAAGTAATATAAAAGAGTGGAATAAGAAACAAATCACCTTGTTTTTTAGGAATCGTCGGGATTTGGAGTGATACATGCGGCGGCAAAGTCAGGATGGATATGCAGCGGACTGAAAGCCCCACAATTACGGGGCATTGTCCTCTTACAAACTTGTTAGAAGACAGCCTCTTACGCGCGCACGCGCGCAGGAAAAGTTTTTCGTTTTTTCACCACCATCTATCACTTTTCTCAATATCTTACATTATTCGGTTGACTGTCAGTTATATAAACGGAGTGATAGATACGTGATAGATGGCTAAACATCTATCACATCTATCACTAATTCCTCAATGGCTGAGTTCAAGTGGAATGCCCCGAATCTGCCCCGCAGTTTGGTCACTCGTTGCCCACGGCCGTGGCAATACGTGCCCTGGCTGCGAAACAAAGCCCAAGTCTGCCACTAACACACCGTTACTCTGCCACTAACACCTCGTAAGTCGCACACTTAGCACACGTAAGTCGTATACTTAGCACACGCAAGACGTATACTTAGCACACACAAGTCGTACATTTACGCATCGCAACTATGCCACTAACAATCTGTAACCGGGCAGTTTTGTGACTGTATCCGATTTGGAAGAGATTTGCAACATTCAGAGAGTAAGTGATGTCAGGTGTCACTTCAAATACCGAAAGAACCGTTTTTACCCCACTCTTCCGGGGCATCGCAAATATCAAAGTTTTCCCTCGAACTGCCACAACGTCACGGCTGCTTGATTGAAGTCATTGATGGCAGCAGCACGTTTAAGCCGGAGGTCCATGCTCTCCTGCAGGGCATTGACATACTCCACATAGGATATTTCCCCGTTCTCATACTCCGTGGTGGCAAGCCTCGCCAGTTCATCAGCCTTGGAGACGCCCGTTTTCTCGTAATACTCCATTTTGGTCTGAGCTGCCGAGAAACGGTCGGTAGCGGCTTTATACTCGGCCGAACGCAACTGTTGCTGCCTGCGGTTTTCCAGCAACAGGACGTCGCGTTCCGCCTTGGCAGCCTTTACCTTGGCTCGGGTGGCACCCCAAAAGAGCGGTATTCCCACGCCCACTTCAAAGCCCATAAAGTTTCCGCCGGCATAACGGGCACGATTTTCATGATAAGGGTCCCAGCCACTGATGACCATCTGCGTGCGAAGTCCTATGGAAAGCGACGGGGCGAAACCGTTTTTCTCTTCGGTTATCGCTTTCTCGGCCGCCTTGAGACGGAGCGAAGCGTACTTTCCCTCGGCACTCTGCCCGTAATCGTAGCCCAAGCTACCGGCTGAGACAGGTTTCAAATGCGAGTCGGCCGGAACAATCTGGTTGTCCGTGCAGAGCAACGTCATGAGCGTGCGGCGGGCAATGGCTTGCTCACTTCCTATGGTGGCAAGTTCCTGCAAATTGTCCTGGTGCATACGTTCGGCCGACAAGAGTTCGAGTCTACGGGCCTCGCCTGCGGCACAACGCCTGGAAGCAATGGTCACGTAACGGGCAAGCAGGGTGTCCTGACTGTTCAGGATAGCCATCCGCTCGGTGAGATAAACCAGCTGCCAATAGGCTGCCGCCACCTCACCTTTCAATCTGTTTGCCACCACTTCCCTGCGACTTTCCTCTGCCCGGGTTTCAGCCTTGAGCCGGCTGCGACGGGCTGCATAGAGCGTTGGAAACTCGATGGTCTGCGAGAGGGTCAGGGCATTGTCAGGACTGCCTCCCGACGTAGGGTCTTGCGAGAGCGAAAGCGAGGTCTTGTCGACATCCCATGCCGTGCCTTGCAATATCCGTGTCCGCTCCGCCTGTTTGTCGGCAGTTTGCAGTTCAAGACTGTTTTCCACCGCCATGTCCAGACACTGCTGCAGCGTTAGCGTTTTGTTATCAGCCCAAGCCGTCTGCAACGAGAGTACGGCAAGGACCACGGTCGTTATTCTTTTCATTGTCTTTGTCCTTAACTTTTTGTCTTTGTTCCTATGGGGTGCTTACTTCTGTTTTTCCTCCGTCACAGAGCCTTCAGCCTCTGGCTTCTTCTCTACCGAGAACGTCTTGTAGATGGCTGGCAGCACCAGAAGGGTGAGAAGGGTTGAAGTGACAAGTCCGCCTATCACCACTGTAGCGAGCGGCCGCTGCACTTCGGCACCATCACCATGCGAGAGAGCCATGGGCAGGAATCCCATGGAAGCCACAAGAGCGGTCATGAGCACGGGGCGAAGACGAATCATGCAACTGTCAATGATGCGGCGATGTATGTCGCCTACGCCCTCTCGCTCCATCTGGTTCATCTGTCCGATGAGCACAATGCCGTTGAGCACAGCCACGCCAAACAGGGCTATGAACCCGACACCTGCCGATATGCTGAACGGCATGCCGCGCAACCACAATGCCCACACGCCACCAATGGCAGCAAGGGGAATGGCTGAAAAGACAAAGAGCGACTCGCGCACATTCTTCACCGTGGCATAGAGCAACAGGAGGATGACGATGAGCGCCACCGGTACCACCACAGCCAAACGGTGAGTGGCACTCTGGAGGTTCTGGAACTCGCCGCCATAGGTATAATAGTAGCCCTCGGGCATCTTCAGTTTGCGGTCGAGAATATTCTGTATGTCGGCCACTGTGCTCTGCACGTCACGTCCCTTCACGTTGAATCCCACGTAGATACGGCGGGCTCCATTCTCATGCGAGACCTGTGCGGGCGCCGACTCATACACCACGTCGGCTATCTGTCCGATGGGCACACTGCCGCCTCCAGACAGGGGCACATAGAGAGAGCCCAACTGTTCAGCGGTGCGACGGGTGTCAGCCATGCGCACTACGAGGTCGAACTTCTTCTCACCTTCATAGACAGCACCTGCCACACCACCCGCGAAGGTGGTTTCAAGCAACTGGTTTACCTCGTCAACGCTGAGTCCATATTCCGCCATACGTTCATGGTTGTAGCGCACTTGAATCTGCGGAAGTCCCGACACCTCCTCAACGAAGATGCCACTCACGCCCTTCACTCCCTCGATTAGCCGTTTCACCTTGTCGGCCTGACGGCTGAGTGTAGGCAGGTCGTCACCGAATATCTTGATGGCTACGTCCTGCTTAATGCCCGTCAGAAGTTCGTTATTGCGCATCTGGATGGGTTGTGAAATCTCCGCCTCCAGTCCGGGAATGGTCTTGAGCGTCTCTTCCATCTTCTCCATCAACTCCGGCGTAGTGGTTGCCGACGTCCATTCGGCTTTGGGTTTGAGGGCAATCATGATGTCGGCACGCTCCACCGGCATAGGGTCTGTGGGAATCTCGGCACTACCTATGCGGCTCACCACCTGCTTCACCTCGGGATATTCCGCCTTGAGTAACTGCTCCGCCTTGGTGCAGCTCTCCACCATCTGCGACAGCGAAGTGCCCTGCGCCATGCTCATTTCCACGGCGAAGTCGCCTTCCTCCAAACTGGGGATGAACTCGCCGCCAAGATACTTGAAGCCCACCAGACTGACGCAGAACAGGGCTACGGCTCCGGTAATGACATTGCGGCGCTGCACCAGCACCCAATCGAGCACAGGCCGGTAGCACGACTGCAACTTGGCAATCATGCGGTCGGAAAGAGTGGCCCGCGTGTGCACCTTGCGGCTCAGCATCAGTGCACTCGCCATAGGCACATAGGTCAGCGAAAGAATGAAGGCGCCGAGAATGGCAAAAAATACGGTAAGCGCCATGGGACGGAACATCTTGCCCTCAATGCCTACGAGAGTCATGAGTGGAATATAGACGATCATGATCATGATTTCGCCAAAGGCAGCACTTTGGCGGATGCGGGAAGCAGAGAAATGCACCTCCTCGTCCATCTCTTGGCGAGTGAGCCTCAGCGAAGGATACCGGCCGGCGCTGCCGTTGATATGGGTCACCACTGCCTCAACAATGATAACCGCCGAATCCACTATCATGCCAAAGTCGATGGCGCCAAGACTCATCAGGTTGCCGGCAATGCCGAAGGTCTGCATCATGCCGAAGGCAAAAAGCATGCTCAAGGGGATGACACTGGCCACGACAAGTCCCGCACGCCAATTGCCCAGAAAGAGGATGAGCACAAAGACCACGATGAGTCCGCCCTCGATAAGGTTATGGGCGATGGTGCCCTCCACCCGGTTGACAAGGTCGGTGCGGTCGATGAAGGGTTCGATGACCACTCCCTCGGGCAACGACTTCTGTATCTGGGCTATACGTTCCTTGACGTTTCGGCTCACCTGCTGGAAGTTTTCGCCCTTGAGCATGATGGCTATGCCTGCCACCACCTCGCCCTCGCCATTGCGCGTAACGGCACCGAAGCGTGTGGCATGGCCATAGTCAACCGTGGCCACGTCGCCCACCCTGACGGGCGTAGAGCCGACTGTTTTCACGGGTATGGCGGCTATGTCGGCAAGCGTCTTCACCGTGCCGAGTCCTCGAATATAATATTGTGCGGAATGTTCCTCTATATAGGAACCTCCCGTGTTGGCATTGTTCTTCTCGAGAGCCGTGAACACGTCGCCCACGGTGATGCCGTTGGCGTTGAGGCGGTCGTTGTCTATCGCCACCTCATACTGCTTCACGTATCCGCCCCACCCCGACACCTCTGCCACACCGGGCGTTCCGGAGAGTTGCTTGCGCACGATCCAGTCCTGAATAGTGCGGAGTTGGGTGAGCGAGTACTTGTGTTCGTAGCCCTTCTTGGCACGCACCGTGTAGTGATAGATTTCGCCCAAAGCCGTTGCCACAGGCCCCATCTCGGTGTCCGTGTTCTTGGGCAAGTCCTTGGTAGCGGTCTCCAGCATCTGGTTGACCTGCGACCTCGCCCAATAGATGTCGGCATCATCGTCGAACACGAGCGTAATGACAGACAGTCCGCTGCGCGATATGCTGCGTCGTTCCTGTAGTCGCGGAATGTTGGCAAGCGCCATTTCGATGGGCGTGGTGATGTATTGCTCCACTTCTTGCGCGCCGAGTGACGGAGCCTGGGTGATAACCTGAACCTGATTGTCCGTGATATCGGGCGTAGAGTCGAAAGGCAGATTCACGAGCGACCATACGCCCCACGCCACAAGAGCCAGGGTGAAAATACCCACCACGAGTTTGTGGTGGATGGAATAAGTGATGAGTCGTTGGAACATGGCTTAGTCCTCCTCTCCGTGATCGCCTGTGAGCGAAGCTAAGTAATAGGCATTGGCGGTCACGATTTTCTGTCCGGGACGTATGTGCTTGCAGAGCGCCACCTGGGTGTAGCCATCCTCGCTTACTCCCGTGGTCACCTCGTGGCGTGAGAACACATACTCGCCCTTCTTGGAAGCCTGGTTAAGGGCGAAGATATAGTTCTTGCCGTCAGCATTGACTATGGCCTTCGACGGCAAGGTCTGGCAAAGGGTTCTGCCAGTGGCTATGGTGCCACTCACATACATGCCATCGAAGAGATGAACACGCCCAGGGGCCTTGTCGAGGCGCACGTGGACCGCCACCGACTTGGTGCCATCGTTGAAGTATTCGTTCATGCCATACACGCGGCCACTCACCTCCACCCCCGGCTGGTTGGTCAGGGCAAGCACCACAGGGTTGCCCACCTTCACCTTGCCGAGGTCTTTCTCGAACACATTGAGGTCGCACTCCACGGCACTGTTGTCGCGAATGGTCATCAGTGGGGTCTGCATGTCGGCATAACTGCCGAGCGTAGCGACAAGGCGTGTCACGGTACCACCCACAGGAGCACGCAGCGGGAACACGGTAGTGAACTTTCCCTGCGCCACGGCTTTCAAGCTGATGCCCAGTTGCTGCAACTGACGTCCTATGCCGGTGAGATTGGCCTCTGCCACCTGATATTGCTTCTGAGCCTGTTGCAGGTTTTTCTTCACGCCGGCGCCACTGGCGGCAAGCGCCTGCTGGCGGTTCATCTCCACACGTGCCAATTCGGCATCTTTCACGGCCGAATAGTATTCGCGCTGCAGAGCAAGTATGTCAGTGTTCTCCACCGTGGCCACCAACTGTCCACGGCTTACCTGCTGTCCTTCCTTGACAAGTATGGATTTCACAATGCCGCCCATCAAGGCAGACACCTGCCCCACATTTTGCGACCGCACTACCAAGGCGCCATTGGCTTGGATGGTGGCATCAAGTTGGCGGCCAGTCACCTCGCCCATGCGCAGGTCGACCGTCTTCACCTGCTTTTCGGTGAGAGGTATATTCTCAAAATCCACTTCTTCCTCATGTTCCTCGCCAGCGTCGGCCGTGTCGGCGTTCTTCTGCCAAAGGGCGAATCCGCCGAGAGCTGCGGCTGTTACTGCCCCTATAAACAATAGTCTTTTTATCATATCTTCTAATTATTGCGAATTTTAGTTTCCGCCTGCAAAGTTACTTCTTCACATGTGCAACCATGTTGCAAAGGAAGAGATGGAAGAAAAAAGAAACATTTTCTTATTGTTTATTAAATATTATCCCTATCTTTGCAAGACAATCAACAAACTTTACCCAAATCATGAAAACATTCAAGTGGGCAGTTTGTCTCCTCACACTTGCCTTGTTTCCCGGAGCCAGCAGTCTGGCTGCTAACGGAGACATACGGACCTGGGCAAGCAACATAGCCAAATTCAATGCCTTTCTCCCCCAAGAGAAAGTCTACATTCATTTCGACAATACATCTTATTTCCAGGGAGAAAAGATGTGGTTCAAGTGCTACATCACACGCAGCGACACGGGTAAGCCCACGGATGTGAGCAGGGTGCTCTATGTGGAACTGCTCGACGCCAGCGGCAACGTGCTCGACACGCAGAAACTACAGGTTGACAAAGGACAGGCATCAGGCGTATTCGACCTGCGCAACGTACTGGCCGGCGGCTACTACGAGGTGAGGGCCTACACACGCTACATGCTCAATTGGGACAGCAGTTGGATGTTTTCGCGTATCTTCCCCATCTACAACGCACCCGAGCACGAGGGCGACTACTCTAAAGCAGAGTTCGACAATGTGGTATGGCAAAAACGCCCTGGAGCGGAAAACAGCGTGAAAGAGAACATCCACTTCTTTCCTGAGGGCGGACATCTCGTGGCTGGACTGCCCTGCCATGTGGCGTTCGAGGCAAGAAACGAGAAAGGACAGCCCACTGAAGCCCACGGCTCACTTCTTGCCGACAGAAAGTCCGTGGCAACAGTGGAAACCATTCACGAAGGACGAGGGGCCTTTTACTTCACGCCCCAAACAGGGAAAAGCTACACATTGCAACTCACAGACGAAGACGGAAAGACGCTTTCCGCAACACTACCAGAACCGGACACAGAGGGCTGCGCCCTACAAGTGAAACAGAACGGTGCCAGTTGGAAGCTGTTACTCACCCCCACCAACTCTGTAGCCGCCGACTCACTGGGCGTTCTTCTCACCTCCCACGGCACACTGCGCCATCTTGACGTGGTGAAAGCCATGGCTGGGAAAACACTTACCATCAATCTACCCGACACGGCCATTGCCGACGGAGTGAACCGTCTGAGCATCGTGTCGGCCAAGGGCGACGTGGTGGCAGACAGACTCTTCTTCAGTTATCCCAAACAGCGTGCCGAGCGCATCCGCATGAAAGTGATAAGCGGCACCCCCACACCATCGGAATACATAGACCTGGCGTTCCGTGCCCAACCTTCTTCCACCTTCTCCCTGTCCGTGCGCGATGCCGCCACAGAGAAAGGACAAGCGGCCGACAACTGCGAGACTTGGCTTCTGCTCACCGGCGAACTGCACGGCTACGTGTTCAACCCCAGCTACTATCTTGAGGCCGACGATAGCAGGCACCGCAAGGCGGCCGACCTGCTGATGATGGTACAAGGTTGGCGACGATATGACCTGGCACAGATGATGGGCCGCAAGCGTTTCACCATCAATTACCAGATAGAGAAGTGCCTTAACATTATCGGCAAGCTGAAACCCACCCGCAAAAAGTTCTCCGTGGCAAACATGCCGCTACGCTTTCGTCTCTACAACCAGCAGGGACAAACGCTGAGTGGCACTACCACCAGCGATGCCAATGGCTACTACACCATGCTTGCACCTGCCTGTGCCGGAGAATGGACCATGTTTGTCAACACCGACAAGCACTACCGTGTGGGCATAGACCGCAATTTCTCGCCTGCACCGCGCCTGTTGTCGCCCATGGAGACACTGAAGCCATTCGACTTCACGCCTGCCACCACTAATTTCCAGTATGCCGACTCGCTCGCCACGCCGACCTATGATTCCAAGAAGAGCATGACCGAACGTACTCACACGCTGAAGAACGTGCTCGTAAAGAAGCATTTCTGGGAAACAGGTATTGCATGGGACAATGAGCGCGAGGGGCGCAAAGGATCGTTCATACACTACAACGTGGACAAGGAGGTGGACCAAATGGAAGACGAGTTCGAGACTACACCTATTTTTATAGATTGGCTGATGAAAAAGAACAAAGACTTCGGTGGCACTTACTACGACGTACTCTCCGAAGGCAACGACACTGTCACGTTCTTCGGCCGCTCTGCCGACGGAAGAACTGCCAACCAAGGCAGTATGGACCGCGTGTGTGATTTCTCCTATAAGAACAAGCCCGTACTGTTTATCGTCAACAACCGTCCCTTCTGCGTGACCAATCTCGGCATGAGAGAACAGAATACAGGCGAACTGCTCACCTCGCGCTCCATTGAGCACCTGCCCGTTATGCTCGAGGAAGCGCGCAGTGTCTACGTGACCGACAACGACGAGACATGGAAGCGATATGTCAATCCGTTCGGCATGAGCAGCATGGCAACCGTGTTTGTCTACACGCACAAGATGTTTACAAAATGCCCCAAGGGGCTGCGCCGCACCACCTTCCATGCCTACGACACGGGCGTGAAATTCTATAATGTGCAACGTGGCGACCTGCCGGCAGGCGAGGACCACAGACGCACACTCTTTTGGAGTCCGAACATCACAACCGATGCCAGCGGAAAAGCCAAGGTGAAACTGTTCAATACCCCCCAATGCCGCCAGCTCATCATCTCGGCTGAAGCCATCACACCCGACGGGAAGGCCATGAAGAACTGAGTGCTTTCAATGTGGCAATCACAGATTAGCGGACAAGACAAAGCATTTACGAATACGACCATCCAGGTTGCAGGTTTGTTCTGTCTACAGCTTTGGTTACCATCGGCAAGGGTAAATATATATAACAACAAGATAATTATCGAATAATCGCAATAATACAATAATTTTGCCGTTGCTAATATAGCACGGCCACAAATTGACAGAAATATGATCACATCAAAACACATTTACACTTTCGAAATAGAGCAGCGCGAAGGCCATACGCTTATTACTTGCCAGCAGTGGCCGTGGCCAGTGCTTCAGGTAGTGCCGACTACTCCTGCCACCTTTGACGCTATTGTGGCGCAATGTAAGGAGCGCATGGGTTTTGTGGCCCATCACGGCTCCGACCATACCTTCTGCCTGGTGCACCTTTGCTCAGGCGACCAAAAGGGCAAGTACCCGGAACGGCACATCGACATCAACGGCCAGGATATAGCCCGCCGTTTTCTCGATACCTTGCGCGACCAGATGGGGCAGGCAGCAGTATGGTATTATACCAACGTTATAGCACCTGCGAAAAATTAGACTTCTGCCCAGCATCCTGTTTCGGCAGTCCGGTACGGAAGAGCAACACCTCGATGGGACCACATTTTGTTTTCATAACAAAGTGTTTTTTATTTGTTGTTATGCTGCCTTGCAGTCCGTGAGGATAGTCAGCAGTGCAACGCCCACCGCGACAAGGCACGGCACCAGGTTCGAGCTCCCGGATGGGCGACGAAGAGCAGAGGAAAGAAGAAAAGCCATCGGCAAGGGAACAACGTTTTCACGAAAAGGCTTTTGGCACGGCACATAATTCGTGGAAAATGACTAATTTTGCACCCATAACAAGATAAATACAACTTCAATGAAAATAGGATTTCTGCAACAACACAACACGGGCGACGTGAAAGACAACCTGCGCCGCCTTGCTGAAGGCATCACAGACTTGGCTCACCGGGGTGCCCAACTCATCATTCTCCAGGAACTGCACAACTCGCTCTACTTCTGCCAAACGGAAGACGTGGACCTGTTCAACCTGGCAGAACCCATACCAGGCCCCTCTACAGGATTCTACGGAGAGCTTGCCCGACAATTGGGAGTGGTCATTGTCACATCTCTATTCGAACGCCGAGCACCAGGACTCTACCACAACACAGCAGTAGTCATAGAGCGCGACGGGTCCATAGCGGGCAAGTATCGCAAAATGCACATACCAGACGACCCTGCCTACTACGAGAAATTCTATTTTACGCCAGGTGACTTGGGCTTTCACCCCATCAACACGAGTGTGGGCAATTTGGGGGTTATGGTGTGTTGGGACCAATGGTATCCGGAAGCCGCACGGCTCATGGCACTCCAAGGAGCCGAATTGCTCATCTATCCAACAGCCATCGGATATGCTGCCGCCGACACGCCCGAAGAGCAGCAACGGCAACGTGAGGCATGGACCACCGTACAGCGTGGGCACGCAGTGGCCAACGGGTTGCCTGTCATCGCCGTCAACAGAGTGGGCTTTGAGCCTGATCCATCCGGACAAACACCCGGTATACAGTTTTGGGGAAGCAGTTTCATAGCGGGACCACAAGGCGAACTGCTTTATCAGGCATCGGAAAACGAAGAGGAAAGCATCGTGGCGGAAATTGATTTGGCACACAGTGAGGACGTGCGCCGATGGTGGCCCTTCCTGCGAGACCGTCGCATAGATGACTATGCCGACATCACCAAAAGATTTATAGACTGACACTTTACATAACGACAACTCCCGGAAGTTTCACGAGATACTTCCGGGAGTTGTCGTTGTTTGAACTCTTCAAGATGTACACCTGGCACTCTGTTATGGTCTTTCTTTCATTTGTCTGTCGGCTTGCCTGCCCTACGGACAACTCTCCATTACACGCAAACAGGAACCTGTCCTATTCTTCCCCGTTTTCATCCATATCAGGAACCATCTTCTGTTCGTTCTTCTCCTTCTTTCCAAAGTCGGCATCTATTTTGAGGAAAGCCGACACCACAAAGGTCAGAGCACAAGCTACCATGACAATAATGAAGAAGTGGCGATAGCCAACCCATTCCTGCAAGGCTCCGGCAAAGAGACCGGGAATCATCATGGAAAGTGACATGAAGGCTGTGCAGAGTGCATAATGGGAAGTTTTGTACTCTCCTTGGCTATAATAAATCAGATAGAGCATGTAGGCGGTGAAGCCAAAACCATAGCCAAACTGTTCAACAAACACGCAAACATTGACCACCAACAAACTGGAAGGCAATCCGTAGCTCATGTAAACATAAACCACATCGGGCAGCGTGATGGCGCACACCATGGGCCAAAGCCAATATTTCAAGCCCTTGCGACTCACGGCTATGCCACCCAAAATGCCACCCAGCGTGAGCCCTATGACACCTACCGTTCCCTGCACAAGTCCATATTCCTGAGGGGAAAGCCCCAGCCCACCCTCTGCGTGACTGTCTACAAGAAAGAGCGTGGAAACCTTGACGAGCAACCCCTCGGGCATGCGATAGAAGAGCATGAACAAGATGCCGAACACCACCTGACGCCACGGCATCTTGGTGACAAAGGTGACGACCATCCGGCAAATGCCACTCCACAGCTGACGCGCCTCCACACGATTCATACCATGGTCGGCACGAGGACGAGGCAGAATGTAGCTATGCCAAAGCCACAAGGCAATGAACAGCCCAGTAACACCATAGAACATCAGGCTCCAAGAATACTTGATGGAAGCGTTGCGGAAGATAAGCTGCAAATTACCAGCTATCATCACAAGCACGCCCTGACCAAAAATGGTGGCAAAACGGTAGAAGGTGCTGCGTATACCCACAAACATGGCTTGTTCGTGGTCGTCCAACTCAAGCATGTAGTAACCGTCTGCAGCAATGTCGTGGGTGGCACTGCTGAACGCCATGAGGGCGAAAAAGCACAGAGTGGCCTGGAGCCAGAAACTGGTCTGGAGGGTGAACGCCACACCGCCAAACGAGGCGCCGATGAGCAACTGCATGGCCACAATCCACCAACGCTTGGTCTTCACCAAGTCAATAAACGGACTCCACAGGGGCTTGATGACCCATGGCAGATAAAGCCAACTGGTGTAGAACGTGATTTCGGCATTGCTGAGTCCCAGCTGCTTGTAGAGCACCAACGAGATAGTCATTACTGCCACATAGGGCAAGCCCTCGGCAAAATAGAGTGAGGGCACCCAAGCCCAAGGATTCAAGTGTTTCATTGGAATGTTTATGGATTTGTCTGAATGATGCAAGCCATGAGTGACGGAAACAGAAACGACTGGCTCCGTTACTCACGGCAATAAAATAATTATTTATATATTTTTCTGATTTCCGCTCCTCTATAATAGTGGAGCAATATTTGGTCGTAGGCGTAGCCCTTCTCACCCATCACGGCGGCTCCTATTTGGCAAAGCCCCACCCCATGGCCCCAGCCTGCACCGGTAATGGTGAAGCGGGCTGGCACACCCCAGGCGTTCTCGTCATGACGGTCTACGACAAAGGCGGAACTATAAAGGTGGGAAGTACTCAACACACGGCGTATCTCAAGTTCCTTGCCTATGGTAAACGTAAGTTTTGTGCCCACAATGCGCAGTAGGGAAATACGTCCGCTCTTACCCCTTTCCAAAGGCTGCAAGTCGACGATATCACCGAAGTCAAGCTTGGTCTTCTCGCAAATGAGTTTGCGCAGTTCTTCCTGGGTGTAGTCCACATGCCAACGGTAGAAGTCGGGCGTTTCCTGATCGAAGTCGTTGAGCACCTGTGAGAGTATGTGATTGTCTTTCGTGTTGCAGAAGGCTTCGGGCGTTGAACGTATCCAGCGCTCGGCATTCGCCTCCACCGTCAGGTCGGGCATTGCTCCTGCATGGGGAGCATCGACAATGGCAGAAAGATAGGATTTGGGAGTATCTTCCCAACAATACTGGAATTCCTCGCTCACGCCACCACAGCACTTGGAAAAGCGCGCGTCACAAATTTCATCGCCCAAAAGGAGTATCTGACCGCGAGTCTGGCGCACGGCTTCCACAACATGAGCATTGGTTTCCTTGGTTATGCCTTGATAACGTTGGCAATGGTCGTCAGCACACACGTCAAAGATGGTGTGGTCGTCACGATCATACCACTTGATAAGAGTGTCTTCCTTCTTGACAAAGGAGAAGAAGTTGTTGGTGCCTTCATGGTTGTGGCGGCGCTTCTCCATCTGAGCCAGCAACCAGCTACGCGAAATGACGGCATGAGCCTTGAGGAACTCCAATGACGACGTAGCGCTCATCTCACTGGAAATTACACTCATCAGGTATTGTTCTACAGGCAACTCGTTGATGGCGCATATCTTGTCGGCCTCGACAACGAGGCGCAAGGTACCTTGGAACACTTGCGTCTCACGGCGTTCCCAATGGAAATTGACACCTATAGTCACGTCGTGAAGGGAAAACGAGGCATCGGGCGACTGCGGTTGGAATACAAGTTCTCTATATTGGTTGCCGTTCCAAAGAATGCTGCCCTCGGAAAGGGTGACCACTTGCTCACCGGTGATGCTCTCACCCTTGGCTGTATAAGGTCTGTTCAGGTCGAAGTGAATTTCCTGTCCACTCACTATACCTACCGACACGATGGGTTCCCGATGGCCGAACGTGGTGACCACGGCCGGACTTCCTTCCCGTTGAACATCTTCCTTCAGCCGCTCTACCATGGCGTTGACCATTGCTTCATCGGCAGCCACTTCCTTCAGCACACTTTCTGCTTGTGCTGCCGTCAAGTTCTTGAAGTCGGCTTCGCGTGGCGTTATGATGAGTCCGGCCATATCGAGCGCTCCCGGACTAATCATCATCCGGTCGTCGCCCTCTGCCATATAGCAGTCGGGGCGGTGCTTGCGTCGGGGAATGACCACGCTCAGATAGTCTTCTCCCTGGCGCCATGCCAGGATGTTCATCATTGGTTCACTGTCGGTTTTCGCCTGAGGCATGGCATGATAAAGCTTGTTGAACATCCGCTGGTCGGCCTTGGCGTTCAAACTGCGAATGAGGAACAACGGGCATACATAGTCCTTGACAAGAGCTATATGTCCCTCATCACCTAATGTATAGACACTCTGCTGACTGCGGCTCAGCCTTTGCCAGGCACGCTGGAGGGGCACCACGCCATTGGTACCAGCCTGCAGGTGAAGATGATCGGGAGCCGATGCTCCACACTTGGGTCCGTTGTAGAAAATCATCAACTCGGGATAGAGCGAGAGTAACTTGTGTATCTCGCCATAGTGAGAGAGGATGGCCTGTGGCTGGTGACGACGGGAAGGAATGGTGAAATGGACTGGGAGAATGGGATAAGGGTTGACCAGCAACTTGAAATCGGCATCGAGTTCCTTGGCTATCTGCTCCTTGGGCCGATTGGCATCGCAGAGGAAACAGGGACGGCTGGCAATGGCCTTGCGGTCTATCTTGGCACCTGTAGAGACAATACGTGCCGGATTGAACTGCACTAGGAGCGTGTTGTCGCCCACGGGCAGTTCCCGTGTCTGCACGTTCTGCAGGTCGCGGAAATTCCTACGTGCCAAGTCCCACGTCTCAAGTTGGCGGTTGAAGAACCTGAGCACCGGACTATCGGTCATCAGGTCTGACTTGCCCTGGAGCATCTGTCGGCGTGCACCGATTTCCATGGTGCGCAGTCTGTCCTTATAAAGATTGTTGGCATTCACCTTTTCAATGGAAAGGGCTGCATCGCTATTGCCTCCCCAACGACGACATAGGTAGAGTTCGTCAAAGATGCGGCCTATGCGGTAACGACGGCTGAAGAGCAGTCCGAGCGCATAGTCCTCGCCATAGCTGGTATTGGGGAACTTCACCTGACGCACCAAAGGAGTGAAAAAGGCACGAGGTGCACCGAGTCCGTTGATGCGCAGAGCATTGTTACACCCGTTTTCGTCAGTCCACTCACGGTGGTCAATGAGTCCCGGCGGCAACGTGTTGAGTTCGAAATCGCACATGCGATAGCTGCCTATGACCATGGCAACTTTCTGCCGATAGAAGGCGTCGACGATGCGCTGCAGAGTCTGGTCGGAGGAATAAAGGTCGTCACTGTCGAGTTGCACGGCAAAGCGTCCGCAACGCTCATCGCCAGTTGCCACGTTCCAGCAACCGCCAATGCCGAGATCCGTGCGCTCTGGCACGATGTGAATCAGTCGCGGGTCTGCATAGGCATCGAGAAGTTCGGTGGTGCCGTCGGTGGAGTGATTGTCCACCACAATGACGTTATACTTGAACCGAGTCTTCTGCCCGAGCGCCGAATCTACCGCATCCTTGATGGTTTTCACACGGTTGAAGACGGGTATCACCACCGAAGCCTCACAGTCAAACTGCTGCTCCGTGAAGTCAGGCAGGCAATAGTTGGAGGGATCAATTAGCGCACCGAGTTCTGAAAGGTGACGGGTGACCACCTGCTCCATTTCTACCTGTACTTCCCGATTGCGTGGATTGACATAGTCAAACTGTTTCTCCCCACTCTTGCGGGTGTCCAATTCCTGCTCCGTGTAGAGATATTCGTTAAGGTGGAACACATCGCCATGGCGACTAAGGAAAAGGCGAAGGTCGTAGAATCCCGCATAGGACAGCCCTTCCTTGTCATGGTCTTGCGACTGTGCATAGGCATGGAGGGCAGACGCCTTGATAAGAACAAGCGATCCGAAATCGAAATCATCACGCACACTGCCCAACTGATAGTCTATTACCGGATGCTTCACTCGCACGCCTTGCTCCATGGAGTAGTGGTCGCTATAGAGCAACTGTGCATCAGAATCTACAGCTGCAGCAAGCATGCGGTCTAGGGCATACTGCCCCAAATCGGCAGGTGAAGCTTTCAAGTTGAGGAGCACGTAGTCTGCACTGGTGTTTTCCTCGATGGCGAGCATGGTGCCCGATGACTGTAGGCGGTCGATAACCACGAGCGTGCAATTATCTGGAACAGGGTTGGCGGCAGCAAAATCCGCACTCACCAACAGATGAATATGCTGTATTGTCTTGCTCTGACGCAGCGTCTCAATCATGGGCTCGAACTCTTCCATACGCTCGCAGGGCAAGAAGCAGTCTATTTTTTGTCTCATCAAATTATGGAATAAGATTATTATAATATATGCAAAATTACACTTTTATTCTGACAGGAAAGAGGTTTTGGACGAAAAATAACGGGTGTTCGGGAAAAAATGGCTAACTTCGCATCGCAAAATCAACCTCAAAGTAATGCGAAAAAGTAACATTCAGTCACTGCTCGTGGCTTTCGGCTTGTGTTTGCCCTCAGTGGTAGGTGCACAGGAAGAACGTCGCAGCATCAATCCCTTGGAAGGACTGGAATACCAAATCCAACTCCAAGGCACGGCTTCAAGCGACAAAACACCCCTTTGGCTGAACGCCAACAAGTATGGGCTCAGCTCACTCGAAAAGGAGAACGGATATGTGCGCGCCTCGGTGGCACGCCCGCTTGCCACTGATTCTACCCGACGCTGGGCCATAGGATACGGTGTTGACGTGGCTGCACCCTACCGGTTCACCAGCCATGTGGTGGTGCAGCAGGCCTTCGCCGAGGCAAGATGGCTGCACGGAACACTGACCGTGGGTGCCAAAGAGTATCCGATGGAAATGAAAAACCGACGGCTCAGCAGTGGGTCGCAGGCCCTGGGCATCAACGCCAGACCCGTGCCTCAAGTAAGGTTGGCACTACCCGACTACTGGACACTGCCCTTTGCCAATGGATGGATGCATCTCAAAGGTCACCTGGCATACGGCATAATGACCGATGAAAACTGGCAGCACGACTTCACACAAAAGCAATCACGCTACACCGACGGCACACTCTACCACAGCAAAGCAGGCTATTTGAAAATAGGCAACGAAGAGGCCTTCTTCCCGTTATCGGTTGAGGTGGGCTTGGAAATGGCAACGCAGTTTGGCGGCGACACCTATGCCCCAGACGGCTATGGGGGCATAAACGTGATTCACAACCCACGCAAACCGAAAGACTTCTTGCGGGCACTCATTCCCAGCGGTGGCGAACAACTTGAGCTGGGCACCAATTATGTCAACGCCGAAGGCAATCACCTGGGGTCGTGGCTGATGCGTGTGAACTGGGATGAGGACGACTGGCGCTTCAGCGTCTATGCCGATCATTTCTTTGAAGACCACTCGGCCATGTTCCACCTCGACTACGACGGCTACGGCACAGGCGAGGAATGGAACGTGAGAAAGAAACGCCGCTATCTGCTCTACGGGCTGAAAGACATCATGCTGGGCGGAGAACTGACGTTCAAGTATGACCGACCCGTGCAAGGTATCGTCTTCGAATATCTCTATACGAAATATCAAAGCGGTCCGATATACCACGACCACACTTCGTCCATTTCCGACCACATAGGCGGTAAGGACAACTATTACAACCATTACGTCTACACGGGATGGCAACATTGGGGACAGGTGATGGGCAACCCGCTCTACCGGTCGCCCATCTACAATGACGACGGACAGATAGAAGTGAAGGACAACCGCTTCATGGCTTTCCATTTAGGCGTGGAGGGACGACCAACTGAAGGACTCTACTACCGTGTGCTCGGCACTTGGCAAGAGGGATTAGGAACCTACGGAGTGCCCTACACAAAGAAGCGCCACAACGTGAGTTTCCTCACCGAAGCCACCTATTCTTTCCATCCGGAAGGTGCCCTTGGAGGATGGAGTGTAACAGGCGGATATGCCATGGACTTCGGAAGCATACTCGGACACAATGCAGGATTTCAACTTACCATTACAAAAAAAGGATTTTTCTCTAAAAGAAGATGATACAATTCAAGCACATACTACTCTCACTGGGTGCTGCCGCAATGCTGGCAGCATGCGAAATAGAGACATCGGGCAACGGCAACCTTGACGGCCTTTGGCACCTGGAACGGGTTGACACGCTCGCCACATGCGGCTCTACAAACCTGTCGGACAACAACAGGTTCTGGGCATTCCAGGCAAAACTGCTCAATGTGAGAAGTGCCGAAGCCAGCTATTTGATGCGCTTTGCCCATGAGGGTGACTCTCTGTTCCTGTCGGAGCCTTATCAAGACGACCGCACGGACGGAGACCAGAAGCTCGACACGTATGAGCCACTGTGCCCCTACGGCATCAATGATGTGGCAGACCGGTTCCGCATAGAACGGTTGAAAGGCGGCGACATGGTGCTCAGCAACAAGCAACTGAGACTCTGGCTGAAAAAGTTCTAACGAGTGCAAGTTGGCTGACCGATGTCTGCTAAACACGGTTCGACTCCTTGGCGTTTTTACGATGGGCAACCAAACTAAAGTTCCACACTTTCTATGCGGAGCCTAAGTACCCCGGCAGGCACGCGTGCCTGAACCTCATCGCCTGCCCGCTTGCCCAACAGGGCTTCGGCAATGGGCGATTTGATGGAAATCTTGCCCTCGCGCAGGTTGGCTTCATGGGGACTTACGATGGTGTAGGTCATGGTGCGGTTAGCAGCCAGGTTGGTCAGCGTAACGCGGCTGAGCAACCCCACGCAGTCGGCATTGAGCTTAGAACGGTCCACTACTCGGGCATTCTCGAGCACGCGCTGCTTGAAACGGATGCGGCTCAAAAGGCGACCTTGCTCGCGCTTGGCGGCATGATACTCAAAGTTCTCGCTGAGGTCGCCCTTGTCACGCGCCTCGGCAATAGCGTCGCGCACACGAGGCAGCTCGACGCTCTCCAGTTGATGCAGTTCGGCCACGAGTTCGTCGTAGCCTTCCTGTGACATGTATTCCATATTCTTTTCTTGTCTTTATCTGTTGGCGGTCTGCCAATGGTATGTTTCAGTACAATTGACGGTGGCGGTGAGACGGCCGACCGTGAGTTGGAAGTCGCCCTCCTCGAGCACCCATTTCCCATAATAATCTACGAAAGCAAGGTCGTCCGCCTTGAGCGGAATGGTGACCGTGCGGGTCTCGCCTGGCTGCAACTCTATCTTGTCGAAGCCGCGAAGCCGTCTGCCATCGGGTGTCATGGAGGCCACCAGGTCGCTGCTGTAGAGCAACACACTCTCCTTGCCCGGCACCGTTCCCGTGTTCTTCACATCCACGCTCACAAATATCGTGTCGCCATGGGCGAACGAGGTTCGGTTGACTCTCAGGTTGCTATAGTCGAAGGTGGTGTAGCTTAAACCATAACCAAAAGGCCACTGCTGGGTGATACGGGCATTGTAGTCGTAGGCACCCGACATGGTTTTCACGGCTTCACTCTTCTTGAAATCATAGTTGGCAAGCGAGTTTATTTCACGGGGATAAGTATAAGGGAGCTTGCCGCTGAAGTTCTTACGTCCCGAAAGAAGGCTTGCCAGTGCATCGCCACCATAGTTGCCGGGAAGCATGATGTTGACCACAGCCTTGGCCAAGGGCTCTATGTCGGCCACAAGTCGCGGACGCCCTTCGCCAAGCACCAGGACGACAGGCTTGCCTGTCTTGGCAAGTTGTTTCACAAGTAGGCGCTGGTTGGCAGACAGGTGCAGGTCGGAAAGGTTGCCAGGAGTCTCCGTATAGGAGTTTTCGCCGATACACGCCACAATGACGTCTGCGCCGTCGGCAGCCTTCACAGCCTCGTCTATACGGGGCTTGTTCTCTTCGTAATACTTGCCTTTCTCCTTATAGGTGACGCCTTCTGAGAGGACCACTTGGTCTTTGCCGAACTCGTTGCACAGGGCTTCATAGATAGTGTTGTATTGTCCGGCGAACTCGTCGGTACGGTTACCTTGCCAGGTGTAACTCCATCCACCGTCGAGAGGACGCATCCGGTTGGCGTTGGGACCCGTGAGAAGAATCTTGCAGCCTTTCTTGAGAGGCAGTGTATGATCATCGTTCTTGAGCAGCACCATGCTTTCGGTGGCAGCATCGAGCGCAAGCCCGGCAAACTCCTTGCCTCCGAACTTGGGATAGTTCTTCAGTTTCTGGGTGGGATGGTCGAAAAGGCCGAGACGGTATTTCATGCGAAGAATACGTCGTACGGCATCGTCAATGCGCGTCATGGGTATGAGGCCTTCGCGTGCAAGCTGTTCGAGCAAGTCAACGGCATCTGCCTTGTAGGGCTCCATCACCATGTCAATGCCAGCATTAATGGCTATGCGGAGAGCGTCTTTCCGGTCTTTTGCCACCATCTCGCGTGTGTAGAGGTTGTTCACGTCTGCCCAGTCAGTGATGAGCATGCCGTCCCAACCGGTTTCTTCCTTGAGCCATTGGGTAAGCAACTGGGCATTGGCATGTACGGGAAGGCCATTGACCGAAGCGGAATTTACCATCACAGAGTGTGCTCCTGCCTCGAGTCCGGCAAGGAAGGGAACAAAATGTTTCTCTCTCAAGTCGGCCGGTGAGATATAAGCCGGTGTACGATCCTTGCCTGTCCAGGGCACGCCATAGCCCATATAGTGCTTCATACAGGCCGCTATATGATATTGGTCCACGTGGTTAGGGTCTGTGCCCTGAAAGCCAAGCACCATCTGCCGGCCCATTTCGGCACTGAGATAGCAGTCTTCGCCGAAGTCTTCCCACAGGCGTGGCCAGCGTGCATCACGGCCTAAGTCTACCGTAGGGCTATATGTCCAGGGAATGCTCACGGCACGCGTTTCGTAGGCAGTGGCTTCGGCTTGCCTGCGAGCCAGTTCGCGGTTGAAGGAGGCAGCCACGTTGATGTTCTGAGGAAAGAGCGTACCACCCTGGGTGTAGGTGGACCCGTGGTTCTGGTCGAGACCATAGATGCACGGTATGCCTATGTTCTTCATTGAGCTTTTCTGTATTCGCGCCAAGTGGCGTTCCCATTCCTGAGGTGTGGGCGCCTGTGTGCCAGGGGCATTCAGGATGGAGCCTACCATATAGCGACCGAACATGGAATCGGCTTTTGCCTCATCTACCTGGAAATTTCCGTTCTTGTCTTTAGAGCCTATGGGGTCGATGGTGATTTCCACCATCTGTCCTACCTTCTGCCGGAGGGTCATCTGCCGGAGTTTGGCCTCCACTTTTGCCTCTAAGGCGGCGTCGCTCTTGATGACGGGCACGCCGGCCTGCACTGTGACAGCCAACAGAAGGGTGATGGGAAGTAGGAATTTCTTCATAACAATGTCATTGGTTTTGTTTCGTCATGCAAAGGTACGATTAATTTTTAATTCTCGGTTCCAAATCACCAAATATTGAGTCATTGGGAAAGCGATGGGCGGCACAAGGGGACGTATGCGCTCTATAGCAAGACGCGCTTGCCTCACAGAGTTGCTACATTCTTTGGTTCAACAAAAAGAGCGTCCTTCCTTCTTGACGGAAAGACGCTCCTCTATGGATGAATGAAAAATTCTGTTTAGTCCTCGCTCTCTGCATCACGCTTGCGGATGGCGCGCTTGCGCTTGGGCTTCTCCTCTACAGGTGCCTCTACTTTGACGCCGGCCAATTCAGGGTCAATCATGATGCGGCCACAATATTCGCACACGATAATCTTCTTGTGCATCTTGATATCGAGCTGACGCTGGGGCGGAATCTTGTTGAAGCAACCGCCGCAAGCATCACGCTGCACATAGACAATGCCCAAGCCGTTGCGGGCATTCTTGCGGATGCGCTGGAAACTGGCAAGAAGACGAGGCTCAATCTTTGTTTCCAAATCGCTGGCCTTCACCTTCAGCACTTCCTCTTCCTCACGGGTTTCCTGCATGATTTCATCAAGTTCGGCCTTCTTCTCGCCGAGTGCCTTGGTGCGGTCTTCAATGAGTTCTTCGCTCTTGGCGAGTTCCTTTTTCTTCTCCTCTACCTTAACGAGTGCCTCACGGATTTTCTTGTTGCAGAGCTCTATTTCAAGATTCTGGAACTCTATTTCCTTGGTCAGGGTGTCATACTCACGATTGTTCTTCACATCGTCGAGTTGCCCCTTGTATCTTTCCACACTTGCCTGTGCTTCCTCAATCTCATGTTTCTTCTGCGCCACGGCATCCTGAAATTCCTGGATTTCTGATGAGATATTGTTCACACGAGTGTTCAGGCCCTGGATTTCGTCTTCAAGGTCCTGCACTTCAAGAGGCAACTCGCCTCTCACGGCACGTTTCTCGTCAATCGCAGAGAGTGTGGTCTGCAACTGATAAAGAGTCTTCAGTTTCTCTTCTACCGACAATTCTGTAGGATTCTTCTTTACCATAATTATGTTTTACAAATAAATGATTGGATTGGTGTTGACCTGTGAGAGATAAGTCTTCACACCGGGACACCGGTCCTCTATAATTGTTTTAAATACTTCATTAGTGAATTGCTCGCTCTGGTAATGGCCCATCACGGCTATCTGAATCTGCTGTTCGTGGCCGAAGTATTCATGATAGTGCATCTCGCCAGTTACAAAAGCGTCGGCTCCGGCATCGACAGCATCATCCAAAAGAAACGAGCCAGCACCGCCACAGAGCGCCACACGGCTGATGGGGCGACGTAGCAATTGGTTGCATTGCAAACTTTCAACGCAGAATATGTGCTTGATAAGCATCACGAAATCGTCGGCTGCCAAAGGTTCTGGAAGTGTTCCCATCACGCCGCTCGCTCCATCAATGCCGTCGACCGTACGGACGGGTGTGAAGAACTGAACGTCGTGGAGGCCCATTTTCTCGGCAATCTTGAAGTTTACGCCACCTAAAGCATTGTCCATATTGGTGTGCATGGACACGATGCAGATGCCATGACAGATGGCTTTCGCCACCGTGCGCTGCACATAATTTTCACCGGCCACGCGCTTGAGCGGCCGGAAAATGAGGGGGTGATGCGACACGATGAGATTGCACCCCAATCGGAGAGCCTCGTCTACAGTCTGTTCAGTCACGTCAAGACACAACAATGCCCCTGAAATATCCGCCTCTGTCAATCCTACTTGCAAGCCGGCATTGTCGTAGCTCTCTTGCAAGGGCAGGGGCGCGAAACGTTCAAGGGCACTTATCACCTCACTAATTTTCACGCTTTTCAGCATAAATACATGTATTTTAGATTGCAAAGTTAGCATTTTCTGATGTTTAAAGAAAACTTGCGCCTTATTTTTTAGCAAACATTAACCAGATAGCCACAAGTTGTGCCTTAGCTCGTGACTGGCATCCTGCAAAGGGGACAAAGCGGTGACTGTTTGATGAGAAGAACTGATGTCATTCAAACTGCGTGCTGACATACATGGTTAGAGAGCGCTGGTGACAGTATTTTGAGTAACTACAAATAGAAGCCGGGCGAAAAGTTCAAAACAGACAAACAGATTTCACTTTTACAGATAACAACTAACAGGAAAGGGGATAAAAGGAAATCAAATAAAAATGACGCCGCGGTTAAAGGTACATTAGTCTGCCGTTAGCTACCCGCAAGTATGCCTGTTGATAATCGTTAGTCTGCCAGTAGCTAACTATAAATATGCCTGTTGCTGCCCGTAAGTATGCCTGTTGCTACCCATAAGTATGCCTGTTGCCACCAATAAGTATACCTGTTGCTGCCCGTAAGTATACCTGTTGCTGCCCGTAAGTATACCTGTTGCTGCCCGTAAGTATACCTGTTGCTGCCCGTAAATATGCCTGTTGCCAATCCTTTGTCTGCTATTGAAGTGCCATAAATGAGATGAAAACAAACCAGAAAAGACATGCCGTTAACAAAAAGAAAGTGAGCGTCCTCCCCATAAAACAGGAAGACGCTCACTTGAAATTATCTGTCAGATGCAGACTTGCCGTTAGGCAGCTGCATACAACCAGTCATAGAAGAAGCTGCATACTCCAAATGCAACCACACCTGCCGTGCACAAAGCCAGGCACACACGAGTGCCCAAATCACTGCGGAATGTGGGAAGCGGATTATCGTTCTTGTTGATATACATGGCCTTGACGATAAGCAAATAGTAGTAAAGGCTTATCACCGTGTTGACCAAGGCTATGAACACCACGGCATAGGCAAGTGCACTGCCTGCGCTGGCAGCAGCCATGAAGACAAAGAACTTACTGAACATTCCCGCAAACGGAGGGATACCTCCAAGGGAGAAGAGTGCCAATGTCATGAGGAACGACAGTTTCGGATTGGTCTGATAGAGTCCATCATATGACTTCATCTGTGTAGTGCCACCATTGTTCTGCTCCACAACAGCAATAACACTGAACACTGCCATATTGGCTACGATATAGATGAGCACATAGTAAGACAAAGCAGCAATGCTCATGCGGTCGTTGCCGATAACGGCAAGCATGATGTAGCCGGCCTGAGAGATAGAGCTGAATGCCATGAAACGCTTGAGTTCTCCCTGACGGATGGCAAACAAGTTGGCCACCGTGATACTGAGAATCACAACGATGTAGACCAGGTAACGCCAGTATTCAACCAATGGAGCGAACACGTGCATCAGGATAGCCATCAGAGTGAAAGCAGCGGCTCCTTTTGAGATAACACTCAAATAGCCGGTCACCGTGGTGGGAGCACCCTGGTAGGTGTCAGCAGTCCAGAAGTGGAAGGGCACAAGGCTCACCTTGAAGCCAAGGCCACTGAAGAAGAATACCATTCCCATCACACTCAAAGGTGTAGCGGAAAGTTTCGAAGCCACATCATTGAAATAGAGTGTGCCACAGTCTGCATAGATGAACGAAATGCCATAAAGCATCACGCCACTGGAGAACACGGCTGTAAGGATGAACTTGGCAGCAGCCTCGGCAGAGTCGTTACGCTTTTTGTCGAAGGCAACTGTGCAGGCCAAGGGGATAGATGCCATCTCAAGTCCGAGGAAGAACATCAGGAAGTGGCCGGCGCTCATCATCATATACATGCCCAACAAGGTGGAAACGATAAGCATATAGAATTCACCTTCCATGCGACGCATTTCCGGGCGGCTGAGCCATTGACGGCTCTGAACGAAGACGATAAGGGTACCACCGGCGAGAATTGCCTTCATCACGTCCACTGCACTGTTGGTGGCATACATGCCTCCAAACACACTGACTTCAGCCTGTGGCACAAGACAAACACATGTCTGTGCGAGCATCAGCACACACGCCAAAGAGTTGAACCAACGGCGGTCACCTTGCTTGGACGAAGCAAAATCGGCAATGAACAACACGACGAGGATAGCCATCAGCGTAGCCTCGGGTATCATTTGTAGGAATTGACTGTAATCCATTATATTCTTGTTTTAGTACGGATTAATTACACTAAGAATTGGACCTACCGCATCGGTGATGACATTGCTCACCCATAACGGGGCCATACCAAGACCTGCCACACAGAAAATGAGGCAGCACACTGCTACGCGCTCATCCCAAGTAGCATCAGTAAGTTCCTCGAAGTGGGGATTGGCCACCTTCTGGTAGAGAATCTTACCCACCACACGGAGAATGTAGACTGCCGTGATAACAATGGCAGTACAAGCGATGATGGTGCAAGAACGGTGGAACAGGTCATTGTTGGAGAATGAACCTACGAAAATAGTCATCTCTGCCACAAAGCCCGAGAAGCCTGGCAGACCGAGATTGGCAAGACCCGCAATAACATAACCTACGGAGAGGAATGGCATTATCTTCATCAAGCCACCCAACTGGCGAACGTCACGTGTGTGCGTACGACCATAAATCATACCAATCAGGGCAAAGAACAGAGCGGTCATCAAGCCGTGGGAGAGCATCTGAAGCACTGCACCGGTGCAAGCAGTCTTGGTCATCATGAGCAAGGCAAAGAGCACCATACCGCAGTGGGACACTGACGAATAGGCGTTGATATACTTCAAGTCGGTCTGTACACAAGCTGAGAAAGCTCCATAGACAACTGAAATAGTGGTCAAGATAAGGAAGATCCACGACAGTTCACGTGCTGCATCGGGCAACAGGAACATGGCAATGCGGAAACAACCATAGCCTCCCAACTTCATCAGCACACCAGCATGGAGCATTGAAACAGCCGTTGGAGCAGAAGCGTGGCCATCAGGTGACCATGTGTGGAAGGGGAACAAGGCTCCAAGCACACCGAAACCAATGAAGATGAACGGGAAGAAGACTTTCTGCACAGCCACAGGAATGGCATGGTGCTGAGCAATCTCGAGAATGTTCATCGTGTTGGCGCCATTGAAGAAATAGATACCCAGCAGACCAATGATAAGCAAGGCACTACCTCCCATAAGCATCAGCGTAAGCTTCATGGCAGCATATTCTTTCGGACCACTGCCCCAAACGCCAATCAACAGATACATAGGAATCAAAGCCACCTCGTAGAACATGAACATGGTAAACATGTCAATAGAGATGAAGAATCCGAAAACTCCCGTAGAGAGGAGGGTGAACCAAAGAAAATACTCCTTGGTCATCGGCTTCAACTGCCATGAGGCAAAAGTACCCGTGAAGACGATAATGCTCGAAAGAAGGAGCATTACGACAGAGATGCCGTCAACACCCACCGTATAGGCAATGTTGAGCGGACGGAACCATTCCACGCTATATTGGAAAAGCATGGCATCGTGGTTGCCTGCCGAACGCATCTGGATGAAGGTAATGGTCAGCCAAATGGAAAGGGCAAGAAGGCAAGACGAACCTGCCACCATCACACCGCGTACCTGATTGAGGTTGCGTGCAGCCCAAAGACCGAGCAACATCAGGACGGGGATTACTACGAATAATGTTAATATACTCATTTCTGTAATTCTGTTCTAAGTTTACAATGCGCAAAGCAGGATGAGCGTAAGAGCCACCGTTCCTGTGAGGAACCATACTGCATACTGACGAACATCGCCACTCTGCCATGGACGTATAGACTCTCCAGCCTCGTTGGCACCCCAAGCCATGAAGTTGAATGTGCCGTCTACCACATGACGGTCGAACCAGGCAATAGGTGTAGAGATGCAACGGAAAATGATCTTATGGGTAACGAACATCCAAACCTCGTCCATATAGAAACGACGGTAGGCTGCACGATGAAGGCGTGGGAACTTCTTGGCCAGGTAGTCTGCCACGGGAGTTTCCTCTCCTTTATACATATAGGTGGCAAGTCCGATGCCTAATACAGCAAGGATTGTACTTGTACCGGCCACCGTCCAATTGGTATGAGTGCCAAAGGCCAAACCATTGGCTGACACAAGGCTACCGAATTCGAAGATGTGGAGCGTGCCAAGCACACCTACCACAACAGTAATAATACTGAGGAACACCAAGGGGAAGGTCATCACGGCTGGAGCCTCATGAGGCTCGTGAGCTCCATTGGCCTTGTTGGTTTCATAATAGCTCTTGCCCCAGAAAATCACATAGTAGAGACGGAACATATAGAACGCTGTCATCGTGGCAATGCCACTCATGATTACGCCCATAACGGGAGAGAAATTGTAGCAAGCCACAAGGATCTCGTCCTTCGAACAAAAACCTGAGAAGAACGGAATACCGGAAATGGCAAGACAACTAATGAGGAACGTCCAATGGGTAACAGGCATATACTTGCGCAGACCACCCATATACATTTTCTCGTTAGAATGAACGGCATGTATGATGCAACCGGCACCAAGGAACAGGCAAGCCTTGAACATGGCATGGGTGAACAGGTGGAACATACCGGCCATATAACCTAAACCATTGCCATCGGCATATTCTGCAGTAGTATTGGCCACCACGGTCATAGCTTCACCTTTCTCGGGCATGCAGACGCCAAGGGCAACAAGCATGAAACCTATCTGAGAAATAGTGGAGAACGCCAAGACACGCTTGATGTCGCTCTGACAGCATGCCACAGCAGCTGCGTAGAATGCAGTGAAGGCTGCGATGTAGGCCACATAGTGGAGCGTTTCAGGAGCATACTGAATCCAAATGGGGAACAAACAAGCTACCTGATATACACCGGCCACAACCATAGTGGCAGCATGAATAAGGGCAGACACAGGCGTAGGACCTTCCATGGCATCGGGCAACCAGATGTGCAAAGGAAACATGGCACTCTTACCGGCGCCACCGATGAACATCAGGAAAAGAGCTGTGGACAACAGCCAACTTGCATTCTGCAGGCGTACCACCTGGTCGGGAGTCATCTGAGAAATGTCGAAGTCGAATGTACCGATATAGAAACTGTAGAACAGAATACCTATCAGGAAGAACAAGTCAGCAAAACGAGTCACGATAAAAGCCTTCTTGGATGCTGCCACAGCGGCATGCTGGGGATAATAGAAGCCAATGAGCAAATAAGAGCAAACACCCACAAGTTCCCAGAACAGATACATCTGGAAGATGTTAGTAGCCACTACAAGGCCAAGCATACTCATGGTGAAGAGTGACAGGAATGCGTAATAACGCTGGAAGCCCTTCTCACCATGCATGTAGCCAAACGAGTAGATGTGAACCATAAAGCTCACTGTGGTGATAACCACAAGCATCATGGATGAAATAGGTGTGAGACGGAAACCCATATCGAACACCAGATGTGCTCCAAAGATGTTTCCAAAATCAAGCCAGGTAAAGTGCCAGGCTGTCACAACGGGGTAGATGCCGTCTGCACCCCTACCCTGTCCTACGAAATATTCGAAGGCGGTGTAGAGCGAAAGGGCAAATACCACACCCATAAGCGTAGTGCCTATCAGCCCCGCAACCTTATGCGACATTTTCATGCCCGCCAGACCGAGTATAAGGAAACTCAGGAAAGGCAGCACGAGTATCAAAAATGAATAAGTGTAATCCATTGTCTTTCGTTTTGTGGAATGAATTATAATTTCATATTCTCAATACTGTTCACCTGATCACTGTGGAAGTGACGGTAAACGTTCAGAATGATAGCAATGGCAACAGCTGTCTCTGCGGCACTGACACCGATGGAGAACAACGTGAAGAAAAAGCCTTCAAGCTGGCCGGGATAGAGAATACGGTTGAACACAGCGAAGTTCAGATCGACAGAGTTCAGAACGAGCTCAATAGAGATGAGCATTGCAATAAGATTACGGCGAGTGACAAAGCCGAACACGCCGATAAAGAACAACAGTGCGCTAAGCACGAAATAACATTCTACTGGTATCATACTACTTTTTCTCCTCTTGTTTACGTGCTACAACTATACCACCAATAATGCAGGCCAACAAAAGCACTGATATGAATTCGAAGGGAAGCACATACTGATATTTGTCTGAACCAAGAAGGGCGTTGCCAATGACGGACATTCGAACTTCACCTTCGGCAGACTGGCAAGCCATGTCGATGAATTTGTTCTTAAGCAATACCACAACTACGGTGGCGAATCCTATCAACGAAACCAGAGCACCGAAAGCAGCGCGACTGCCTTTCACTCTCTCAACCATTCCCTGGAGTGTGCGCTTGCTCACCAATTGGATGGCAAACACATAGAGCATGGTGATGCCGCCAGCGTAGACACTTATCTGGGCTGCGCCGAGGAACGTGTAATCAAGCAGGAAGTAGAGACCTGCCACTCCGAAGAGCACAAACAGCAGGAATGTGGCCGCCCGCATGATTCGCTTTGTAAGCACGCACATAATGGCAGAGCCGAGTATAACGACCGCCAGAATGCAAAACATTACTAAATTAGCCATATTATCTTACTTCCTTTTATTTAGTTTTCGTATTAAACTTACCTATCTCAAATGGTGCACCTCCGTCAAGAATGTTGGGCAGTGAGCTCTCATACTGCTCCTTGTCAAGGTGAAGCACAAGCTTGTCGCGGTCGAAAACGGCATTCTCAAAGTCATTGGTGAACTTGATGGCGCCGAAATTGCACGCGTTCACACAAAGTTGGCAGAACATGCAGTCGCCCAGGTCATACTGATAATCCACGAGCTGACGCTTCTTCTTGCCTTCTTCGGTGGTTACCATCTGCGACACTATTTTGATGGTGTCGTTAGGACAAGCCTTCTCGCACAGGGTGCAAGCCACGCACTTGACGTTGCCGTTTTCGTCGCGGTTCATCACCAGACGTCCGCGGTGACGGGCAGACACATGGAGAGTGGTCTTGCGGTTTTCAGGATACTGCTCAGTACTCTTGGGAGTGAAATACTCCCGCAATGTGGTTTTCATTCCCACAGCGAGCGTCTTCACGGCAGCTCCTATTTCTCCGAAATATGATTTGTTATTTTCCATTTTCCTTTATCTATTAAAAGTGCCAGCCTAAAGCTACAATGACGGTCATGAGAATAAGATTGACCAGGCACAGTGGCATAAGATACTTCCACTCGAGCTTAAGAATCTGGTCGATACGCAGACGGGGGAATGTCCAGCGAACCCACATCAGAAGCCATACTACGGCAAATGTTTTGCCGAGGAACCATACGATACCGGGAATGCAGTTCATCACGGCATCAAAGGCGCCAACGCCGATGTTCACAGGTGCCCATCCACCAAGGAATACTGTTGTGGCAATTCCTGACACGACAAAAAGATTAAGGTATTCTGCCAAATAGTAGAAACCAAAGCCCATACCACTGTATTCTGTGTGATAACCGGCAGTAAGTTCACTTTCGGCTTCCGCAAGGTCGAAAGGACCGCGGTTGGCCTCAGCGTTGCCTGCAACGAGGAATACAAGGAATGCAATAATGGCGGGGATGTGTCCGCGGAAAATGAGCCAGTTCCAGGGACCTACCTGGAAGTCAACAATCTCAGAAATCTTCATGCTACCAGTCAATACAACTGCAGCAATAAGACACAAGGCCAATGACATTTCATAGGAAATGAGCTGCACGGCTCCACGCATGGCAGACACTACTGAATACTTGTTGTTACTACCCCATCCTGCCATGAATATACCTACGATGCCGATACTTGAAATAGCGGAAAGCAGGAATATGCCAACGTTGAAGTCAAGCACCTCGGCTCCATTGTTCCATGGGAGGAAAGAGAAGGTACCTACAGAGGCTATAATCACGAGGAAAGGTGCCACAAAGTAAAGGAGCTTGTCGGCTTTGTCTACCGTGAAGATTTCCTTGATGAGCATCTTCAGCACATCGGCAAATACCTGGAACACGCCCCAAGGACCCACACGCATGGGGCCAAGTCGGCACTGGAAGTAGGCGCACACCTTGCGCTCCATGAATATCAAGACAATGGCCAGCATGGCATAGCCCACGAGAATGAGCACGCCTACCAGTATGCACTCGATAAGGATCGACAGGAAGTCGCCCAGGCCTAATGTCTGGCGGAGGAACGCGTCAATCCATGTTGTTACTAAACTAAAGTCAAACATTCTTTCTTTAGTGTTTAATGTTTATGTTATTGTCTGAAGTCTTATGTTTTGAACGGTTGTGTGGTGTGTCTGGAGGAACCAGAGTCCACGTCAATCAACCATGAAGCACAGACTGTCAGGCATTGCTAATTATCTGTCGATGTCAGGAATCACGAAGTCGATGGCTGCACCTGTTGTGATAAGGTCGGCAATTTTCTGTCCGCTACACATCTTGTCGAGTGCACCGGTCAGCGAGAGGCCCATCGGACGCATCTTCATGCGATATGGACTCTTGTCGCCCTTACTGTCGAGATACACGCCAAACTCACCGCTGGCACCCTCAACCGAGAAATACCATTGCCCTTCGGGCACCTTGATAATAGGTTTCTGCTTAATGTAGAAATCTCCGGCAGGAATGTTGTCGATGAGTTGCTCGATGATGTCAAGACTCTGATACAACTCTTGGATGTGGCAATAGTAGCGATCCATAGAGTCGCAACCAGTCATAGTGATTTCCTTCCACTCCACCTTGTCGTAGAGGTCATAAGGATGACGCTTGCGGGTATCGTTCTTCCAACCAGAGGCACGTCCGGCAGGTCCGGTCACGCCATAGTTGATACAGTCTTCCCGGTTCATCTGGCCCACTCCTACCAAGCGGTTGTGGGTAATGACGTTGTCGCCGAACACATCAAGATATTCCTGTATCATCGGACGGAGATACTTGCAAAGTTTCTTGGTATTCGCCACGAAGTTGGGGTCAATGTCGTCCTGCAAGCCGCCAATGCGGTAATAGTTCTGTATGAGTCGGCCACCTGTTGTTTCCTCCATCACATTAAGTACGTGCTCGCGGTCGCGCATGCAGTAAAGGAATGCGGTGAGGGCACCCAAGTCCTGGGCTGTACAACCGAGGTAAAGCAAGTGGCTGTTGATACGCTGCAACTCGTCCATGATAGTACGCACGTAGTGTATGCGGTCACTGAGTTCAATGCCCATACCCTCTTCTATCACACCCACCAGTGCATGGCGGTGCATCATGGCAGAGAGATAGTTGAGACGGTCTGTCATGGCAAGGGTCTGTGGATAGGTCATAGCCTCCCACATTTTTTCTATACCGCGGTGGATATAGCCCAAATGGGGATAGATGCGCTTTACGGTTTCGCCCTGGAGTACGGTCTGCAAGCGAAGCACACCGTGAGTAGAGGGGTGGTTAGGACCAATGTTCACCACATAGTCGTCATCCTCAAACAGACGATGCTTGGTGGCTACAAGGTGTCCCTCTCCGTCGAGGTTGTATTCAACGGTATAGTCCGACTCAGGTTCATCCGTCAAGGGGAACTTGTTGGCTTCGGGACTCATATCAAAGTCCTTGCGCAGGGGATAGCCGTTGAAATCGGTACGGAGGAACAAGCGTCGCATGTCGGGATGACCGAGGAACTTAATGCCGACAAAGTCGAACACCTCTCGTTCAAGCAGATCAGCGCCCTTCCAGAGGTTGATGACGGTAGGAATCACATCGCTTCCGTCGACCTTCTTGGCAATGGTCTTCACTGAGCAGCGCTCGTTGTTGTCAGTATTCTCGAGGATGTATACACATCCGAGACCCTCTTCACCAAAGTCTTCGCCGATAATGGTAACAAGGTAGTCGAAATGTTTCTCCTTGTACAACTTCTCCATTTCTTTGGAGAAGTTATCGAAAGTGAGTTCTATATTATTCAGTTTCATGTCTTATACCTTATTATATTATTCAGTTATACCTTTCTGTGCGTCGAAATCTTCGGGCACGTCAGTCACAATGATAGGTTCTTTCTGTCCGAGTTTCTGTGTGGCCACGAGATTTTCGTTGCTCAATCCGCGCAATCCGCCCTTCGACATAGAGAGTTCCTTCTCCTCCTTGGTCATCTTGTGGTTGGCACCGCCGAAGAACTTCTCGACCTTCACCTTGCGTTGCAACTGCATCATGCCGTAGAGAATGGCCTCCGGACGTGGAGGACAGCCTGGCACATACACGTCGACTGGCACCAGTTCGCTGATGCCACGCACCACGTTGTACGACTTCTTAAACGGACCACCGGAAATAGTACAGCCACCAACAGCCACCACATACTTAGGCTCTGCCATTTCGTCATAAAGACGCTTGAACACGGGAGCCATCTTGTTGGTGATTGTGCCGGCACACATAATCAGGTCGGCCTGACGGGGAGAGTTACGCGTAACCTCAAATCCGAAACGGGAGAAGTCGTAGCGGGCACAACCCACAGCCATAAACTCGATACCGCAGCAGCTGGTACCGAAAGTGAGAGACCAAAGAGAGTTGGAACGTCCCCAGTTGATGGCCTGGTCGAGCGATCCTACAACTACATTCACGCCGCCCTCATGCAATTCGTCTACAATCTTTTCAAGTCCTTCGTTGTCCTTGAATTCGCCATAAGGGATACTCTTGATAACGGGCTTTCTTACTTCCATTCCAGCGCTCCTTTCCGCCAGGCGTAAGCCAAGCCAAATACCAATACCAGCATGAAGAAGCCAATGCTGCAAAGCGCCATGGCTCCAAACTGCTTAACTACAACTGCCCATGGATAGAGGAACACGGTCTCGATGTCGAACACGAGGAAAAGAATCGCAAAGAGGTAGTAGCCCACATGTGTCGGAAGCCAAGAGGTTCCGCGGGTTGGGATACCACACTCAAACGGTTGACCTTTCACGGGGTTGTACGAGCGGGGACCTATGAGTTTCGCAACTACATAAGCTCCTACCACCAATACAGCAGCCGTCAAGATAACGGTGATTAATAAGATAGAATACATATATATGTTATAAAAAATTATGCCTACACTTTTAGGCGGTGCAAAGGTAATAAAATTATCCTTAACTTAGAATAGTTTAACATTATAAAAATGGCATTACGGGCAAAAATTGACGCACGACAAGTGATATTTACTTGCTCGTCCCTTCCTATCAGCAATGATAGTGCACCAAGCCTTCCATCGGGCTGCGCACCACAGTACCGATGTTCACGCCTTCGAGTGCCGCTGCCTCGCACAACTGTTTCTCGAAATAATAGGCCACGCTGCCTATGGCTCCTGCTCTGAGGTCGGTGCGCTCATAGCGGAGCACATTGCGACGGAAAAACTGCCGGAAATTGTCTACCACCAAGGCGTGAAGCGAGGAGTTGTCCAAATGCTTGGCGATGAACGGGCAAGCAGAAGCCAGAAAACGGTTGGCCAATGGTTGCCGGTAGACATGGTCTATCACATCAGCCATTATCAGTCCGGTAGCCTGTTCATAGTCAGACCTTAGCCTGTCATCAAGGCGTCCTTTGTAAAGTGCGTTGAAAAAGAGCCGGCCCATCACGGCACCGCTTCCTTCGTCGCCAAGTATATAGCCCAAAGGAGGCACATTCTCCACCACCCTTTCGCCGTCGTACAGGCACGAGTTGGAACCGGTGCCAAGGATGCAGGCTATGCCCTCACTACTGCCGCACACGGCTCGGGCCGCCGCCATCAAGTCGCCCTGACATTCCACATCGGTGCCGGGGAAAAGGAAGGTAAAAAGTTCGGTGATGCGTGGGAGCATCTCTGCCCGGCATCCGCTGCCATAGAAATGAAGTCGCTCCACGTGCACCATGTCACGGTCATCGAGCTGAGGCAGAAGTTCGTCGTTAATGACCTGCGCTATGGTGTCAAGGCTCTGGTGAAAAGGGTTCAGGCCTTGGGTAGCCATGCGCTTCACGATGCGTCCCTCGTCGGCTATGCACCAGTCTGTCTTCGTGCTGCCGCTGTCTGCTATAAGTATCATTTGTCTTCCAAAACATAAAAGGGAGCCTTGCACTTGATGCAAAGTTCCCTTATTTTAATCTAATCTCAGTATACTCTCGGTCCGAATATATAGGTGCCAACCCTGACCATGGTGCTCCGGCACTCCACGGCTATATGATAGTCGTGGCTCATGCCCCACGAGCGCTCGCGGAAGGAAGGTTCCGTGGCAAAGTATTTGGCCTTCACTTCGTCAAAGAATCCGGCAGCGGTATTGAACTCCGAGCGTATCTGCGCCTCGTCGTCCACATTGCTCGCCATCATCATCAGTCCACAGATGCGCACATGATCCATCTGTCTCCACTCGCCTTCTTCGAGGAGCTGCCGACAAGCATCGAGCGTAAGTCCGTACTTGGTTTCCTCCTCGGCTATATGGAGTTCGAGGAGTACGTCAATCGTGCGACCGTGCTTGGCAGCCTGCTTGTTGATTTCCTTCAGCAGTTTGAGGGAGTCCACGGCCTCAATCATCGAGATGTAAGGTGCAATATACTTCACCTTGTTGGTCTGCAGATGGCCGATGAAATGCCACTCAATGTCCTTGGGCAGTGTGTCTACCTTGCGGGCGAGTTCCTGCTCATGGCTTTCGCCGAAAATGCGCTGGCCTTCGGAGTAAGCAGCCTCAATATATTCGTTGGGATGATACTTGCTTATGGCCACGAGGCGCACGCCCGACGGGAGGCACTCGAGCACCTCGTGAAGTCTTTTTGCTACGTCTGTTTCCATATTGTCTTTCTGTTTAATGTCGTTTTGCGAGCTGTGGTTTTATTTCTTTTCCTCCTCAGCCGGCTCGTATTCGGGCTTGTCGTTTTTCTCCAACTTCTTGGCTGCAGTCTTCACGTGCTCGAACACGTCCATGATGGCAGTCTCCGTCACGCTGGCAATGGTATAGTCCATCATGCTGCTGCCCATCACTTCTTCAATATGCTTCACTGCGCCCTGCAAGCTGGCAGCCTGGACGAGATAGTAAACATTACTGCGTTTTTCCTTCGAGCTTTTCTCGTCAATGGTGATGAACTGGAGTTTGGCCTTATACCATTTGTCATCATTATCCATATCGCTGAAGAATATCTCATGATAAGAGGCAGGCGAAATACTCTTAATAGAGTATTCACCGCTGATATATACAGCTATCTCTTCCATAATGTTGGCCTCAGCCTCCGAGAAGCTAAGGGCATCCACCACATACTGTTCGGTCACGTCTTTCTCCTGACCGTCCTCCATAGTTTTTCTATAACGCACTTTGGTTTCATACCAATCGGCAGAAAGTGTTCTCATTGTTTTTATCCTTTATTTAATTTTATTTGGAAACGCAAAATTACTCAAAATCCACGAACGAGCCAAAGAAAATTGTGCTTTTTATTTTCTCTTCTTCCGCTATCTGCAGTTCTTTCCCCGTTGTCTGGCACATAACAATGCTTCAACAGAAAGCCACGCCTTTACGGATTGCTGCGGATTGCCCGGTATAATGGCACCCTCAAGTGTTACGTCAATAAGCGACCAAGCCTTGCAGGTTGCTGCGGATTGGCGTGTTTAACGATACAGCCACGTGCCACTTAGTTAGGAAGCTCCGCCTTTTGAGGTTGCTGCGGATTGACAGATATTCATGTAAGCTGGAATTCTCCTCTTTATACAAGCACTGATGTTTTTGAAGACATTGGCAGTTTTAGAGAGAGTCTTTCTCGCGCATGCGCGCGCAGGAAATGTTTTTCGTTTTCTCACCACTATCTATCACTTTTCTTGATATCGGACATAATTGGACTGATTGTAAGCAAGATAGACAGAGTGATAGATAGGTGATAGATGACTAAACATCCATCACCTATCTATCACCAATCTGCCATTTGCCAGATTCTAGTGGAATGCCCTAAGTCAGCCGGACAGCCAGGGCACTCGGTGCCCAAGATGTGGGCAATGAGAGCCTTGGCTGTGGAACAATGTACAAGTCGGTTATTAACCCACCGCAACTCGGCCATTAACCCACCGTAACTCGGCCATTAACCCACCGCAACTCGGCCATTAACCCACCGCAACTCGGCCATTAACCCACCGCAAACGGACAATTGGGCAGGTATGCCCAGTCCGGAAGAGATTTACACCCGTTCAGGATTGGTGCAACAACAAGTGCCGCATCAAATTCCGGGAAGCCTATCCGCCACTGCTCCAAACAATGAAAAACAGAATACGAAAACCCATTCTTAGAACCAAAGAGAGAAAATAAACACCCTTTCTCTTCGCATACTCAGATTTTTACACTACCTTTGCACTCTTGAAAAATAATTATTTTTAGATTTATATGCCTGAAATATCAGTACGCGGACTTGAAATGCCCGAGTCGCCAATCAGAAAGTTGGCACCTTTGGCTGCAGCCGCAAAGAATAGAGGAATAAAAGTATACCACTTAAATATCGGACAGCCCGACCTGCCCACACCGCAAGTAGGACTCGATGCCTTGAAGAATGTTCACCGCAATATCCTTGAATATTCTCCATCACAGGGATACTTGTCTTATAGACAAAAGCTCACAGGATATTACAAGAAGTACAACATCAACGTTGACGCCGACGACATCATCATCACCTCGGGCGGCTCTGAGGCCGTGCTGTTTGCCTTCATGTCATGCCTCAACCCGGGCGACGAGATTATCGTGCCGGAGCCTGCCTATGCCAACTACATGGCATTCGCCATCTCGGCCGGCGCCAAAATACGCACCATAGCCACTACCATTGAAGAAGGATTCTCGCTGCCCAAGGTGGAGAAGTTTGAGGAGCTCATCAACGAGCGCACACGCGCCATTATGATCTGTAATCCCAACAACCCAACGGGCTATCTCTACACTCGACGCGAAATGAACCAGATTCGCGACCTGGTGAAGAAGTACGACCTCTACCTCTTCTCCGACGAGGTATACCGCGAGTACATCTACACCGGTTCGCCCTACATCAGCGCCTGCCACCTGGAAGGCATTGAACAGAACGTAATCCTCATCGACTCGGTGTCGAAGCGCTACAGCGAATGTGGAATCCGTGTGGGTGCCCTCATCACCAAGAACAAGGAAGTGCGCGCAGCCGTGATGAAGTTCTGCCAGGCACGCCTCTCGCCACCACTCATCGGGCAGATTGTTGCCGAAGCATCGCTCGATGCGCCCGAAGAGTACTACCGCGACGTGTACGACGAATATGTGGAACGACGCAAATGCCTCATCGACGGGCTCAACCGCATCCCCGGCGTCTACTCCCCTATCCCCATGGGAGCTTTCTACACAGTGGCCAAGCTCCCGGTAGACGACAGCGAGAAGTTCTGCCGCTGGTGCCTTGAAGACTTCAACTATGAGGGCGAGACCGTCATGATGGCTCCCGCCTCAGGATTCTATACGACTCCCGGAGCCGGCATCAACCAAGTGCGCATAGCCTACGTGCTCAAGAAGGAAGACCTGGAGAGGGCGCTTGTGGTGCTCCGCAAAGCACTCGAAGCCTATCCGGGAAGAGTAATGGAGGAGTAGAAGCATGAATTTTCCCCTGTTCATAGCCACCCGCATCTTCAACGACAACGGAGACAAGCGCAAAGTGTCGCGCCCTGCCATCCGCATAGCCACCCTTGGAGTAGCCATCGGACTGGCGGTGATGATTGTGTCCGTATGCGTAGTCATCGGCTTCAAGCACACCATCCGCGACAAGGTGGTGGGGTTTGGCAGTCACATCACCGTGGGCAACTACATGACGTTGCAAAGCGGTGAACAATATCCCATATCCACCAACAAGAGTTTCGTCAAAATGGTGAAAGGGATAGACGGCGTGAAGCATGTGCAGCGATACGCCATGAAACAGGGCATTCTGAAGACAAACTCCGACTTTCTTGGCGTGATGCTCAAAGGCATTGGTCCCGACTACGACACCACTTTCATTCACAACAACTTGATTAGCGGACACTTGCCCAAATTCAGCGACACGGCAAGCCACAACCAAGTGGTCATCTCCAAAATCATGGCCGACAAGCTGAAACTGAAAGTGGGCGACCGCATTTTCACCTATTTTATAAACAACGACGTGCGCATACGCCGTTTCACCGTGGCAGGCATCTACCAGACCAACCTCAGCCGCTTCGACGAGGTAATCGCCTACACTGACCTCTATACTGCCATGAAACTCAACGGATGGGAACCCGACCAAACCAGTGGGCTGGAACTCACCCTGGACAACTTCAACGAGTTGCCCGTCGTCGCCGACCGGGTAGTGCAGAGCGTCAACCGCACCGTCGACACATACGGCGAAACCTACTCAAGCGAAACCATCAAGGAAGCCAACCCGCAAATATTCTCGTGGCTTGACTTGCTCGACCTCAACGTGTGGATTATTCTCGGACTAATGGTTTGCGTGGCAGGCTTCACCATGATATCTGGTCTGCTCATCATCATCCTTGAGCGCACCAACATGATAGGCCTGCTCAAAGCTCTCGGCGCCAAAAACCACACCATTAGGCACACCTTCCTGTGGTTTGCCACTTTCATCATTGGCAGAGGACTGCTTTGGGGCAACATTCTCGGATTAGGCATAGTGGTCTTACAGCACTTTACAGGACTCGTAAAGCTCAACCCGCAGACCTATTACGTGAGTACAGTGCCCGTGGAACTCGACCCGCTGCTCATCCTCCTCATCAATGCCGGCACACTCATCATCAGCGTCCTCGTACTCATTGTGCCCAGCTATCTTGTTTCACACATACATCCAGCCAAGTCGATGCACTACGAATAGCAACCGCAAGTATTTAAGTAAGATGTTGAAGATTCTGCACAAAATATTTGCCAGTGTGCAGAAATGGCATTATCTTTGCACAATATTAACGTAAAATGTGCAATGGAATCAATACCAAGCTTTAATTCTTTTATAGAAAAGAGCATTCTAAAGAACTGGGATTCAGACGCCTTTACAGACTATAAGGGTGCTACACTCCAATTTCACGACGTGGCACGAAAGATAGAAAAGCTCCACATCATGTTTGAAAACAGCGGTGTAGAGCGCGGCGACAAGATAGCCCTCTGCGGGCGCAACAGTTCCCACTGGGCTGTAGCCTTCCTGGCTACCCTCACTTATGGAGCAGTGGCTGTGCCTATTCTCCACGAGTTCACGGCAGACCAAATTCACAACATCGTGAACCACAGTCAGGCCAAGCTTCTTTTTGTGGGCGATGTGGTCAACACAATCATCGACCCCGCCAAAATGCCAGACCTTGAAGGCATCATCTACATACCCGATTATTCACTCGTAGTTTCCCGAACGGACAAACTTACGTATGCCCGCGAGAACCTTAACCGCATCTTCGGCGAAAAGTTCCCCAAATATTTCCGCAAGGAGCACGTGAGTTACTACAAGGAGCAGAGTCCGGAAGAACTGGCCCTTATCAACTATACAAGCGGCACTACAGGCTTCTCCAAAGGCGTCATGATCCCCTACCGCGCACTTTGGGGCAACCTCGACTTCGCCAGCAAGGTGCTCGGCACGACCATTTCTTCTGGCAGCAACACCATCAGCATCCTGCCCATGGCACACATGTACGGCATGGCATTCGAATTTCTCTTTGAATTTGTTCACGGTTGCCACGTGTACTACCTCACACGTGTACCTTCGCCAGCCATCGTGGCACAGGCATTTGCCGACGTCAAGCCAGCCATCATCATTGCCGTGCCGCTTATCATCGAGAAGATAATCCGCAAGAAAGTATTCCCCAAGATACAGAACAACCGCATCCGTCTGCTGATGAGCATGCCCGTTATCAGCAAGAAAGTGAAACAGAAAATCTGCGAACAGGTTTACCAGGCATTCGGTGGCAACCTCTATGAAATCATTATCGGTGGAGCAGCCCTCAACCAAGAGATAGAGAAATTCCTCCGCAGCATAGACTTCCCGTTCACAGTTGGCTATGGAGCCACAGAGTGTGCGCCCATCATCACCTACGACGATTGGCATGACCACGCAGTTGGCTCATGCGGCAAGGCTGTAGTACACATGGATGTGAAAGTTCTCAGTCCTGACCCAGCGCACATCCCCGGTGAAATAGTAGCAAAAGGCACCAACGTGATGCTTGGCTACTACAAAAATGAAGAAGCCACCGAACAAGCTCTCGACGACGAAGGTTGGTATCACACAGGCGACCTGGGCATCATCGACAAGGATGGCAACGTGTTCATCAAGGGCAGAAGCAAGAACATGCTTCTCGGTTCGTCTGGACAAAACGTCTATCCGGAAGAAATAGAAGACAAGCTGAATTCCCTTCCACTTGTCAACGAATGTCTGGTAGTGCAAGACGGTGACAAGCTCGTAGGCTTGGTACATCCCGACTATGACGAGGCGAAACAAATGGGATTCAACGATGACGACATCAAGAGCGTCATGGAACAGAACCGCAAGGACCTCAACGAGATCATCCCATCCTACTGCAAACTGTCGCGCATTCAGATACAAGTAGAGGAGTTTGAGAAGACTCCCAAGAAGAGTATCAAGCGTTATCTCTACAGAATGAATTAAATTAGACACAATAATTTAAAGCAAACAGAAGTGCCATCTACCGTTAAGTCGGTAGATGGCACTTCTGTTTGTATAAAGACGCATGAAGATAAAACTTACTTCCTGCTCTTCAGAAGAATCAGGTACAGCAATTGCCAGTACCCTCTATGCCTACCCCCAATGGAATAAAGCTTTAGCATCCTGCCCAGATTGCAGCAATAGCCATGAATTTCTCCTGAAAAGGACTACAAATCCGTCGGAACCTTACAAAGCCCTTATAGTAAGATTGGTAGATAAGCGAGTGAGAAGAGGGTAATAGATGTACGAAAATGACATATCACACCACCCAACCATATCCTTGTACTGCCATATCCACGAAGTGATTGAACAGCAAGTTTGTCTTGTCCTTAAACGCTATCTGGTCGTAGCTAAGCGGCAAGTCGTCATTGAGTGACTTCTGTATCAAGGTGAACACCTGAAGTCGAGGTTGCTCATCCTTATACCAATCTACAACCATCACTTGGTTTTTGCTCTCTTGTAACTTACGGTATAAGTTCTTCGAGGCAAGTATCACCTTCTGTTCTTCCTCCTTGGTCAACTTACGGTCGCTCCGCAGCAAATCGTAGATTTCCAGTTCCTCTTCATCCAAACCAAGATCGGTGGAGCGAGATTGCTCCCGCTTCATATCCTCAATGAGCTGAAGCAGCTTTTCGTAATAATCCTCGTTCTCACTGCCACCCGAATTATAATGGTCGATGATATTCTTGTATCGCTGAGAGAAGGGCACACGGGTACAATTCTTGTTAATCATCTGCACCAAGGCACGCTCGATGAAACTGCGCAGGTCATCTATCTCCAAAGCCTTGTAAGGAGTAGAATTAATTTCCTTGCGGAGTGCTTCCACATCTACCTTGCTCAAGTCAATGACCTTGCCCTGATGTATAGCGTAATTATAATTGCCAGGACCTCCTTCGGCTACCATTCCCTCCATCGTGGAAGAAACACTTTGGTCTAAGGTCTCTGCCATTCTCGCCTTGGCACGACTCAACTTCTCGTCGTCTATCTGATTGCAGAACAAGCCATTGAGGTAAGCCAAGGGCGCAAACTTATCGTTGTGCCAGCCTCGCTCAAAGATTTCCGGTTTCGCCGCATCATAGAGATTGAGCAAGAGATTGGTCAACACCTTGAATCGGTCTTTCCACTCATCCTTTTCCAAGATGCGGTTGTATGCCTTGCGCAACAAATCGAGTTGGTCGAGAGTATTGCCTTCGGCGATGACTTCATCTATCTTGATGCCTATCGACTGCAGGAACACATCACACTCGATGATGGTTTGGTCGATGTTGGCAATCAGCTGCTCAATGTCCTTGGCTGGATACTCGGTGTCGTCGCCTGTCGAAGCATAGTCGGAAAGGGCTTGCTGCATATACTTGAACACATTCACGTAGTCCACGATGATGCCACAAGTCTTGCCAGGGAACACACGGTTGGCTCTGGCGATGGCTTGCATCAAGGTGTGTCCCTTCATCGGCTTGTCGAGATAAAGTGTGGACAGCGAAGGCACGTCAAATCCTGTGAGCCACATGGCACAAACGAACACCAGGCTCAGCGGGTCGTCCTTATCCTTGAACCTATCCTCGATGTCCTTGCCGTCAGTAGAAATCGCCTCCAGTTTCTTGCGATGAGGCGTGATGTCGAGCCCTTGGGCAGCAAACTTCTCCTCCTCACCGTCCTCCTTGCTGATGACCACCGCCATCTCCACTTTGTTCATATAGGCAAGCATGGCATTTATCTTCTCTCGGTCTTCCTTCGTCTGGGCATGGTTGCGATCCTTGACGAGTTGCTTTTTCTCCTCCGCCCAATACTTCTGCACCTTGTCGTACATTCTGACAGCGGTGTACTTATCCACGCTCACCACCATGCCCTTGCCCAAGAATCCTCGGCGAGGAAAATGATGGGCGATATCACGGGCTATTCTATCCAGACGTTCGTCTCGCTTGATGACCTCCATGATGCGAGATGATGAGTTCTCCAAGAGCTCCTTCTCTCGGTCGTTCAGGTTTTCGTCCTCACATATCTGGTCGATGTCGGTATCGAGCCAGTCGTTGGTCAAGCCCACCTCAGGCACACGGCGACTATAGAAGAGTGGCACAGTGCTTCCATCCTCGATAGCCTGAGCGAAGTTGTATTCTGACACATAATCGCCAAACCACTGATTGGTGAGTCGCTTGCTGCCCAGGAGCGGCGTACCGGTGAAAGCAATGTAGTTGGCGTTCGGCAGACCGGTGTGCATGTTCTCGGCGAGTTGCTTGTATTGCGTGCGATGCGCCTCATCCACCAAGACAAAGATGTCGTTGCGGTCAGACAAAAGTGGATACTTCCTGGTCTTGTCATACTGAAACTTATGTATCAAGGTGAACACCATCGGCTTGTTGCTCCTCAGGAAGTCACGCAACTGGGTGGAGTTCTTGGGTTGACACTCCTCCTTGTCGCCTATCACCTCCGTACGAACAAAAGTCTTGTGTATCTGGGCATCCAAGTCCTCTCGGTCGGTGATGACGAGGAAGGTAAAGTTGCCATGCAACTTGCGCTTCACCTTTCTCACAAACATCACCATCGAATAGCTCTTGCCCGAACCTTGCGTATGCCAGAACACCCCGAGCTTACCGTTCAGTTCCCGACGACGAGCCACACTTTCCATCAGATTGTTGACACCGAGATACTGATGGTTCTTAGCGATAATCTTGATACGCTTGTTGTCGAAGAAGATGAAGTTTTCGATATAGTCCAGAAGCCGATCCTTACGGAAAAGACCGTCTATCAGATTGGTTACACTCAATCCATGATTGGCAATCTGCTCGCGGTCGAGTTTCTCCTTCTCGTCATCCACACGTAGCCACTCGAAGAAGAACTCATAATTGCTGTTCCAAGCACCTATCTTGGTTTGCAAGCCATTGCTCAACACGCAAATCTGGTTGAAGGCAAAGATGTTCGGAATGTCCTGGCGATAGCTCGTCAGGTTCTTGTTGTAGGCTTCCTCTATCTTCACGGTGGAGTTCTTCAGTTCGATGAAGACCACTGGCAAACCATTGACAAAGAGCAGCACGTCGGGACGGCGATAGCGATAATGACCTTTAATCCACATCTGGTTGACGCAATGGAAGTCATTCCTTTCGGGATGGTCGAAGTCGAAGAGTCGCACGATGTCGAAGTCTTCCTTGCCATTCTTTTGTATAGGCACCTTGATGCCATTGCGTATCTTCTGATAGAGGCGATAGTTGGTGTCTATCATGTCCGTGCCCGTAAAGTCCTTGCGGAGTTCTTGGAGGATGCCTTTCAGAGTGTCCTCCACTATCTGTGGATTGAGTCTCTTCAAGGCAGTCAAGAACACATCAGGCAGAATGCACTCCGATGGATTAGCACGACCTGTAGACAAGACCTCGTCCTGAGCCTCCACTCGTGCGTCACACTCTATTCGCTTCCATCCGTATTCGGGAAGTGAAAGGCGATTGCAAATCGCCTGCTCTATATCGTCTTCACTGATAAATGACTTCATACGCTTATTCTTGGTTTCTATATGATTATTA
>CAJKDU010000012.1 GCA_905198745.1 uncultured Prevotella sp. | reverse complement strand
TGGACCCACAGCTTAGAAGGCTGTTGCTCTAATCCAACTGAGCTACGGAACCATCCGTTTTAAAATCGTGTGCAAAGGTACAAATATTTCTTGACATTGCAAAACTTTTGGCACACTTTTATCCAATTATATCCTTAACCCAAATATTTCATTAGAATTTTGGCGTTGCCACTATCACGAAGTTTGGCAATGCTCTTCTCTCTGATTTGGCGTACACGCTCGCGAGTGAGATTTAGTTGATCGCCAATTTCTTCAAGACCTTTCTCATGACAACCAATACCAAAACATTCACGGATAATAGTTATCTCACGATCCTTAAGCACCTTGGAGAGAACAGAGTTGAGTTCAAGAGCCATTGATTCATGATCTACTTGACGGTCGGTACGGCTATCATCGCCACTGGGCATTACATCAAGCATGCAATTGTCTTCTCCATCCTGGAATGGCGCGTCAATGCTCACATGATGACCATCGGCCATCAAACTTTGCCCAATTTTTTCTTCATCGAGATTGGTTGCTTCACTAAGTTCTGAAACAGAAGGATGACGCAAGTTTTCTTGCTCAAACTTATTGATCTCATGATTTATCTTATTGAGCGAACCTACTTGGTTTAGCGGAAGACGCACAATTCTACTCTGCTCGGCAATGGCCTGCAAGATGCTCTGGCGAATCCACCACACGGCATAAGAGATGAACTTAAAGCCTCGCGTCTCGTCAAACTTCTGTGCAGCCTTGATCAGACCAATGTTTCCCTCGTCAATAAGGTCGGTCAATGTGAGACCTTGGTGTTGATATTGCTTGGCTACAGAAACTACAAAGCGCAAATTGGCAGTCACCAGTTTGTCTTTCGCACGCTCGCCTTCTGGACCACCCTTCTTAATCTTCTGTGCCAGCTCTATCTCTTCATCAATTGAGATAAGTGGAGCCCGACCGATTTCCACGAGATACTTGTCCAATGCTTCGCTTGAGCGATTGGTGATGCTTTTCTGAATCTTTAATTGTCTCATCTTATATACCTATTCTTATTATGTTTCTGAATATCAAGTAAATACACAAAATATTTACCCAAAGTCTTGCAAAGGTAGTCATTTTAGCTACACAAAGCAAGTTTTTGAGTAAATATTTATACGTAAATAATGTTAACGAATCAAGTATCAACCCTCACGCATTTGGTTAAGCAGTGCTTTTTGACGCTCAGTCAAATGGGTAGGCAACTGCACGTTGTACGTGATAATCAAGTCACCACAAGTACCGTCACCACGATCATACCCTTTGCCACGAAGACGAACCTTTGTGCCATTCTGGGTTTCCGGCTTTACCTTGAGTTTTAACTTCACGCCTGAATTGAGGGTGATAATGATTTCACCGCCAAGGAGTGCCGTGTAGAGATCTATGTTGACAGTTGCATTCATCTCGCCACTGTTGGTCCGGGCAGCACGTCTTCCTCGAGTAGACCTGCCTCCTGCTCCACCAAACAACTGCTCAAAGAAACTGCTGAAGCCGCCACCCTGTTCTCCGAATCCGGAAAAATCGAATCCTTCAAACGGAGAGCCTCCTTGACTACTCCACTGATACGAACCGCCACTACCGGCGCCAGCACCAGAATTAAATGCGTCTGCATCCTTCCACTGCTCTCCAAACTGGTCGTATTTCTTTCGCTTTTCCGGGTCACCAATCACATCGAACGCTTCATTGAGCGCCTGAAACTTTGCCTTTGCCTTGGGGTCGTCAGGATGAAGGTCGGGATGAAACTGCTTGGCCCGCTTGAGGTAAGCACGCCGCACATCCTTCTGAGGGATGCTGCGGTCAACGCCCAAAATCTTATAATAATCAATGAATGCCATAATTAATCCTCCTCATATTTTCATTCATCTACCCGCAAGCAAAAAGCATGCCAAGTTGCCGACTGACACCAAAACGCCATATAAAAAGATGTTTCTGGCAGTGTCGCCAAGTACCATATTCAATCCCCTACCCTTGTCGATCATGCACATTTTGTGGTAAGCCATCCAATGAGGCAGGAGAAAGAAGAGAGGAAGCCAAAAAGAAAAAGGCTTGTCACGGAAAAGATGAACTGTGCCCATCAGACAGGCAGAAAAGCCCAACAACAGATAAGCGAACTTGGAAGCGGCAGCGCCCATCCTGACTACAAGCGTGATTTTGCCAGCCCTCCGGTCGTTATCAATGTCACGATAGTTGTTTACCACCAGCAAGCAATCAATGACAAGGCCACACGCCAAGGAAGAGATTATTACTTCCAGTGGGACAGTCAGCCCATGAATCGGCAGACATAGATAATAGGTAAGGCAAACAGGGACAAGGCCAAAGAAGAGGAGAACGAGCAAATCGCCCATCCCCTTGTAAGACAACACTGTGGTGTAGAGAAAACAGAAGAGCACGCAAAGCACACCGACAGCAACCATCTGAATTCCTCCCCACAACACAAGCGGCAATCCCACCAGACAAGCGACAATTGTAGTAGCGGCAATAGCCAAGCGCATGGAGTGCAGACGCACCCACCCCTGAGCACATGCCCGCTTGGGACCTAGACGAGTTTCATCATCGTTACCCCGCACACAGTCAAAGTAATCGTTGACAAAGTTTGCGTCAATTTGCATGACAAAAGCGAAGAGCAGACAAAGAACAGCCGGCAGCCATTGGAAGCGCGTAGGGTCATCTGCCATGGCAAGCGTTGCCCCAATCATCACAGGAACAGCCGCACAGGTCAAAGTCTTGGGTCGGGCAGCCAGAAACCAGGCTTTCATTGAATCTATCTCTACTGAAGAATCGTCCATATCATAAATATTTACTTAATCACTTGCAAAAATACAATATATTGTTTACTTTTGCAAATATTAAAAAGACATTCGTATGAACGACCACAATATAAGTCTCGACTTGATGGAATTTGTCGAAACGAACATTCTTCCCAGATATAACGCTTTCGACAAAGCACACAACATTTCGCATGCTGTACGGGTGATTCGCCGTTCGGAAGACTTGGCAGCCAAGATAGGTGCTGATGCCAATATGGCGTATACCATTGCCGCTTATCACGACTTGGGGTTGGAAGGTCCGAGAGCCATCCACCACCTGACAAGTGGCAAGATACTTGCAGCCGACACGAGACTCCAAAAATGGTTCTCTTCCGAGCAAATAAAAATCATGAAAGAAGCTGTAGAAGACCATAGGGCTTCGGCCTCGCACGCCCCACGCAGCATCTACGGGAAGATTGTGGCTGAAGCCGACCGCGACCTTGACCCCGACACGGTGTTCAGACGCACCGTGCTCTTCGGGCTCGACCATTATCCCGACATGACGCCCAAGGAGCACTGGAACCGTTTCTATGAACACATGCAGAATAAATACTCCGTCAACGGATACATCAAGTTGTGGATTCCAGGTTCGGAAAACGAGAAAAAACTAAACGAGATTCGCGACTACATAGCTCAACCCTCCCGATTGAAGGAGAAATTCAACAGCATATTTAAGGATGAGACACAACAGGACTGAAGCATCCCCAATTGTAGGTATTTTAGCCACATTCATGTTACCGATCAACCAAAAGGTTGTAACTTTGTAGTCGTTAGGAATTAAAGACACAATAATATATGAAGTTATCAGAACTGACGACCGGCCAAAAAGGTGTCGTCGTAAAGGTATTAGGACACGGAGGATTCCGTAAGCGCATTGTCGAAATGGGATTCATCAAGGGGAAAGTGGTTGAGGTATTGCTCAACGCCCCGCTCAAAGATCCGGTAAAGTACAAGATTATGGGATATGAAATCTCACTCCGTCACGACGAGGCGAGCATGATTGAAGTCATATCCGAAGAAGAAGCCAAGAATATAGAATTGACAAACGGGGACCGACAGGAAATCCTGGCAGGCAACATGTGCGACGAGCCAAGCGTAGCCCCACAGGCTGACGAACCGGCACTGACCGAGAAACAGTTCAAGGATGCAGCCATGAAAAAACGGCGCACCATCAACGTGGCATTGGTGGGAAACCCCAACTGCGGAAAGACATCGCTCTTCAACTTCGTGTCGGGCGCCCACGAAAGGGTCGGCAACTATTCTGGCGTGACTGTTGACGCCAAGGAGGGACACGCTTCGTTTGAGGGGTACGAATTCAACATCATGGACCTGCCTGGCACCTACTCGCTCTCCGCATACAGTCCGGAAGAACTGTATGTACGCAAGCAGATTATAGAGAAGACTCCCGACGTCGTCATCAATGTGATTGACGCCTCGAACATCGAACGAAACCTCTACCTGACCACACAACTCGTCGACATGAACCTGCGCATGGTGTGTGCCCTCAACATGTTTGACGAGTTTGAAAACCGGGGCGATGCTATTGACTACCAGAAACTGGGACAGCTGTTCGGCGTGCCGATGATACCTACCGTGTTCAAAAGCGGGAAAGGCATCAAGAAACTGTTCCACATCATCATCAACCTCTATGAGGGTGTAGACTTCCTCGACAAGGACGGGAACATCAACCCCGAAGTGGAGAAAGACCTTCAAGACTGGCACAAGGACTATGTGGAGGACAACGGGGACGACGACCACGAGGAAGACTATGCCCACGGACCGAAACCACACAAGAGCGTGTATAGACACATCCACGTGAACCACGGCAAATATGTGGAGGATGCCATAGGGAAAATAAAGGTGGAAATACAGAAGGACTCACAGATACGCCACAAATACTCAACCCGCTACCTGGCCATCAAATTACTTGAGGGCGACTCTGAGACAGAAAAGATTGCGGCCATGCTGCCCAACGGCAAGGAAATAGTAAACGTGCGCGACGCGCAAGCCGCCAAGCTGAAGGAGGAAACCAAGGAAGACAGCGAAACTGCCATCATGGATGCCAAGTATGCCTTCATCCATGGAGCCCTGCAGGAAGCGCGTTTCGAGGAAGGCAACAAGACCGACACCTATCAGGTGACCCACGTGCTCGACAACATCATCACTAACAAGTATTTCGGTTTCCCGCTCTTCTTCCTGCTCATCTACATCATGTTCCAGGTCACTTTCTCGGTGGGCCAATATCCTCAAGACTGGATTGAGGCAGGAGTAGGCATGATTGGCGACTGGTTGTCATCCACCATGCCCGACGGCCCGCTGAAAGCCATGCTCATCGACGGAATCATTGGCGGTGTTGGCTCCGTCATCGTGTTCTTGCCACAGATTCTCATCCTCTACGGGTTCATCTCGTTCATGGAAGACAGTGGCTACATGGCACGCGCTGCCTTCATCATGGACAAGCTGATGCACAAGATGGGGCTTCACGGCAAGTCGTTCATACCGCTCATCATGGGCTTCGGTTGTAATGTGCCAGCCGTGATGGCCACCCGCACCATCGAGAGCCAGCGCAGCCGGCTCATCACCATGCTCATCCTGCCGATGATGAGTTGCTCAGCCCGCTTGCCCATCTACATCATGATAACAGGCACTTTCTTTGCCTTGCAGTATCGCAGCTTGGTGATGATATTGCTCTATATAATAGGTATTGTGATGTCTATCATTATGAGTCGTGTGCTCAGCCGATTCATCATCAAGGGCGAAGACACGCCTTTCGTCATGGAGCTTCCACCCTACCGTTTCCCCACTGCCAAGGCCATAGGCCGCCACACATGGGAGAAAGGCAAGCAATATCTTAAAAAGATGGGCGGCATCATCCTGGTGGCATCCATCGTGGTTTGGGCACTCGGATATTTCCCGCACAACGAACAGCTCACCAGTCAGCAGCAACAGGAGCAGAGCTACATCGGACGCTTAGGCAAGACCATAGAACCCGTGTTCCGCCCACAGGGATTCGACTGGAAACTCGATATCGGCCTCATCTCCGGTGTGGGCGCCAAGGAGATTGTAGCCTCAACCATGGGTGTGCTCTATTCCAACGACGAGAGCGTGGCAGACGACGAGGCAGAAGACAACAGCGCCAAGTATGCCCGGCTCTACAAACAAATGTCGGCAGACGGCATCACTCCGCTCATCGCCTTCAGCTACCTCATCTTCGTGCTGCTCTACTTCCCGTGCATAGCCACCATTGTGGCCATCAAGAACGAATCGGGCAGTTGGAAGTGGGCACTCTTTGCCGCAGCCTACACCACTGGTCTCGCTTGGGTCGTATCGGCACTGGTGTATCAAGTGGGACGACTCATGGGCTTCTGACCTTAACCATAAGCAAGTGTACGACTTACGGACTTCAAGTGGCATACTTACGGGCCGTAAGTGGCACACTTAGCAGCCGTAAGTGGCACACTTACGCTTCTTGTCAGAGCCACTTATATCATCGCACACCTTTCGTAAAAGCTTTTCGCATGCAACTCATTCTCACACTCATCATCGTGGCAGCCGCCGCAGGTTACGGCCTATGGCGCATCTATACAGCCATAAAAGCAGCAGGCAACCCCTGTTACGGTTGTTCGGGATGTGAACTACACAAAGCTCTGAAAGGCAAGCATATACGTCGCAACACAGGTTGCCGTCCGCAGAAGAAGACATGCAAGGACAAGAAAAATGTTGAAAAAAAGTAATGGAAAAGTTTGTAAGAACAAAATAAATGTCGTACCTTTGCAACCGCAAATAAGAAATGGTACCTTGGCCGAGCGGTTAGGTAACGGTCTGCAAAACCGTGTAGAGCAGTTCGACTCTGCTAGGTACCTCTTCCACAAACGGGGATTCCTTTTATCAAGGTATCCCCCTTTTTGTTTATTCACGCCCTTAAAAGTCATGAAAAGATTACTTTACACCCTATTCATCTGCCTGGTAACGCTCACTGCAATCCACGCACAATACCACAGAATCCTGTCGGAAGACATTCGTAGCCTGCAAGTAGTCGCCGACAACGATTGGCAGCAATTGCCTGTCATCAGGCTTGACGACGGAAAGATAGACATAGATTTCGACCGCTTGGGACATGGCTTTGACCGGTACACCTATAAGATAGAACATTGCGAAGCCAACTGGGACCTATCGTCCGAGCTGTTTTCGAGCGATTACCTGAGCGGTTTTCCGGACGGCAACACCATAGACGACATGGTGGAATCCATCAACACCAACACACCCTACACGCACTACCACCTCACCCTGCCCAATGACCAATGCAAAATGAAAATGAGCGGAAACTACAGGGTCTCCATCTACAAGGACGGCGAGGAGGAACCTGCCATAGAAGCATGCTTCATGGTGGTGGAACAAAAGGCCAGCATCAGAATGGAGATGACCACGAATACCGACATTGACAGTCATGCACATCACCAGCAAATCAGCATGCAGGTGGGCTACGGGCCACTCCGCATCACCCATCCGCAAACGCAAATCAAAACGGTTCTGATGCAAAACCGCGAATGGTTCGACGCACGCGTGAATGTCAAGCCACAATTCACCATGGCCGACGGACTTCGCTGGGAACATTGCCGAGACTACATATTCACGGGCGGCAACGAATTCCACAAGTTTGAAATACTCTCAACAGACAATCCGTCAATGGGCATTGAACATGTAGACTGGGACGAGAAAAACTATCATGCCTATCCCTACGTGGATGCACCTCGCCACAACTACCTCTACGACGAGTCGGCCCAAGGCGCCTACATCCTGCGCAACAGCGACAACTCGGAGAGCACCTACACGTCTGACTATATGGACGTGCATTTTGAAGTGAAGACTGACGCTCCCGTGCCGGGCGATTTGTATGTAAGCGGCGACTGGACCTTCTGTTCTTTCGACGACGCCTACAAAATGACGTACGACGGAGAAAGCCGTAGTTACAAGCTGGCCATACCGTTGAAACTGGGTTATTATTCCTATCAATATCTCATGAAAGACTACAGCGGACGAATCGTCCGCCCCCCGTTTGAGGGCAGTTTCCACGAGACCCACAACACCTATCAGTCACTTGTCTACTACCGTGCGCCCGGCGACCGCACAGACAGGCTCGTGGGCTACGCCACATTGCAGTAACACATTTAATAGACTACAATTCTCCCCTCTTCTATCTTGATATTCGCCACCTTCATTTCGTTGAGAGCCTCAACCACTTCTTGCAGCGATGCCTTGCGTGAGAAGCGGAAGTGTATGCGCCGGGCCATACATTCTGAGCGCTGTGAGACAACCGTCTTGTTATACCAGGCCCCTATGGTTTCAAGGGCTTCGGCAAGCGGCATATTGTCCATCACAAACTGATTGTGCATCCAGTCGGTTGCCACTTCCAAGTCTGCCTTGGAGATTTTAATGTCCTCACCATCCACCACACTGGTCTGCCCGGGAACCATATCAACCGATGTGCCATCGCTCGCCACGTTCACACGTCCCTCAATCAACGAGACGGACGACTGCTCTTCCCGCATTGTCTTGACAACAAACGTTGTGCCCAGCACGTTTACACGCATACGCCCTGCATCCACGGTGAACGGTCTGTCAGGATCGTGAGTCACCTTGAAACATGCCTGTCCTTTCAACTTCACTTCTCTCCTGCCTGTTTTTCCGAATGTCAACGGGTAGACAAGAGACGAGTTGGCACACAATGTGACAACAGTGCCATCGCTGAGTCGAACGTCGCGGAGAGTTGCCGGCGGAGTAGACACCGTGCAATAACCGTCGTCCGTCACATCTTCCACTTGTTTGGGAACATCCTGTGCGGCATAGAAACACGTATATCCGTCAGGCACGTCCGTTGTTCGCCATGGCAGCAAAAGCCATCCTACAAGAGCGGCAGCTGTCAGACAAGCAGCCGCTATTCCTGTCACCATTGCACGTGAACTGCGTTTTTCCCGCACTACATGTACCGTATCGGAAGAAGCCTCCCCTATATAATTCCGGCGGGAAAACTTCTCCCATTCGGCTGCAGTTTCTTCCCTTGTGGGCTTATCAGTCAGAGCCTCGCCACACAACATGGAAAGTTGTTCGTCTGTAAAATCTCTTTTCATAGTCCTTTTTCTATCTCTCCTGATGAATACTTGTCATTGAGTGTCCTTCTCAGCATGTCGTAAGCCTTGGACATGTGTTTCTTCACGGTGTGCACACTAATGCCCATAATGTCGGCAGTCTGCCGGTAAGTATTGCGCTTCAAGACACAAAGCCGCAAGATGGTACGGGTTGGCTCCCCCATATGCTCGATGGTCTGCTCAACGACTTGCAACATTCTCTCATGATGGCGGTAGTCTATCGTATTATCATATAGCATGGATGCAGCCAGTTCCCTTTGGTTGTCGTGTTCCACCTTGAGGTGTTTCAAGCGATTGAGGCAAGCATGATGCACAGCCATATACGCCCAATTGTTCAACTGTTCGCCCCTTGAAACGGGCAGACGCTTGCTCCACGCCCTCTCAAACATTTCCGACACAATGTCGTGTGCGGCTACGCCATCTCCCAACAGGGAGGTGGCGTAGCGCATCAGCCGTGGATACATGTCCATGAAAAAAAGTTCAAAGTCTTTGTCTCTCGTCTTGTCCTGCACCTTTTCCTTTATATTTGTCTTTTGTTGCATTGAATGTATATCTGATGTTAAGATTGACCGACTGGTTGTTGCCGTAACTGCTGCTTTGTATACGCGACTGTGTGCCGTACAAATCCCAATAGGTCAATCCCGTGTGGAGAATGTCGCGTGCCACGAACCCTATGCGGAGGGCATCATTTTTCAAGAACTTCTTGCTGATGCTCAACTGCATGTTACCCATACACCTGCGCACTGCACCCCCTTGCGCCGCCCTTGTGGTGAGATTACCCGTGAGGTTGACAAACCATTTGCAGGGCAGACTGAAACTGTTGTCGAACTTGAAAGTGAACTTTGGTTCATTGCCCATAATCGGAATATTCAGATGTGCCACGTTCTCATGATAGAAGTCCATGCTCATGGTCAGACTTGGTCTCCACAGGCCAAACTTGGGTACCATGCGCAGGCTGACACCGGCAAGCCAAGAATGGGGAACGACTGCCATTGTCTTCAAGACCACATCGGGATGAGCGTCCGCATCATAAGGCTTATACCATGTCCTGTACATGTCCTGCACAAAGGAATAGTAAGTCATGAATGCCAACCACCTGTAACTGCCGTTCAGACTGAAATAGTGCTGCTTTTGCGGTTTCAACAAAGGATCGCCTGTAGAATAATTGTGCTTGTTTTCATAGCTCACACTCGATTGCAGCATCCCGTAGGCTGGATTGTTCTTGTTGAGGCGGTAGGAGAATCCCAATGAAAGACCCTTGTGGTTATACCCTATCGTGAAAAATGGTATCCAGTCGTTATAGCTTGGGCTCTGGCTTTCATTCAGCACACCTTTCTTGTAATACGTGGTCTTCTGGTATTCATATCTAATGCCGGCACCCATATTCACTTTCTTTCCCAAAGACATGTAGTATTCTGCAAAGCCTGCCACCACGGTTTGCTTGATATGGTTGAAGGCATCTTCGGAATATCCGCTCTGCAAGAAGTCGTCTTTGCGGTCGGTAAAAGACTCTTCCGTTCCGAAACTAAGTTGTCCGTGTCCCACTTGGGTGGTGACAACGAGTTTGGTAGCGTAAAGCGTGCTCTTTTCCTTCGTTTCCGATTCGGCTGCCATCACACCGTCGTTGAAAACCTGCTGCATGCCTTCATTGGTGTTCGAAAAAAAGTCGCCGTTGAAATCCAATTCCCACTTTCCTAATACGCCGTTATAGTAAGTGTTCAGTTCGTGCGCCCAATGCGGTTGCTGAAAAGACCGCGACTCGGTGGAAAGCTGCTCGGTCAGCTGTAAGTTGCAATAGGATTCCGTTTGTCCCCAACTCACGCCCGACACATTGCCCATCTGACGGCTTGTTTGATAGCGTGCACCTATAGACTGCTTGTTCTTGGTCTCATAATTGAAGCCAGCCTGGAATCTCATGTTGCCCCCACGCGACATACTTTTGGAATGGTCAGTGAAACGCCATTCGTTATTGGTTGTCAACAAGATATTGGAAGTTTCTGTAGACAGATGCTTGCTGTAATTGGTCCCCACCTCGCCGAATATGTCAAGTCCACCCGTACGGTAGTTCAAGTGGATGTTTTCCTTGGTTTGGGGTGTCTGCCGCGCTTGCGTATAATCGGCAAGCATATTGCCGCTAAGTCCTTGCCCGCGTTTGCGGACGGTGCGCAAGCGAATCACGGCATTTGTCGAAGAACTATATCTGGCACCCGGCACGGTAATAACTTCAGCATTTAGAATATCCTTGGCATCCAGCAGTGCCAGTTCTGTATTGTTGGTAACTTTCCGTCCATTGAGATAAATCTCTGGCACGCCACGGCCGATAACAGTCCACGAACCTTCTGATCCCATGACAAAGGGCAGCTGGCCGATGATGTCTTCAGCACTTCCCATTTCTGCCAACACCGTGCCTGCCACATTGGTAACAAACGCACCGTTCCTATAGCTCACGTCCGCACGTTTACTCGTCACCGTGACGGTTTTCAACTGCTGTGCTTCCGGATGAAGCGTTATCGTCATTTCAGGCTTCGCGTTCAACAGCTGTTTCTTGTAGCCCACATAAGACACTTGAATCAATGTGCCAGAAGAAGAATGTGGCAACACGAAACTGCCGTCGTCCGCAGTAACGCAACCGGCTATATAAGATTTGTCTTTGGCTGAAAGCATCACCACATTGGCATATCCCAGAGGTTGATGGTTCTCGTTGATCACCTTTCCTTTGATTGGAAGTTGAGTCGTTTCCTTCCCTTTGTATTGTATGGCGAAATACGTGTTGCGTTCCACAACACTGAAAGGCTTTCCTTCCAAGACTATTTCCAAGGCTTCACGTTGCGTTTTTCTGCGCACTGTGGCGCTCACTTGATATCTGTCAGCATCGGAAGAAGTGAAGAGAATGTTCTTCTCTCCCATTTTCTCTATCTTCTTCAATACGGTGGTAAGCGATTCGTTAACTGATTTGAAGGTAACGTTGCGTGTCTGTGCATTAAGAAACACACAAAGGAAAAGACACAGGATAACAAAGGGTAAACGTTTCATAAGTCTAAGTTGTTTTGTTTTTTCCCTTAATAACAACATGCCCCTTCAATCGGGTACGGCAAAAGACATTTATTTTTTTGCAAGGTAGGAAAATACGTCTTAAATATCCATCGACACTATGCCATGCATCACTGCATAGATGGTCAATGCAGAGACACTCTTGATGCCCAGTTTCTCCTGTATGTTCTTCCGGTGGGTTATCACCGTGGTTGTGCTGATATTGAGTGCGTCTGCAATCTCCTTGTTGATCATTCCCTTCACGACCAATGCCAAGACTTCCACCTCACGTTCGGTCAACGTCCTATCATCAGCTCGTTTCTCTACAGGAGGCAGGTTCTGTCCATGCCCGTGGGCGTGCTGTTCGAGCATCAGCAGTTGTCTGACGAAACCACTTTCGGGCTGATGGGTGCAGAGGGTGTGAAAGCCTGCAAGCTGTGCCGTGGGATTGACCGACGGGCTGAGAACGATGGTCTTGTGTCGCCGGGCAGCGAAAAAAGCCATATTGGAAACCACGATATTGGTTTCCACAAAATAATGAAAAAAGACATTCGGACCGTTCGCCTCCAATGCGGCGAACGATCCGAATGTCTCCACTTCCATGAAAGGCATCACCTCCTGGAGCATGTGCTTCAGTCCGATGCAAGCCAGCGCATTGGCGTCTACTATGGCCACACGCGGCTTCATGCCCTTCATCATTCTATTGTCCATATTTGTCTATTTCTTCCAGAAACGCTCAGTGATGTCGGTGAAGTCATCACCGGAGGCGTGCTTGTAAAGTCGTTGGTTGGTGGTACGGTCTTTCAGACAGCCCAGATGCTCTATGTAGGGCCCGAGCTTGATATAGTCGAAATCGCGTTTGCGTACCGATGCCGGCACATGTGCCCTGCCGCTATACCACCCCACCTTGTATTGGGGATGGTTTTCGTGGATGTAGCGAGCCAGCTGGTTCACCGTCTTGGGCTCCGCGTCACCGCCCATAAAGCAGATGCAAGTGATGTCGTCGCCATATTCACGCACAAACCCCTCAATGGTGAGTGAGGTCAGCGGCTCGCCTATGTCCTCGGCAAGATACTGGCTGTGGCAGCCCGGACAGTGACAGGGACACCGCGAGATGTTCACGGCAAGCGTCACCTCGTCGGGTATCTCCTGAAAGACCACTCCGGTATTTACGTATTTAAGCATAATCCTATCCGTTTGCAGAGTTACACGTTCTGGTCGGCATGGGCATAGTAGCGGCGGTGTGCCTCTTGTTGGCGAGCCTGCGAGAAGTTGCTCACGCGCTTCAGATAGCCGATGATTCGTGTCATATAGTCCACGTTCTTGCTGTGGCAGTGGGGGCACTCATGCAGGTAACGCTTGTCGATATATCCACAGTCATTGCAGATGGTGTTCGGGATGTTGAACGTGAAATAGTTGCATCCCTCCTTGGCTGCCACCTTGAGCAGATGGGCATACTGTGCCTTCGACAGGTGCTCTTCAAGGTTCATGTGGAGTGCCGAACCGCCTGTGAGGTGCTCGATGTAGGGAGCGCCGTGAAGTTTGAACTTGTCGATGATGGAAAGTGAGTCGTCCTCGACCACATAGAAATAGCTGTTGTAGCAGTCGCGCGGCACGAAATAGCCATCCTCGCGGTCCCACTTGGCATGCTTGACGCCCACGTTTTCGGCGGGAATCATCTCGCAGTTGAACATGGCACCCTTGGAGCGGTACTGCTTGTTGTATTTCTCCACCAAGCCGAGCACGCCCTGGACGAAGTGCAGATAGTCATCGTTGGGAGTTATCTTGAGACCCATAAACTCGGCAGCTTCCACCAGTCCGTTGATTCCGATGGTGAGATACTGACGGTCTATGTTGATGTAGCCGGCATCGAAAAGCGGCAACATGCCGTGTGCCTGCAAGTCCTTGAGATTCTCGTTGTAGGCCAACTGCACCTTGTGGCAGAGGTCAATCACCTCACTGAGATATTCCTTGTAGTCCATCTTGTGGTTCACGGCATACTGGATGCAGCGGTTCAGGTTGATGGTGAGCACGCTCTTGGAGCCCGTTGAGATGCCACCGGCACCGAGGGTATAGCTGAAACCGTTGTCCTGAATCTCATTGCGCAGACGGCAGCAAGAACTCAGCGAGTCGGCGCTGTCGCTCATGTAAGTGAAGAAAGAGTGGCCTGCGGCATACATTTCAGCCGTGAAGTCGCCCCACTCCTTGTCCTTGCACTCGCCGTTCTCGGTGAGCAGAGCCATTGTTTCCACAGGGAAAGTGAGCACGGTCTTGGTGCGTTCCTTGTTGAACCATGTCATAAAGCGCTTCTGCAACCATGAGAGACTCGGCCAGTCGGGCTGACTTCCGTCGGGGAAGTAGAAGTTCTCAAAGAGACTCTGGAAATAGAATTTGTCGTAATAGGAGATGTTCCAGAACACAGCCTGATAATTGCGGGCGCCTGTGGGCTGGTTGATGGAGTAGACGATCTGCTCAAAGCAGTCGGTTATCATCTTGTCGATGGTGCGCTGGCGAGTGGAGAGGTCAACCACCTTGTCGGCATGCTGCCAATAGTCCTTGCCGTATTCCTGACCGATGAAGTAGTTGAGATACATCAGGAATTCAGGTGTGGCACAAGCTCCGGAAAGCATGCTCGACACCATGAACACCATGTTGACGAAGCCGCCACAGAACGACTTGAGGTTGGTTGGTGCCGTGGAATTGCCACCGATAGACGTAGTGCCGCCGATGAGCCATGGATACATGGTGATGGAAGCACAATAGTTGGCGAGCGATGTCTCGTCGTTCTTATATATAAAGTGGTGGTTAAGCTTGTCAATGTATTCATCTGCCAGCTGCTTGCCATACATTTTCTTGATGCGGTCGGTAAGCAGACGGCGGTTCAGGCGTATGAAATTCGACTTGGGAAGTTCACCGATAAGGGTGGCTATGTTCTTGTGCTCCACATTGGCGTTGGCGTCGTACTTGGAACCTGTGGCAGCATTGGCAGCATCGCAATAGTCTGTAAGGAACTTCAGCTTTTCGAGCACCTCGCGGTCTTCGTTGTGCTCCTGGCGGTAGATGATGAACGACTTGGCAACCTTGTAGTAGCCTTCCTTCATCAGCGAGGTTTCCACTTGGTTCTGAATGTCCTCCACCTTGATGTTTTCATGGATGTCGAGATGACTGATAATCTTTGAAATGCTGCCCAGGTCTGCTGGTTCGTTAACCGACTCGAAAGCCTTGACAATGGCATTCATGATCTTGTCCAGGGAAAACAAGTCCTTGGATCCGTCTCTCTTCGTGATAGTAAAGTTTTTAATTTCCATTCCGGTATATGTTGATTATTCTAATAATTCCAAGTAGTAATGTTGTTCGTTTTGGGAAACTTTTCTTGTTTACTCTTTGCAAAAGTTTTCCGTTTTGGAAAACTTTCACGTCCTCGACGGAAAGTTTTAGGTCCGTTTTTCCTTCTACGAAAACGATGGCAAAGGTACAAAAAAATCCGTTAGGACGTATCATCCTAACGGAGAAATATTTCTTGGGAAACAATTATTTCTCAAAGTTTTACAGCGCTTATATCCACCAAGTCATTGACAATGGCATAGATGGTCAAACCGGCAACGCTGTGTATCTGCAACTTACGGGCGATGTTGCGGCGGTGAGTGATGACGGTGTTGGTGGCAATGCACAAATGGTCGCCTATCTCCTTGTTGCTCATGCCCTGAACAAGTGCCACGACAACGTCTTTTTCGCGGTCGCTCAGCACATCACCGCTATTCTGTTGTTGACTTAGCATGCTTGATATCTTGGCAGTTACGTCGCCATGCTTCAACTTCTTCTCCACGTTTAATATGGCTGGAGTGAAGATGTTTTCCTCTACTTCCGTGTGCAAACGGAGCCAATCCTCATTATTATAGATGTCGTAGAGTGTGGCTGAGAGTTTGTTGTTGTGCAGCCCGTCGGAAGGCAGATACTTGATGATGATGCTCTTGAGCTCCACCAACTTGTTGCTCTCCTGTCCATGGTGCTTGCTGTAGGTCTCTATGTCGTATCCTTCTTTCACCTTGCCGTCGAGCAATGCATCCACATAAGGAAACAGTTGCTTTTCCTCGTTCTTCATGTGCACCGTAATGGCGTGTGCATAGTCGTCATAAAGTTTTAGTATCAGACGGCCGAGATTATCTTTTTCGTCGAGCGCATCCACAAGTTCCTTGCGGATGAACGGCAACTGGAAATCCACGTAGTAGGCATGGCTGGCCCGCAAGTATTTCAGCAAGGTGGGGACGGAAAGACTTTCAATGTCGCTCACGTTGTGCTCTCCATTGATGGTAAAGTTCACCACGGTGAGGAATGTGTAGGTGTCTACATTCTGCTCCTCGCACACCTCACTGACCGTTTTGTCGCCGAAGCCAAGGCTAATGCCGAAACTTCCCAAGCTCTGGAGGATGTTGTAGTTGTCCTTGATGAGCGAAATCATCTTGTCGTGCGGTTCATAAAGTTTTTGATTTTTCATCTTCTAACTGTTTTCTTACCCTTGATTAGATGACAATGGCGGATGCGTCATTACACCTTATACTATATATAATAATCGCATGCAAAATAACAAAAAATTCTCGATACACACAATAATCATATTTAGGTATTTTGCGCCTTGGGCATGGATTTTCTGCAAAAATGCGTCTTTTCCATACCTAAATATGATGGAAATAGGCCATTCAAGACGCCCGACAAATTACCCTCTTGTCGGTATTGCCGGAACAAAGGAATAGCACTACCTTTGCATCAGCAAATCTGAAGCGAATATGGTTATATCTATTGCACTACGCTAAAAGATACGAATATCGGTCGGTGATTGCACGATTCACACGTTGAGGCCACTTTTTTCCAATTCAATTCTTAACATTAAGGCTTTTTGTGAGGACGGAGCAAACACCAGACCGATTTTTCTTTTTTACACAGTCTGGACCAAGAGCAGTCCGTAAGAACAACTGCATCATCCACTCCTCTGCTTGCAGGCATAGGGGCACATCAAGCATGCGAAAACAAGTTCGCCACAGCGAGAAATAATATCACCGTGGCGAACTTGTCGTTAGTGTGCCTGTAATTATCCGTTAGTGTGCCTGTAATTATCCGTTAGTGTGCCTGTAACAGCAAAAAAGAAAGGATTGCTATCGCTTGATTTGTCTGTACCACTCCTTCAAAGCCACAGGCGAGACTCCTTGCCTGACAAGTTGGTCAAGGTCTGACTTGGCGGCATCCCGCTTCTTCAACTTGATTCTTACGTCGGCACGTGCCAACCGCCAATCGGTGTTCTCACGTCGTCGTAAAGCCTCTGTATAGTCGTATTCAGCCAGGTCGTACATGTTTCTTTCCCTTTCCATACCGGCTCGGGCAGCATAAGCCACAGCGCTGTCGGGAAAGAGTTCCACAAGACGGTTTATCTGATTATAGGCTTCCGTATACCGGCGGTCTTTCTGGTTGAGCAATGCCAGTCCCAACTGCCCCTCAAAGTTTCCCGGCACCACCTTGAGCAGGTTCTCATAGTCGAGCCGTGCAAACGAATAACGGCGCAGCTGCTCGTTGGCATAGGCCCGATAATAGAGTGCCGCCACATTGTAGGGATTGCGTCCGAGCACATAGTCGTACTCGTCCTTGGCATATTCCCACTGCTGCAACTGCATGTTGAACGAAGCCTTGCGCAAACGGAGGTCAATGCTGTCGGGATGGTAGGCAAGCACTTCGGCAGCCTGCTTGAGGGAGTCACGAAGCAAGCGGTCGTCCTGCGCCTGCATAGCCACAGTGGGCAACAGGCACAGGGCGACCGCCAATATCTGTTTCTTCATCTGTCGGATTAATTGTTCTTAATCCAGTTGACAATCCACTCGCCAACTTCCTTGGTGCCATACTTGGCGCCGCCTTCCACCTGAATTTCGGGAGTGCGCACATTGGCGTCGAGACTTGCGTCAACAGCCTTGCGGATAAGTGTGCCTTCTTCCTTGAGGTCGAAGTATTCAAGCATCATGGCCACGGAGAGAATCTGGGCAATAGGGTTGGCAAGATTCTTGCCGGCTGCCTGTGGCCAAGAGCCGTGTACTGGCTCGAAGACAGGTGTGCTTGAACCCGTAGAAGCGGATGGGAGCAGACCCATAGAGCCGGAGATGCAACTGCCCTCGTCGGTCAAGATGTCGCCAAAGGTGTTCTCGGTCACCATCACATCGAAGAAGGTAGGCTCGCTGATCATGCGCATGGAAGCGTTGTCAACGAACATGTAGTCGGTTTTCACGTCGGGATACTGTGGTTCCATCTCCTTGGCAATCTGGCGCCAAAGGCGTGACGAAGCAAGCACGTTGGCCTTGTCGACCACCGTGAGGTGCTTGTTGCGTTTGCGCGCATACTCGAATCCCACTTTCAGAATGCGCTCAATCTCCGGACGTGTGTACATGTCTGTATCGTAAGCCTTGTCGTTGTCCTGATACTTCTCGCCGAAGTACATGCCGCCTGTCAACTCGCGGATGCAAACGAAGTCGGCACCCTTGACGAGCTCTGTCTTCAGCGGAGACATGTGAAGCAGGCAGTCAAAAGTCTGTACGGGACGGATATTGGCAAAAAGTCCGAGCTTCTTGCGCATGGCGAGCAAGCCCTGCTCAGGGCGCACCTTGGCCGTTGGGACGTTGTCGAACTTGGGGTCGCCTACGGCTGCAAAGAGCACAGCGTCAGCCTCCTCACAAGTCTTGAAGGTTGCTTCGGGGAAGGGGTCACCCACTTCATCAATGGCATGGGCACCGCAAATGGCTTCCTTGTATTCCACTTCGTGGCCGAATTTTGCTGCAACAGCGTTGAGTACAGCCACACCTTGTTTCATGATTTCTGGTCCAATTCCGTCGCCGGGAAGGACAGCTACTTTCAGTTTCATATTCTTTTATGTTTAGTTGTTTTCTTTATATTCTTCGTCTTCAAGCACGTTGAGCATCTTGAACGTTGCCTTGATGGCAGCTTCAGTCTGGTCGGCGTCAAGGCCGCGGGTGCGCAGCACCTTGGCGCCATACTGCCAGGTGATGATGGTCTGGACGAGTGCGTCGGTGCGGCCACCAGGCGGGATGGTCACCGAATAATTGGTCAGCGCAGGGAAGTTACGGCCAAGATTGTGCTTGTAGATATGGCGCAGGGCTTTGACAAAGGCGTCATACTGTCCGTCACCGGTAGCGTCGGCAGCATATTCCTTACCGTCTATCTCCACCTTCAGACTCGCAATAGGCTTCAAGCCATAGGAGGTGCTCACCATATAACTGACGAGTTTCACCTTGTCCTCTGGAGCGGAATGTTTGAGCACGTCGCTCACAATGTAGGGCAGGTCGTCCTGGGTGACGAGTTCTTTCTTGTCGCCAAGTTCTGTAATACGTTTGGTCACGCGCTTGGTCTGCTCCGGAGTGAGTTCCAGCCCAAGTTCCTCAAGGTTTCGCAAGATGTTGGCCTTGCCGCTGTTCTTGCCCAATGCGTACTCGCGCTTGCGCCCGAAACGCTCCGGCTTGAGGTCGTTGCTGTAGAGCCCTGCCTTGTTGTCGCCGTCGGCGTGCACACCCGCCACCTGGGTGAAGACGTTCTCGCCCACGATAGGTTGGTTGGGGGCAACGCCTATGCCTGAATAACCTTCCACCAGTCGGCTGATGGCATTGAGTTTGTCCTCGCGGATACCCGTGGTGGCATTAAACTGGTCCTTGAGTATCACCTGGACACTGGCCAGCGGAGCATTGCCGCATCGTTCGCCCAATCCGTTGACCGTCACGTGGAGTCCCTTGGCACCGCTCAACACGGCTGCCAGCGAGTTGCTCACCGCCAGGTCGTAGTCGTTGTGTGCGTGGAAGTCGAAATGAGTCTGCGGATAGCGCTTGATCATCTTGCGGAAATACTCCACACACTGCAACGGGTTCATGATGCCGAGTGTGTCGGGCAGCAAGAAACGCTTGATGCCCGAGTCGTGGAGCGCATCCATCATGTGATAGACATAGTCAGGCGAATCCTTCATGCCACCGCTCCAGTCCTCCAGATAGAGATTCACGGTGAGGCCCTGGCTGTGCGCATATTCGAGCGTGCTCTTGATGTCGGCAATATGCTCGTCCGGTGTCTTGTGCAACTGTTGTTCGCAGTGGCGCAGCGACCCCTTGGCAAGCAAGTTGATGACCTTTCCTCCGCAATCATTTATCCAGTCGACAGACAGATGTCCGTCGACAAAACCGAGCACCTCTACCCTGTCAAGCAATCCATCGCGCTCTGCCGAACGGCATATCATCCGGACTGCATCTTTTTCGCCTTCGCTCACGCGGGCAGAGGCAACCTCTATGCGGTCTACGTTGACGTCCTTGAGCAGCATGCGCGCAATCATGAGCTTCTCGTGCGGAAGGAAAGAGACACCGTTAGTCTGCTCTCCGTCACGCAGGGTGCTGTCCATGATTTCTATGCAGGGCGGTATGCGTCGGTAGGTTTTTACTTGTTCCGGTGTTCCCATGCTTCTATCTTGTCTTTGTTCTGAAGCAGATAGTCTATGTCGTCAAGCCCGTTCATCAGGCAGTGTTTCTTGTATCCGTTGATATCGAAATGCTCGCTCTTGCCTGTAGCCTTGTTGGTCACAGTCTGCTCGGGCAGGTTCACTTCTACCTCCATCTTGGGGTTGGCTGCAATACTCTCGAAGAGCTCTTTGAGGAACTCCTCGCTTACCACTACAGGAAGCACGAAGTTGTTGAGCTCATTGTTCTTGTGGATGTCGGCAAAGAAGCTGCTGATTACCACCCGGAAGCCATATCCGGCAATGGCCCATGCCGCGTGCTCACGGCTTGAACCTGAACCGAAGTTCTTTCCAGCCACGAGAATGCAACCGCCATAGGTAGGGTCGTTGAGCACAAAGTCTTTCTTGGGCGACCCGTCCTTGTTGTAGCGCCAATCGCGGAAAAGATTATCTCCGAAGCCTTCCTTGTCGGTGGCTTTCAGAAAGCGTGCAGGTATAATCTGGTCTGTGTCTACATTCTCCAGAGGAAGTGGCACACAAGTACTGGTGATAATATCGAATTTCTGTTTCATTGTTGTCTTGTTCTTAATGTGGATTTGACATGGTTTAGAGTAACTCTCTGGGGTCTGTGATTTTACCTGTCACGGCTGCAGCGGCTGCCACGAGCGGACTGGCCAGGATGGTGCGGCTGCCCGGACCTTGACGGCCCTCAAAGTTACGGTTGCTCGTAGACACGCTGTACTTGCCTGCAGGAATCTTGTCGTCGTTCATGGCAAGACATGCCGAACAACCAGGCTGGCGGATTTCAAATCCAGCTGCCTCCAGGACCTTGTCAAGACCTTCCTCTCTGATTTGCTTGTCAACCATCCAACTGCCAGGAACAAGCCATGCTGTAACGCCCTCAGCCTTTTTCTTGCCTTTCACAAGACTGGCGAAAGCACGGAAGTCCTCAATGCGGCCATTGGTGCATGCACCGAGGAAGACATAGTCGATGGGGTGGCCAAGGAGTTTCTCGCCGGGTTCAAATCCCATATAGCCGAGGCTCTTCTTGAAAGAAGCCTGTCCTTCCTCATCGATTGTGTCGAGAGTAGGAATAGATTCCGTAATGCCTATTCCCATACCGGGATTAGTACCATAAGTGATACGGGGTTCTATATCGGCAGCATCAAAATTGAGTTCCTTGTCAAACACGGCATCGTCACCGCTTTTGAGTGTCTTCCAGTAAGCAACAGCCTTGTCCCAGTCTTCACCTTTAGGCGCATACTGACGGCCCTTGATATAGGCGAAAGTAGTCTCGTCGGGAGCCACGAATCCGCCACGGGCACCCATCTCTATAGACAAGTTGCAAAGGGTAAGGCGACCCTCCATGCTCATGTCGCGGACAACCTGTCCGGCATATTCCACAAAATAGCCTGTAGCTCCTGAAGTGGTCAGCTGCGACATCAGATAGAGCGCAACATCCTTGGCGGTAACGCCCTTGCCCAATTTTCCGTTGATATTGATGCGCATTGACTTGGGTTTCTGCTGGAGAATGCACTGTGAAGCCATCACCATCTCAACTTCTGAGGTGCCTATTCCGAATGCAACGGCACCCATGGCTCCATGGGTTGAGGTGTGAGAGTCACCGCAAACAATGGTCATGCCCGGAAGAGAAAGTCCCTTTTCGGGTCCCACCACATGGATAATACCATTGTCCTTGTTCATCATTCCATAGTAGGAAAGTCCGAAGTCCTTGCAGTTCTTCTCGAGTGTATCCACCTGCTTGCGCGACACCGGATCCTCTATAGGCTTGTCCTGGTCATGGGTAGGCGTGTTATGGTCCGGCATACAGAAAATCTGTTTCGGACGGAAGCACTTCAATCCCCTATCACGCAAACCGGCAAAGGCCTGCGGTGAAGTCACCTCATGACAGTAGAGGCGGTCTATATATAACTGTGTGGGGCCGTCTTCAACGACCTGCACCACGTGTTTGTCCCAAATTTTGTCGAATAATGTATTCATAATGTCTTTGTTATTTTACTCTAAACTTGTTGATACAATCTATATAAGCCTCAACCGAAGCAGTCACGATGTCGGTATTGGCACCGAATCCATAGTACACGCTGCCGTCGTATTCCACCTGCATGTGCACCTTGCCGACATCGTTTGTGCCCTTGGAGATGGCCTGAATCGTGAACTCCTTGAGCACCATGTGCTTGTGTATAATCTTCTTCAAGGCATTGATAGCCGCATCTACCGGACCATTGCCCGTGCTGGCGTCCTCGAATTGCTGGCCACTGATGTCCAGCCCGATACTGGCTACGCTCTTCACACCCATGCCTGTCGTCACCTGAAGGAAGTCGAGTTTCACGGCATGAGCCTCTGCCGTGTCGGCACCGGCCAGCATAAGAATGTCGTCATCGTTGACCTCTTTCTTCTTGTCGGCCAACTGGAGGAACTTCTGGTAAATCTTGTCGAGTTTCTCTTCCGGCATGTCTTTCACGCCCAGCACGCTCAGACGATACTTCAGGGCAGCACGTCCTGAACGGGCTGTCAGCACGATGGCGTTGTCATCGAGGCCCACATCCTTCGGATTCATAATCTCGTATGTCTCCACGTTCTTCAGCACACCGTCCTGGTGAATGCCGCTGGAATGGGCAAAGGCATTGCGACCCACGATTGCCTTGTTGGCCTGTACAGGCATGTTCATCAAACTTGAGACCATACGGCTTGTGGGATAAATCTTGGTTGTATTGATGTTGGTGTCAATGTTAAGGCCTTTGTGACACTTCAAAATCATGGCAATCTCTTCAAGCGAGGTGTTGCCGGCACGTTCACCGATGCCATTGATAGTCACTTCCACTTGACGCGCGCCATTGATGACGCCGCTCAGCGTGTTGGCAGTAGCCATGCCCAGGTCATTGTGGCAGTGTGTGGAGATGGTGGCACGGTCAATGCCGTCTACATGCTCCATGAGGTACTTGATTTTCTCTCCGTATTCGCTCGGCAGGCAATATCCTGTAGTATCAGGAATGTTCACCACCGTGGCACCGGCCTTGATGACAGCCTCCACCACACGGGCGAGATATTCATTGTCGGTGCGTCCGGCATCTTCCGCATAGAACTCCACGTCTTCCACGTAGCGCTTGGCATATTTCACTGCAGCCACCGCACGCTCAAGAATTTCTTCGGGAGTGCTGTTGAACTTATATCTGATGTGCGATTCACTGGTGCCGATGCCCGTGTGAATACGCTTGTGCTTGGCATACTGTAGCGACTCTGCGGCAACGTCTATATCCTTCTCTACCGCTCTGGTCAAGGCGCAGATGGTAGGCCATGTTACAGCTTTGGAAATCTCGATGACCGAATTGAAGTCACCTGGGCTGGAAATAGGGAAGCCTGCTTCGATGACATCCACGCCTAACTGCTCCAGTTGCTTGGCCACCTGAATCTTTTCTACCGTGTTCAGCTGGCAGCCGGGAACCTGTTCACCGTCGCGCAGTGTGGTGTCAAAAATAAATAATCTGTCACTCATTGTATTTATATTTTATAATGATGTTTGTTTTGTCCTGTCGTTTCAATATTCCAAACAAAGCGCTATATCGAAAAAAGCCTTTCACACTATCGGAAGTGAGAAAGGCTTTTCTATATCGTATCTTATATCAAAGGCACACCTTTACACTTCCGACTACTTTCTGTAGTAGAATAATAATGGTGTGCAAAATATTGATATTAGCGTTCATGTCTGTCTATATTTCATTTTAACGCTGCAAAGTTAATGATAATAAATGAACAGAACAAATAAATTATCACTTTTTTAACTAATTTTCTTACGGTTTATTGTTTGATACTTACTATCGGAGGGGATTATAACCCGTTGCATACATATTGAGTTTTACGCTACTCATATCTGCTTCCTTATAGATGCGTATCTGGTTGAACAACTCACAGGGATAACCCTTATACGTGAAAGAAACTCCATACTCTTGGCGGAGCTGACCTGCCATACCATATTTGCCGAACCGCGCCACGACCTTTAACGGTATGTTCTTGTCCAGCAATTCATCAATCATTAATGTCAGCGTGTGAGATGCTGCCGTCTTTTTCAAAGGCTTTTCATGGAACATGAAAGAAAGCTTATACGGATTTTTCTTGGAAGAGTGCGAGACGCTGAAGAAATAGACACTCAAGCCACGCCACGTTTGAGGGTAGTCTGTACTGAGCAGACCGGAAGAAGATTTCACCTTGAGTCCCTTTCCCTTCATCATTTTCTTGAGTTCATCGGCCGTGCACTTAAACCAATCTACGGAAAGAGAGCAAGGGTTGTCCAACAATCCGGGCACTGAGATGTTCTTACCAGGGTCGCCCGTGTAGACAGATGAGTCGAACCAATAGCCGACAACACGCTTTTCGCTCTTCATTTCACCGCCGGTGTTTGTAGCCTTACAAACCCAGTTGCTGCCATCACTATTGCAGTTGTATTTTATAGAGGTGTTCTCCTGTCGGCCACTCAGCACACGGGTGGTCTCTGTCTGGTATTTGTTGTCAGCATCCCTTTCAAGGGTTGTTGTGAAATTACCACTGCCCCTTACAGTCTTCTTGACAAGCTTGCCATCGGAATCATAGGCAAAGGTCATGACCTCAAAGTCGGTAGTGATTTTCTTCACGTATCCTGCCGCATCACGGTCTATCTGGTATTTCTCATAATCCGACAAGGCGGTCGACTTGGATTTATCAAGCCGACCATCTTCATTGAAATACAGAAGTCCCACATCCGTGAGAATCCACTTCACATGGCCGTACGCATCGAAAGCCGCGGCATCGTGATATTTTTGTGCATGTCCTATTTGGCAAAGCATGGCAAGCACTGCCAGCAATGCGAATTTTATTCCGTTCATATCCATACGTTTATATTATCTTTCATCGAGTGTCTTGTACTCCTTGCGGTCAAGCACATTCTTGTATGCCGGGCGGATAATGCGGCGGCCCTCGAAGTTGAGTTCCTCAATTCGGTGGGCTGTCCAGCCCACAATACGTGCCATGGCGAATATAGGAGTATAGATTTCCTGCGGCAATCCTATCATTTCATAGATGAATCCGCTGTAGAAGTCCACGTTGGCGCAAATCGGCTTCTTGGTCTTTCGGAATGCCGACACGCACTTGATGCCCTCTTGTTCGAGCAGACGCAGAAACTCGTATTCCTCTTCCCTACCCTTTTCCTTGGCCAGTTCGCCAGCCAACTTCTTGAGTTCTTTGGCACGCGGGTCGCTCATGGTATAGACGGCATGGCCAATGCCATAAATGAGTCCGGACTTGTCATAGGCTTCCTTGTTGAGCATTCTGTTCAGATAAGTGTCTATTTCGTCTATGCTAGTCCAATCCTTGATCTGCTCTTTCAGATGATGGAACATGTTGATACACTTGATGTTGGCACCGCCATGCAACGGGCCTTTCAACGAACCGATGCCAGCCGCTATTGACGAATAGGTGTCTGTGCGTGTTGAACTGGTCACGCGAACGGTGAACGTAGAGTTGTTACCGCCGCCATGCTCTGCCTGTATGATAAGCAGCAAGTCAAGCATACGGGCGTCAAGCTCTGTGTATTCGTTGTGTTTGAGCATGTAAAGGAAGTTCTCGGCTATGGAGAAATTCTCATGAGGATGGCGGATGTGAAGCGACTTGCCTTGCACAGAGTGACGATAGATATTGTAGGCATAGGCAATGATAGTGGGGAATCGGGCTATTAGCTCGATGGACTGTCGCATCAAGTTGTCGCGGGAGATATCGTCAGGGTTGGGGTCAAAGGTGTACATCTCGAGCACGCAACGTGCCAGAATGTTCATTATATTGCTGCCCTCGAGGTCAACGATGTGCACAATGGTGCGATGGTCGAGCGACATGTTGTCGTTTATCAGTTCACGGAAAGCCGACAACTCTTCTCTGTCGGGCAACTTGCCAGACAACAGCAGATAGGCTATTTCCTCAAAGCCGAAGCGCTTCTCCTTGAGCAAAGGGCTCACCAGGTCGTCCAACTCATATCCTCTGTAATACAGACGACCTTCCGTCGGACACATTTTTCCGGCAGCATCACGCTCATAGCCCACCACATTACCTATATTTGTCAGGCCGACAAGCACACCTGTACCGTCTTCGTTGCGGAGTCCACGCTTCACCCCATATTGTCCGAAAAGCGAGTTGTCTATCTTGCACGAGTTCTTCACCTCGTCAGACAGCTTGTATATCAAATATTCCTTCTTCATTTCAAGTTCCTTTCTGCGTTAAAGTTCTGCTGCGAGTTTATCTCCGAATTCCCTTGTACCCAACGACTTTCCGTTTTCCATGAAGCGTGCCAAGTCATGTGTGGCATAACCACTGACGAAGAGATTTTCCATCTTTTCCTCAATAAGATGAGCAGCCTCACTCCATCCCATGTAGTCGAGCATCATGGATGCAGACAGAATGATGGAACAAGGGTTGACAATATTCTGACCCGCAATGTCGGGTGCAATGCCATGGGTAGCCTCGAAGATGGCATGACCAGTTTGGTAATTGATGTTGGCACCGGGCGCAATGCCTATGCCACCCACCTGTGCCGCCAACATGTCGCTCACATAATCGCCGTTTAGGTTCATGGTAGCTATCACGCTGTAGTCCTGCGGTTTCAGAAGAGCGTTTTGGAGAAAAGCGTCGCAAATGCAATCCTTGATGACCAGCTTGCCGCTATTCAGCGCATCACCATATTCACGTTCAGCAAGTTCATAGCCCCATTTCTTGAATCCGCCTTCCGTAAACTTCATGATGTTGCCCTTATGGACCAGAGTCACAGACGGCAAACCGTGAGCCAAGGCATAGTCAATGGCGCTGCGTATCAGGCGTTCGCTACCTTCTTTCGACACGGGCTTGACGCCGAAAGAAGACGTTTCGGGGAAGCGCACCTTCTTCACGCCCATCTCTTGGGAGATGAAATCATAGAATTTCTTGGCCTCTGGAGTTCCTGCCTCCCACTCTATGCCCGCATAGATATCCTCGGTATTCTCCCGGAAAATACACATGTCGACCTTCTCGGGATGCTTGACAGGAGATTCAACGCCACGGAAATAGCGCACCGGACGCTGGCATACATAAAGGTCGAGCGTCTGGCGAAGAGCCACGTTCAGCGAACGGATTCCTCCGCCCACGGGTGTCATCAGAGGTCCCTTGATGCCTACCAGGTAATTGCTGAATGCGTCAAGCGTGGCCTGTGGAAGCCATTCGCCTGTTTGCTCGTGAGCCTTGCCACCGGCAAGCACCTCCATCCATTCTATCCTACGCTTGCCCTGATAGGCTTTTTCTACGGCAGCATTGACCACATCCTGGCAGACAGGAGTGATTTCCTTGCCAACGCCGTCACCTTCTATAAATGGTATGGTTGCCACATCAGGCACAATCAGTTTTCCGTTTTGTTTTGTTATCTTAGCCATGATATTTTCTTTTTGCGGTTGAATGAAGTTTAATTGATGTATGTAATGTCTACGAGAACTTACTCGTTGACGTAATTGAGTGCCGAGCCGGCCTTAAACCAATTGATTTGCGTTTGATTGTAAGTATGCTCTACCTCAAAGCTTTGTGTAGTCCCGTCGGAGTGTTTCAATGTGACGGTCAGTTTGCTGCCAGGCTTGAAGTCGCCCAGTCCCGTCAGCGAAATGCGGTCATCCTCCTGCACCTTGTCATAGTCGGCCTTGTCAACAAAAGTGAGCGCCAGCATGCCCTGCTTCTTGAGATTGGTTTCATGGATGCGGGCAAAGCTCTTGGCAAGAATCACCCTGACGTTCAGGAAACGGGGTTCCATGGCCGCATGCTCTCTGGAAGAACCTTCACCATAGTTGTCTTCCGCTACCACAATGGAAGGTATTTGCTTTGCCTTGTATGCCTTGGCGGCCGTCGACACCTCGCAGTATTCGCCCGTGAGTTGGTTTTTCACCTTGTTGGATTCTCCATTGAAAGCGTTGACAGCACCCATCAGCAAGTTGTCGGAAATGTTCTGCAAGTGTCCTCTGAACTTGAGCCATGGACCTGCCATGGATATATGGTCTGTCGTGCACTTGCCTTGCGTCTTGATAAGAAGCGGCATGTCCACCAAGTCCTTGCCGTCCCAAGGAGCGAAAGGCTGGAGTTTCTGCAAGCGGTTGCTGTCGGAAGCGATCACCACTTCCGTGTCTGCGCCGCTTTCCGATGGGGCTATGAAGCCCTTGTCTTCCACGGCAAAGCCCTTAGGAGGGAACACGAAGCCGGAAGGTGCATCGAGAAGCACGGCCTCACCTTGCTCGTTGACGAGCTTGTCTGTGGCGGGATTGAAATCGAGCCTGCCGGCAATGGCAAGGGCTGTGGTCAGCTCCGGACTTCCTATAAAGGCATAGGTGTTGGGATTGCCGTCTGCGCGGCGGCGGAAATTACGATTGAACGAGGTGACGATGGCGTTCTTCCGGTTGTTGTCGTCTGTATGTCGCTTCCATTGGCCGATACAGGGACCGCAGGCATTGGTCATGATAACGGCACCTATCTTCTTGAAATCGTCCAGTATGCCGTCACGTTCAGCCGTGTAGCGAATCTGTTCCGAGCCTGGATTGATGATGAGTTGTCCTTTCACCTTTATATTCTTGGCGGCAGCCTGTCGGGCCACGGAAGCTGCGCGGCAGAGGTCTTCATAGGAAGAATTGGTGCAAGAGCCTATCAGGCCCACCTCTACCGTCATAGGATAATCGTTGGCCGGTCCCTTGGCTTTCATTTGCGAAATGGGCGTGGCAGCGTCGGGAGTGAACGGGCCGTTGAGATGAGGCTCCACCTTACTGAGGTCTATTTCCACAATGCGGTCATAGAACGTTTCCGGACGGGCATACACCTCATCGTCGGCACGAAGGTCTTCAGCATTCTGATGGGCCATTACAGCCACCTCTTCACGTCCTGTCTGACGAAGATATTGGTCGGTATTGGTATCGTAGGGGAAGATGCTGCAGGTGGCTCCGAGTTCTGCACCCATATTGCAGATGGTGGCCTTTCCTGTGGCCGAAATAGACGCCAATCCCTCTCCGAAATATTCAAGGATGGCATTGGTGCCTCCCTTGACGGTGAGGATGCCGAGAATTTCGAGTATCACATCCTTCGGTGTGGCCCATCCACTGAGTTTCCCGGTAAGTTTCACACCGATTAGACGTGGCATTTTCAGTTCCCAAGGCTGGGCGGTAAGCACGTCGACAGCATCGGCGCCTCCAACGCCCACTGCCACCATGCCAAGTCCTCCGGCATTGGGCGTGTGCGAGTCTGTACCGACCATCATGCCTCCGGGGAAAGCGTAGTTTTCGAGCACCACCTGATGGATGATGCCTGCACCTGGGCCCCAAAAACCGATATGATATTTCTGAGATACGGAACGGAGGAAGTCATACACTTCCTTATTGGTTTGGCAAGCTGTGGGCAAGTCTTTCTCGGCACCCACATCGGCACGAATCAAATGGTCGCAGTGCACGGTTGCGGGAACAGCCACACGGTCTTTGCCAGCATTCATGAATTGGAGCAGCGCCATTTGGGCGGTAGCATCTTGCATGGCCACCCGGTTGGGACGAAAGTCTACATAGTCTTCACCTCGCTTGAACGGTCGCAACTGTGAAGGGGAGTAGAGATGAGAATACAAAACTTTTTCCGCATAGGTGAGCGGACGTTTCAAGGCTTCTCTTGCGGCACTAACATTCTGCTTGTAGTCAGCATAAAAAGCGCGCAACATTTCAATGTCCAATATCATATTCATTCCTTTGATTAATAAATTCGTTTGCAAAGATAATAAATACTTTCCAAAAGCAAATGTTTTTATCGGAGAAATTTCAAAATGACACCGCTTTTGTTTGTTTACGTTACACTTGTTGCATAATTATTCATTCCTTATAAAGAACTTGACGCGCTGTGTTCGGCCAAGCGCATACCGGAACTCCCCTATAAATAAGGTCCTCCTGCGTAGGGTGTGACACCGGATGCAGCTCTCGGTCTGAATGGAGTGAATCTCTGCCCAACCAGACCAGGTCGCCAAGTTGCCCTTTTGCAGTGGATTAGTGGCAGACTAACGATGTGTTAGTGGCAGACTAATGGTTTGCATGTAGCCGACTCAAGTTTGGCAAAGGCCGAGCCGGTGATGGCAGTGAGGGATGTTTAGCCATCTATCACGCATCTGCCACTCCACCTATTCCGCTTACATTCAACCGATTTGTGTAAGATATCAAGAAAAGTGATGGATTGTGCCGGAACAACAAAAAACTTTTCCTGCGCGTGCGCGCGCATAAGGACAGTCATCAAGCAATGCTACAAGAAAGGCATGGAGGGTATTTGCCGGGCTTCGGAGCGTTTCACGTCAAGCCAAGCACCGAAGTTGCGAACGCCACTCTGAGCAGCAGACCGACCACAAATAATCCCCACAAAAAAACTTCAGTCGTATTCTCCAAAAAGAAAATACGACTGAAGCTCTGTCACAAGAAGACTACTTGTTATCTTATTCTGTCGGCAGCCCTGACAAGTTTCTCGTCATCACTGATGCCCTTGCGTGCCAACAGCGTCAGCACAAATGCCACAAAAGGAAGGCAACAGGCAAAAGAGGGATGAAACTTGGCGCCGTTTCCCAATGTGAGGGCAAACACGGCATAAACCACATACCAACCGATGAAAAGCAACATGTTGAACACGCAATAGCGCATTTGCTGCCTGCGGTTATTGTATACAAATATAGCCACCAGCGTCACGGGGCAAGTGACAATAAGCACTGCAAACAATGCCCACACAGAGTATTGGCAGGCGCCTGTTGTCTTGTCGACAATCCAGAGATTATACATTTCCGTGCCCAGCCCCATGCTCTCAGGCATGAAACGCCCGATGGGCAAGCACAGGCACACGACGGATGCCACGAGAGCAAGAAGTAGAAAAACCGTTTGCTTGCGCTGGATCATGGCTTAGTCCTTGTTTTCCTCGTTATTATCGGCTGGATTGTTCCAATAGATGTCACCGTCGACAAACTCCTGTGTGGCAAGAAGTGTTGGCTTTGGCAACTTCTCGTAATAGCGTGAGATTTCAATCTGCTCGCGATTCTCAAACACTTCGTCCATGCTGTCGTTGTAGGAAGCAAACTCGGCAAGTTTCTTGCTCAGGTCCTGCTTGATCTCAACAGAGATCTGGTTGGCACGCTTGGAGATGATTGCAACACTCTCATAGATATTGTTGGTGTCATCGCAAAGATCCATGATGTTGCGGGTCACGGTGTTAACCGGTGCTTTTGATTTCTTGTAATCCATTTTATTATTGCTAAATTGTATCTTTTTATGTTAGTCTTTCGTATATTTCTTGCACGTCTCTATGTATTTCTCCGCCACCTTCTTGTTGGGCGAATCGGGATATTCGTTGATAAATCCGTAGCATTCGTCTTCCGCATCACGGTAACGGTCGGCCTTCTTTTCGTCCACGCTCTGGGCGGCAAGGTCGAACTTGCTTTTCATGATGAGCAGTGCAAAGTCTTCGCGGAAATTGGTGTAGGGATAGTCCTTCAGCGCATTCTGGGCCGTAATGATGCAGGCCTCATAGTTGCTTCCGCCGTCGGTGCAGTTGCCGAAATAGGAGCCAAGGTTATAGTAGAGCTTGGCCGAAAGCAGTTCCTTCTTCACCAGCTTGTCCTGCAAGTCGAACAGGCGCTGCTGGGCCGTGGCCTTGAGCGATGCGTTGGGATAGATGTCGAGATAGTCCTGGAACGCCGCAATGGCTGCCACCGTAGGAGTCTGGTCCAAACGCGGCTCCGGTGTACTCATATAAAGACTTTGGCCGACATAGTAGAAAGCCATTTCCGAATAGATGCCACGGGGATATGACTTGGTGTACTTCTTGAATGTCTCGGCAGCACTTTCATAGTCCTTGCTGAGATACTGAGCCATACCAAGCATATAGAGGCTCTCCTCTGCCTTGTTGGTGCCTTTCTGGATATTGATCAGGTCGGTAAGCAAAATGATGGCCCGCTGATACTTACCCAATGCGAAAGACTCTTTCGCATATTCGTATTTGTAATTGTTATCCGGGCTTTTGTAGACCTGATTGAACTCGTGTGCGCAACTTGAAAAAAGCAAGGCTCCGCACACAGCCATTATAACGGTTTTCTTCATATATATGATATTTGCGTTGCAAAATTACGAATAAATCTGCCACTGACAAAGTGAGCGGCTCGTTTTTTTGCAAAAAATCACGTTTTCTTGCTCATATTATCAGTTGTTTAGCCTCGACAGGGCGCTCTGGGTGGCGGTCAAAACCGGAAGGAGTGATTTCTGTCCATGCAGGCCGCCTGGCCACCGCCCTGCCCTGTTCATGCGTTTTCTGCCTCTATTTCCCTCAGCTCCTGATAGATGCGTTGCACGGGAAGCCCCATCACATTGTAGTAGCTGCCGTTGAGCCCTGTTACGCCCACATAGCCTATCCATTCCTGCACGCCGTAAGCGCCAGCCTTGTCGAGCGGTTTGTAGTGGTCCACGTAATAGTCGATCTCTTCGTCTGTCAGTCTGCGGAAGGTCACTTCAGTGGTTACGGAGAAATGACGCTGTGCGTTGGCTGTGGTCAGGCAAACGCCCGTTGTCACATGGTGAACCTTGCCGCTCAACCCGTGAAGCATGGCTCTTGCCTCGGCAAGGTCCTTGGGCTTGCCGAGCACCCTGCCGTCCAGAATCACCACCGTGTCGGCAGTGAGCACCAACTCGCCGGCTGCAATCATCCCCTTGTAGGCCGATGCCTTTTCGCAGGCTATGTATTCAGGTATTTCCTCGGCAGAAAGTGACTCGGGATAACTCTCGCTCACACCCGGCAGCACCTTCACCTCAAACGGGATGTCGAGTCCTGCCAGCAGTTCCCGCCTTCTTGGCGAATTGCTGGCCAATATAATCTTGTGTTTCATGTTCTTTTTCCTGTTATGTTACCAACCGAAAGCCTTGGCATCACTCAGCCATTTTCCCTGTGCCTTGAGCACCTGCTCAATGATGTCGCGCCCACATCCGTATCCGCCATTCCGGTCGCTCACATAACGGCAAATGCGTTTCACGTCGGCGCAGGCATCCTTGGGGCAGCACGGGCAGCCGCATGCCTGGAGCACTTCATAGTCGGGAATGTCGTCGCCCACAAAGATTACCTCTTCCGGCTGGAGTCCGTATTTGGCAAGGAAATCCTTGAACGTACTGATCTTGACGCTCACTCCCATGTAGATATCTTCCACCCCAAGACCCGCATAGCGCTTTTCCACGGCATTGGTCTTGCCGCCGGTGATAATGCCAATGCGCAGTCCTTTTTTCTGCGCCAGCTGGATGGCGTATCCGTCCTTGATGTTCACCGTGCGCAGAGGTTCTCCCTCGGAACTGAGCGTAATGGTTTCCGCACTGAGCACCCCGTCCACATCGAACACGACGGCACGGATCTTCTTCAAATCATAGTTTATCATGGCTTGTTTTTCTTGGTAGCGAAATTATGTATGCTCATGCTCATCCTTTCATACAAGTCCTTGAGCATGGGGTTGTCCTTGAGCAGCTGTGTCTGCGCACGTATCACATTCTCGTCGAAGCGCACTGCCGGTCCGGTCTGCGCGTCAATCGGAGCAAGCGTGTGCACCTTGCGGCATGTCTCGTCTATCAGGGGCAGCATCACACTGAAGTCCATGCCATGGCGCTGCAGGATGTCGGCAGCCACGGAATAGCAGTGGTTGACAAAATTGCATGCCCACACGGCCGAGAGATGAAGATACTTGCGGTCGGCCGAATCAAGATGCTGCACATGGCGGCTCAAACTGTGTGACAGTTCCATGACCGTAGTCTCGGCCAATGTGTCGTTGTACTCCACAAAACAGGGAATCTCGGCAAAGTCTACCGGTTTGTTCTTGGAGAACGTCTGCATGGGATAGACGACCCCATAGTGCAAGGCCATGCCCTGGAACACGTCCATGGGCATGCTGCCTGCCGTGTGGACAAACACCTTGTTCTCCTTGCCCCGGCAAAGAGCTGGCAAGACGTCGGCAAGGGCACTGTCCTTCACCGACACGATATAGACGTCTGCACCCGAGACGATGCGTTCCAGCTGGTCGGTAGGCGCGCCTCCCACCTGTTCTGCCAGTTCGGTAGCATGTTCCAGTTTACGGCTGTAGACCTGAAGAATGTCATGACCGGCTTCGAGTAGCGCCTTGCCAAGATTGGTGGCAAGATTGCCGGCCCCTATCATTACTATTTTCATATGTCAGATTATCAATGCTTGAATTAGTCGCGCAAATGTACTAACTTTCCCACGAAAAAAGTGACGGCTTACTTGTTTTTTAGAAAAGATTTAGTAATTTTGCCGTGTATGGAATATTCTATAACCATCATCCGACACAGTGCAGACATGCCGGCTTTGGTGTGCCGCAACTTTTTCCACAGCACTAGCCTGTTCCGCATCATCGAGAAGACGCCGGGACAAACGCCTTATATGCTGGTGGCCACCGGTCCCGACCATCAGGTAGCGGGACACATGCTGGTGGTGCTCAGGCGCCGTGGTGCCCTTATGCCGCCCTACATTTTCACGCAAGGGCGCATCTACGGTGAAGGCGATTATGAAGAGGATGTGGAAAAAGAGAAGATTTTCGGGTTGATGCTTGCCCGTCTCGACCAGACGCTCAAGCGCAAGCTGTGTCTGTATATAGAGTTTTCCAATCTTTCACGCAAGATGTTCGGCTACAAGGAATTACGCCTGGCCCATTATTTCCCGGTGCAATGGATGCAGATACACAATTCGCTTCACAGCATAAGTCCCGAGGAGCGGCTGACGGAGAAGTACGTCAAGCGCATCAACAATGCCACCCGGCTCGGAGTGACCGTGGAACAGGTAACCGACGAAAGCGGTGTCAAGGACTTCTATCGCGTGCTGCGTAGCCACAACAGGCTGCGCTTTCTGAGTTATCTGCCCGCCGAACGGCAATTCCGCGAGATGGTGCACGTCTCCGACCATTGCCGGCTCTACGTCTGCCGTCAGCACGGCAAGACGTTAGGCAGCGGCTCGGTCATCTATTCCGACGGCGATGCCTACCTGTGGTACTATGCCGCCAAAGGCAAGGTAAATCCTCTGCTCCACCCCAAGACCATGCTCATCTGGCATGCCGTCAAGGAGGCACACCTGAGGGGATGTGCCCACTTCTATTTCATGGATGCCGGACTGCCGTTCAGCCGCAGCCGCAGCCGCGACTTCATCATGGGGTTTGGAGGCAAGCCCGTCAGTTCACTGCGGTGGTTCCGCTTCAGCATTGGCTGTGTAAACAAGTTGCTTTCCTGGTTCTACAGGGAATAGGAACAAAAAACAAACGGATGCCCCGAAGAGTATCCGTCCCTGTGGAAACATATCAGTAAAAAGGAAAAACAGCGTCCCTATAAGCCGGGTTCTGTTCCGGCAGGGGTCTCTCGGCCCATGCCGGCATCTGTCATTTATCTACTCCAACGGTCACCCCTTGGCTCTAGCGTTCTACCCTCCGTCGCATGACTCGGGCGGACAACCCTCGGTCGACGGTATACGCGAACTTGCAGCCTCCAGATGGCACAGCCCGATGATCACCCACCGGCTGGTGGTCTCTTACACCACCTTCTCACCCTTACCCTGCCGAAGCGGGGCGGTTCTTTTCTTCTGCTTTCTCCTACTGTTGCCAATAGCTTCTACTTTCGGAAGTGGAGCGTCCTGTGCTGCCCGGACTTTCCTCTCGCACCCGGCTGGGTGCCAGCGACAGAACCGGGACACTGTTTTTCGGTTGTGCAAAGTTACGGCTATTTATCCTAACCGCAAAATTTCTTCTTTACTTTTTCAGTCGTGCCATCAACTGGTCGGCTATTTGTTTCTGGCCTTTCACTGTGGGATGGCCCGACTGCTTGTCTATGCCCGACAGCTTGATGAGTTCCACCCCATAGTGCTTGCAGATGGTTTCTGCCGACTCGTTGATGGAAGGTTTTAGTCCGTCGTTCAGAATGAAGTAAATCTTCACATTCGGATAGCGAAGCGTCATGTGTTCAAGCATATACGCCATGGCAGGACGGAACGAATAGAAGTCTGACCGGTTGAAGTTGTCCCACTTGTAGTCACCCACCGGTGACCCAGCCCAACTGTCGTTGGTGGCCCCGAAGATGAAGATGATGTCCGGACACCCGAGATCGTCCATGCGGGTGATGAACGAGCGGTCTGAATAGTCGTTGCCACTATAGCCGGTGTAGCTGATGGTGGCACCGCTGTAGGAATTGTTGCGGCACAGACGCCAGCCCATGCCGCTAATCAACTGATGCCACCACATTTGGTTCACTGCATTCACGTCGGTCTTTCGCGGCTTGTGGAAGTACCACAGTTCGTTGGTGGATGGCTGGGTGTAATCCTGGAAAGTGGAATAGGAATCGCCCAGGACCGACACGCAAGGCCTGTAGGTCTGGGCACTGAGTGTCAGCAGACTGCCGAAAGCCAAGAGCAAAAAGAATAGTTTCTTCATCATGATTGTTATTTTATTTTCGGTTTTAGAAATCAGGTCCTTTCGATGGCGGAGGGCCCCACACCTCGTTCATCGTCGAGCCACTGTTCATGCTCGAGCCGATAAACTCACCTCCCTCAGCACTGCCGTCTGGCATAGGAGGCTGGCTGTTGGGATCAATGTCTTCCGGATTGGCAAAGCGCGTGAACTGACCTTCAAAGCGCAGGAGCACATCGCCGGTGGCACCCTTACGGTGCTTGGCAATGATGATCTGTGCCATGCCGTGAAGGTCGTTGCCCTTCTCGTCTTGCAGGATGTGGTAGTATTCCGGGCGGTGCACAAAGAGCACCATGTCGGCATCCTGCTCAATGGCTCCCGACTCACGGAGGTCGCTCAGCTGCGGGCGCTTGCCTTCGGCTCCCTCACGCTGTTCGACGGAACGGCTCAACTGGCTAAGTGCTATTACCGGGATGTCGAGTTCCTTGGCCAGACCCTTGAGCGAGCGGCTAATGGTCGACACCTCTTCCTGACGGTTGTTGAACCGCATGCCGTTGGCATTCATCAGCTGCAAGTAGTCTATCATGATGAGCTTCACGCCCTTCTCCCTTACCAGGCGCCGGGCCTTGGTGCGCAGTTCAAAGACGGAGAGTCCCGGCGTGTCGTCCACATAGAGAGGTGCGCCGTCAAGGTGCCGGATGTTGGTGTCGAGCTGTTTCCACTGGGCGGGATTAAGCTGACCGTTCATGATCAGACTGCCGGGTATGGAGCACGTGTTGGAGATGAGTCGGTTCACCAGCTGCACGTTGTTCATTTCAAGCGAGAAGAATGCCAGGGGCTCCTGATAGTCCACGGCAATGTTCTTGGCTATGGACAGGGCGAAAGAGGTCTTGCCCATGGCTGGTCGACCGGCGATGATAACAAGGTCGGAAGGTTGCCATCCGCTGGTTATCTTGTCGAGTGCCATATAGCCGCTCGGCACACCGGTCAGTCCTCCCTGCTGGGCGGCAGCTTTCTGGATGTTGCCGTAGGCCTGCTTCACCACAGGGTCAATCTGGGTATAGTCCTGCCGCATGTTCTTCTGCGAGATTTCGAAGAGCGAGCCCTCGGCCTCCTGCATGAGTTCGTCCACATCGATGCCTTCTTCAAACGCTTTGGTTTCCACCTGGCTGGAGAAGGATATGAGCTGGCGGGCAAGGAATTTCTGCGCCAGAATCTTGGCGTGGTATTCCACATGGGCAGACGATGCCACACCATTGGAAATCTGGAAAAGATAGGGAGGATTGCCTGCCTTTTCGAGCGTACCTTCTTTCTTGAGTTCCTCGGTGACCGTCATGATGTCCACCGGCTTCTCTTCCATGTTGAGCGTCTGGATGGCAGAATAAATGCACTGGTGCTGGGGAAGATAGAAGGTTTCGGGCCGCAACAGTTCCGACACCACGGAGAAGGCGTCCTTGTCGATGAGCAAGGCTCCCAGCACGGCCTTCTCAATGTCGATGGCCTGCGGCGGCAAACGGCCGTAAACGCCGTCAACCATCGGGGGTTGACCGGGATTGCTCACTATATTGAAGTTCTTCTTTTGTTTGTTGTCTGCCATGGTTCTTGGTTTGAATGTTATTTTTTGTGGCTGCAAAATTAATCAAAAAGTTCCACGTAGAGGTTTGCAACGCCAACTTTATTTTTCAGGCTTCTGCTTTTTCACCGGCATTTATTTTGTTTTATCTTCCATTTACATTAACTTTGCAGCGATAAAATACCATGTATTATGATTGTATTCCCTAATGCCAAGATTAACCTTGGCCTCAACATTGTGGGCAAGCGCACTGACGGCTACCATGACCTGGAGACGGTCTTCTACCCCATCCCTCTATGCGACGCTCTGGAAATCAAGAAGATGGACGAGAAGTTTCCGTCCGACACAGATTGCGACCTCAAGGTAACAGGCTGCGCCATGGACTGCGACGAGAGCCAGAATCTCGTGGTCAAGGCCTACCAGCTCATTGCTCGCGACTTCAAGTTGCCGCGCATACACGCACACCTTTTCAAGCGCATACCCATGCAGGCTGGACTGGGAGGCGGTTCGAGCGACGCAGCCTTCATGATCAAATTGCTCGACGAACGGTTCAGGCTCAACATGGGGCAATCGCTCATGGAGGACTATGCCGCCCAACTGGGTGCCGACTGCGCTTTCTTCATTCGCAACGAGATAGCTTTTGCACAGGGCAAAGGCGAAATCCTGCAACCTGCCGACTCTCCACGCGGCAATCTGAAAGGCTATTGGATTGTTGTCGTCAAACCGCAAGTGTCGGTTTCCACAGCCGAAGCTTTCGCCAAGATTCAGCCCCACAAGCCTGAGCTGTGCTGCAGCGAAGTGGTCAAGAAGCACATAGGCGAATGGCGCGAATGGCTGCACAACGATTTCGAAGAATCGGTGTTTGCCGCCTATCCCGAACTCGCCGACATCAAGAAGCAGCTCTACGGCATGGGAGCCGCCTATGCCCAAATGTCGGGCAGCGGAAGTGCCTTCTTCGGCATCTTCTTCGACAAGCCGCAAACGCAAGTGGAAGAATGTTTCCCCGACTGCTTCACCTTCACCGCACAACTCTAAGTGTTCACATGAGAGACAACCAACAAGAAATCTTTCCCGTGGTCGACGAGGATGGAAAAGTGATCGGCCAGATAGACCGTGGACATGCCCACGACGGCACCAAGATTCTCCATCCGGTGGTGCATCTGCACGTGTTCAACAGCCGTGGAGAACTCTATCTGCAAAAACGACCCGACTGGAAAGACATACAGCCCGGCAAATGGGACACTGCCACAGGCGGGCACGTGGACTACGGAGAAAGCATTGAAGAGGCTCTTAAACGCGAAGTGGGTGAAGAGTTGGGAATCAGCGACTTCACGCCTCGCTTCATCTGCAAGTATGTATTCGAAGGCAAGCGCGAAAGGGAGTTGGTCTACGTGCACACCACCATCTACAACGGCCCCATTTCGCCCAGCCGGGAAGAACTTGCCGGCGGCAAATTCTGGAGCCGGCAGGAAATTGCCGACAACATGGGCAAAGGCGTATTCACGCCCAATTTCGAGGATGAATATAAGCGATTGTTTGGCAACAAGCCATAACCGCCAGCCACTCTCCGGCTCATCACGCCCTCTTCCACCCCATCGCCGTCAGAACTTCATCCACACACATTCATCCACACAAAAGACGATTCACCGCAGTGACATTCTTTTTTCACTGCGGTGAATCGTCTTATTAGTCTGCCACTAACGTCTCCTTAACCTGCCACTAACACAGCGTAAGTCTGCCACTAAGCCCGGAAGCTTCAGGGGTTTGGAGCCATGATTGCCTGTCTGCGTTTGTGGATAAGCAAAACAGCGGCCTGCAAGCCATGCATGCCCGATACCACGACATGACGTGTCACTCCGAATGCCTGATGAACCTAATTACGAACGGCAAGGAAGGCTGTAAACATGAAGCGAAAAAGCAAAAAAAGAACGCATCCTTCTTCACAGGAGGATGCGCCTTTGGTAAAACCTTTAATTGGTAGGCCGGTAAATACCGGCAGGATTCATGTTTAAAAATAAAAATTTCTTTTCCATATTCCTAAAGGTTAAGGCTCTTCTTGATAGCCGCAATCTTCTCGTTGGCTTCTCTGTCGCAACGTTCGTAGCAGCCTTCACATTTCATGGTGCCTTTCACCTCAATATAGAATTTTATCTTGGGTTCAGTGCCCGAAGGACGAACACTCACCTTTGTATCGTCGTCGCAGAACCACTGAAGCACATTGCTTGTCTCGGGCATGACGAGCTTTGTCTTGTTGCCCTTGTCGTCAGTGGCTTCCAGTGTCTGGTAGTCTTTCCAAAGAACAATCTTGCTGCCGCCCAGTTCCTTAGGCGGATTGTTGCGGAAGTCGGTCATCATCTGCTTGATTTCGTCGGCGCCCGTCTTGCCCGGACGAACCACATTCACGGTGAACTCCTTGGAGTAGCCGTATTCGAGATAGACGCCCATCAGCAAATCATAAAGCGACTTGCCCTGATCCTTGGCATAGGCGCAGATTTCGGCCAACAGCGAGCATGCCGACACGGCATCCTTGTCGCGGACAAAGTCTTCAGCCAGGAAGCCGTAGCTTTCCTCACCGCCTCCTATATACTGCTGCTTGCCTTCAGAAAGGCGAATCTCACGGGCAATCCACTTGAAGCCTGTGTAGCAGTCGCGCATTTCGATGTGCTGTTTTTCGGCAATCTTGCGTATCACCTCGGTGGTCACGATGGTTTTCACGATGAAGTCTGTAGGCTTCATCAAGCCCTTCTGCTGGCGGTTGGTGATGATATAGTAGAGGAAGAGCAGGCAGGTCTGGTTGCCGTTGATGAGAATCCACTCGCCCTTGTCGTTCTTGCAAGCCATACCCACACGGTCAGCGTCAGGGTCGCTCGCCATCACGATGTCGGCGTCAAGTTCCTTGGCATCACGCAGAGCCAGCGTCAAGGCCTCGCCATTTTCGGGGTTAGGACTCTTCACCGTGGGGAAATCGCCGCTCTTCACCATCTGTTCCTTCACGCAGTGCACATTCTCAAAGCCCCAAAGCTTCAAGGAGCGCGGTATGAGCATCATGCCTGTGCCGTGGAGAGGCGTGTAGACAATTTTCAGGTCCTTTTGGCGCTGGATGACATCCGGGTCGATAGACAGGCTCTTGATTTTCTCAAGATACACCTTGTCTATTTCCTCACCAATAATTTCGATGAGTTCTTTCTTGCCCTGGAACTTCACGTCTTCCACCTTCACCTTGTTCACCTCGTCGATAATGCCCGTGTCGTGAGGAGCCAGCACCTGGGCACCGTCTTCCCAATAAGCCTTGTAGCCGTTGTATTCACGCGGGTTGTGCGAAGCTGTGATGTTCACACCGCTCTGACAGCCCAGATGGCGAATGGCGAAAGAGCACTCCGGTGTGGGGCGCATGTCGTCAAAAAGATACACCTTGATGTCATTGGCGGAGAATATGTCGGCCACCGTCTCAGCAAAAAGACGGCTGTTGTTGCGGCAGTCGTGGCAAACCACCACCGAGATCTGCTTGCGGTCGGCAAAGTTTTTCTTGAGATAGTTGGCAAAGCCCTGGGTGGCCAAGCCTACGGTGTAAATATTCATTCTGTTGGAACCCGCACCCATAATGCCACGGAGTCCACCAGTACCAAATTCCAAATCCTTGTAGAAACTCTCAATAAGATTGGTCTTATCGTCGGCCTCTATCATTTCTTTCACAGCTTTCTGCGTTTCAGCGTCAAAGGCTGGAGTGAGCCATTGCTGCGCTTTTTCCACACACTGGGAAATGAGCTCTTGATTGTTTTCCATAATTCTTGAATATTGATTGCGTTGCAAAGATAAAGGCTTTTCGGTGAAAAAACAAATAAAATCCGCTTTTTATTTCGTATTCCACCCTTTTGCTGTAACTTTGCACCTATGGAACTATATTTCAAAGGGCTCTTCATTGCCCTGTCTACATTTCTCATCATCGGCACCTTCCATCCCATTGTCATCAAGACGGAATATTATTTCGGAACCCGTCCCTGGTGGGTGTTTCTCGTATTGGGTGTGGCAAGCATCTGCGGTGCGCTGTTTGTGGCAGACGTTTTCTGGTCTGCACTGCTCGGCGTGCTCGGTGCCTCGTTGCTTTGGTCGATAGGTGAACTCTTTGAGCAGAAGCAACGGGTGAAGAAAGGATGGTTTCCCATGAACCCTAAAAGAAAGGACGATTATCAATGAAAACCACCCTGATATTGGTCGGCAAGACGGTGAACAAGCACTTCATAGCCGGCATCAACGACTATGTGGAGCGCATCGGACACTACATGCCGTTCGATATAGTGACCATACCCGAGCTGAAAAACACCAAGAAACTCACCGAGCAGCAACAGAAGACAGCAGAAGGCGAACTGATACTCAAGCAACTGCAGCCTTCCGACACGGTGGTGCTGCTCGACGAGCACGGCAAGGAAATGCGCAGCATCGAGTTTGCAGCATGGACAGAAAAGAAACAACTCACCGCACGCAGACTCGTCTATGTGATAGGCGGCCCATACGGCTTCGCCGAGGAAGTATACAAACGGGCCAACGAAATGATGTCCCTCTCACGCATGACCTTCTCCCACCAGATGGTGCGCCTCGTGTTTGTGGAACAGGTCTACAGGGCTTGCACCATCATCAAGGGAGAGCCCTACCATCACGAATAAATAAAGTAACGACATGAACGGACTTTACACCATTCTCCTGCTCGTATTGAGCAACGTGTTTATGACGCTGGCCTGGTACGGCCACCTTCGTCTCCAGACATCGGGCATCAGCAAAGGCTGGCCCCTCATAGGCATCATTCTCTTCTCGTGGGGCATCGCCTTTTTTGAATACTGCTGCCAAGTGCCTGCCAACCGGATGGGGTTCAACGGCAATGGGGGACCTTTCTCCCTGGTACAGCTCAAGGTGGTGCAGGAGTGCATCAGCCTCGGCGTGTTTGCCGTTATCGCCAACATTCTGTTTCAGGGACAAAGCCTTCACTGGAACCACATTCTCGCCTTTTTCCTTATTATATGTGCCGTCTATCTGGTGTTCATGAAATAAGCCATGGAAGAGAGAGAAATATCCAAGGAAGAAAAGAAACTCCACAAACGGCTCAAAGAGAAATTTGAGAAAGCCATTTTCGACTATGGCATGATTGAAGAGGGCGACCACGTGCTTGTAGCCTTGTCGGGCGGCAAAGACTCCTTGTTTCTCACCGAGATGCTCGCCGAACGGTCACGCATCTGGAAGCCCCGGTTCAACGTGGAAGCACTGCACATCCGCATGAGCCACATTGACTACCACACTTCCACAGCCTACCTGGAACAATTCTGTAAAAGTTGCGACATTCCCCTTCACATCATCGAGACCGATTTCGACCCGACCACAGACAAGCGAAAAGTGCCGTGCTTCCTTTGTTCATGGTACAGGCGGAAGGCGCTTTTCGAGCATGCACAACGCCTGGGCTGCAACAAGCTTGCCTTAGGCCATCACCAGGACGACATCATACATACGTCCCTGCTCAACCAGTTTTTCCAGGGACGATACGAAACCATGCCCGTGAAGATGAAGATGAAGAAGATGCCCATCACCCTGATTCGCCCGCTATGCCTCATGGCCGAAAGCGACATCAAACGAATGGCAACCCTCCGGCAATACAAGAAACAGGACAAGCTCTGCCCCTACGAAACCAGCAGCAATCGGCAATACGTCGCACAGCTTTTTGCCGACATAGAGCGCCACAATCCTGAAGCGCGGCACTCCATGTGGCATGCCTTCGAGAAATCCGGCATACTATTCTCGCATGACGAAGAAACGTAACTCCTCCCCCACTTCCTTCCCCGAACGAGCATAAGTTGCATATAATCAATGGGAAACGCCTCCTTATTCAAATTGCAACAAACTTGTAACTCCCCGCGAAGTCCCATCAAGAATAAAAAAAATTGAAAAAAGTTGAGGAAATATTTGGCAGTTACGCGAAAAGTCACTACCTTTGCACTCGCAATTAAGAAACGAGGCTCCGTAGCTCAACTGAATAGAGCATCTGACTACGGATCAGAAGGTTACGGGTTTGAATCCCATCGGAGTCACTAAGCAGTCTTTAGAATTGCAAATGAATTAAAGTTTAGGAAGAGGATGTTATTTATCTAACATCCTCTTTTTCTGTATATGACGGATTGCAAACTGCCTACATTTCAACAATTGTTTAGGGTGAGACTTTCGTGTCTAACTTCGTGGCAGATTCAGCCAAGGGGACAGAACGATAGAAAAAAGTATACGACACGACAAATACGTGTTACACTTTGTGTTACACTCTAAGTTCGAAATGTGTTACACTTTTCTCGTTACCTCTGTTCACGCCTCCCAACGCTTATATAGTAGCTCATGATATCCGTGTGGAATGTTTACACAACGCAAAGACACAACACTTTTCGGTTGGATGTATAGGAGGTGGGAAACGTTTAAGTTTTGTTGTTTGGTAGGTATGTAGGTAAAAAAGTAGACTATCGCTTGGGGGGTAATGAAAAAGGTGTATCTTTGCATAATCTTATACTAATATAACGTTGAACTTAAATATACGAGTATGAATAAATGCCTTTTTATGCTTCTTGCCCTCATGCTGTGCGGGACGGTACAAGCTCAGAATGTAGAAGTAACATTGAACAATGGTAAAGTTGTGAAAGGAGAAACACCTTCACTCTCCTTTTACGTAGACAATGAGCATGAGATTAGAGTGAAGGATAAGACGAGCGGTGAAAAGTCGGATTTTACCTCTACTGACATCAAAGAAATAAAATACTATGACAAGAAAGTCAAGGAATGGACAAACTGGGTTCCGATGGCAGCACAGATGGGACTGGGTATGTCTTATAAGGAGAATCCGAAACTCTATAAAAATCCCGTATTCCTCCAGCCTGTGTATGAGGGGAAGAACATTTCCGCCTATATCCACTACATAAGCACAGCTACCCATGTGCAATCGGGAAGTATTTACGGATATGGCGTTATGTTTTATTATAAAGCCAAGAATGAGGACTTTGCAAGAACCTATTATCTCAAGGACAACAGTGTTGTAGTCGGAATTGGACAAAAGACCATGCTAAAAAGGTATTTCAAGGACTTCCCACAAATAAAGGTTGTACTCAAAGACCTCAGCATGAAAGAGTTCCGTAAAGACCCAACTATATTAGTCAAGAAACTTGATGAAGTATTGAAATAGACAGACATCCCTTACTCCGAATATATTTCTCGGAGCGTATTATAAAAGGTGGAATGCCGGATCGAGGTGATTGCCCCGTCCGGATTCCACCTTTTACCTGCGAAACACATAGCCATCATCGAAGATGTAGTACGACAGGAACAAATCCCTGGCGAATGCCTTGTAATCTAAGTAATTAGAGAGATTGCCCATGATGCAATCCAAATTATACAGTTCACCGACTATATAACAGGCGAAATCCTCGTCGGAATCATACATATGGAATGGTGTGCAACATAGGAAAGACACGAAAAAAGGATGCCTTAACAGCATCCTTGTGAATGATAGAACTATCGCTTTCTATAACCCAACTTTCAATCCTCGCAGTCTGAACTTGAATTCATCAAAAGCATCCCCAATTTGTACGGACACTTTTATGTACCGGTTGGCATCGGATGTCGTCGGCAAAATAGTAACTGTCAATGTGTTTCCATTGCGAGTTGCAGTTGCCCAATTTGATGTTATCGTCAAGTCTTCATGATCATCATAGGCAGGTGTGAACTTGTTTTCTTCTCCTTGAGGTGCCTGTTCGGTGATACATGTTATCCAGAAGTCACTGTAATTTGTACATTTAAACACAAACGTACCTCCCTGAGGAGATACATGAAAATAGCCATCACTTGATGCCTTCACTTCGGTTTTCCACTTCATAGGATCCACCTTTCCGTCATCATCACTGCATGATGACATAAAGAATGGAAGGACCATCAGGATGAGTAATAATAACTCCTTGTTCATATTACTTACGTATCTATGTTGTTTATGTATCTATACTCTTAACACTAAAGTACGGTAAACATTGCATACGGCAAAGAATTATTTTTGTTAATGGTTGTAGCGGACGTACTTGTCGTAGATGGCGTATGGACGAGAGAGTATCAGAGACGAGAAGTACTTTCCTGGCTTGCTACAATCTGTGGCTATTTCCATGAATATCTAAGCCCCGTCTCTCCATAGTCCAGGATGCCCTATAGAAAAAGCGAAATGCGACCGACATCACAGTCAGCCGCATTTCTGTTTAGTTATCCTCTCAATCTTTCCTATTAAATTCATGTATTATTAACCCTTTAGAGGAGTTTCATCCGCATGCTCCTGGAATCTGGCGCTACCGTCAATCCTCCATCTGCTCTGCCTCATGTGCGGCAATGAGTTTCTGCTGGATGTCGTTAGGCACAAGTTCGTAGCTGGCAAACTTGGTGGAGAACGATGCACGTCCGCCTGTAAGGCTGCTCAGCGAGATGGAGTAGTTGCTCAGTTCCTTGAGCGGAATCTTGGCCTGCAACTTCTGGTAGCCTGCCTCTGAGTCCATGCCCATGATGAGGGCACGGCGTCCCTGAAGGTCGCTCATCACGTCGCCCATGAAGTCGGCAGGCACGTAGACCTCAAGGTCGTAGATAGGCTCGAGTATCTTCGGGCCTGCATTCTTGAAGGCATCTGAGAAAGCGTGGCGTGCTGCGAGCATGAACGAGAGTTCGTTGCTGTCCACGGGATGCATCTTTCCGTCATAGACCACCACTCTCACGTCGCGTGCATAGCTGCCCGTAAGCGGTCCGTGCTCCATGCAGTCCATCACGCCCTTGAGGATGGCGGGCATGAAGCGTGCATCGATGGCACCGCCCACCACAGAGTTGATGAACACCAATTTGCCGCCCCAGTCGAGGTCTATCTCCTCGCGTCCTTTCACGTTGAGCTTCACCTCCTGTCCGTTGAACTTGTAGGTAGTGGGTTCCGGCATGCCTTCGGCATAAGGCTCGATGATGAGGTGCACCTCGCCAAACTGTCCTGCACCGCCGCTCTGCTTTTTGTGGCGGTATTCGGCGCGTGCCGACTTGGTGATGGTCTCCCGGTATGGTATGCGCGGTTCCTCAAACTCCACGTTGAGTTTCTCGTTGTTCTCCAGCCGCCACTTCAGCGTGCGCAGGTGGAACTCACCCTGTCCGTGCACGATGGTCTGCCGGAGTTCCTTGCTCTGTTCCACCACCCACGTGGGATCCTCCTGGCGCATCTTCAGGATGGCAGCCATGAGTTTCTCCGTGTCCTGGCTCTTCACGGCCTTGATGGCTCGCGAATACTTTGAGTGTGGATACTTGATATAGTCGAAGCGCCACTCGCAGTCCTTGCCGTTGAGTGTGTTGCCTGTCTTCACGTCTTTCAGTTTCACGGTGCACCCTATGTCGCCCGCATTGAGCTGGTCGACGGCTATGCGGTTGGCACCCGCACAGGCATAGATAGAGCCTATGCGCTCCTTGGAGCCACGGTCGGCATTGGTCAGGTCGTCGCCTGCCTTCACGCTTCCGCTCATCACCTTGAAGTAGCTCACTTCACCGATATGTGGCTCCATGCCCGTCTTGAAGAAATAGAGTGATGTGGGGCCGTCTGCTTCGGCAGCCACCTCTTCGCCGCGTGTGTTGTGCACCTTGGGCATCTCGCTCACGAAGGGCACCACGTTGCCGAGGAACTCCATGAGGCGGCGTACGCCCATATCCTTGCCTGCGCAAACGCAGAACACGGGGAAGATGCTGCGCGTCACGAGTCCCTTGCGGATACCCTCACGCAGTTCGTCTTCGGAGAGTGTCTCCTCCTCGAAGAACTTCTCCATGAGGCCCTCGTCGTTTTCGGCAGCTGCCTCCACGAGCGCCTTGTGGAGAGCCATCGCCTTGTCCATCTCTTCGGCAGGAATGTCTTCGATGGTGGGAGCTCCGCCCTCAGGTTTCCATGAGTATTTCTTCATCAGCAGCACGTCTATCAAGGCATTGAAGCCCGGACCTGTGGAGATGGGATATTGAATCTGCACACACTTCTGCCCGTAGATTTCGTCCATCGAGGCAATGATGGAGTCGAAGTCGCACTTCTCGCTGTCTAGTTGGTTTACAAGGAAGATGACGGGCTTCTTGAGTTTTTCGGTATATCTGAATATGTTCTGGGTGCCCACTTCCGGACCATACTGTCCGTTGATGAGGATGAGGGCCTCGTCGGTCACGTTGAGTGCCGTGATGGCACCACCGATGAAGTCGTCCGAACCCGGACAATCAATGATGTTAAGCTTCTTGTTGTTCCACTCCACGTGACATACGGTGGGGAACACGGAGTAGCCATACTCCTGCTCTACCGGGAAATAGTCGCTCACGGTGTTTTTTGCTTCTACAGTACCGCGGCGCTTGATGATGCCGGCTTCATACAACATGGATTCGGCAAGTGTAGTCTTGCCGCTACCCGCACTGCCAACGAGGGCAATGTTCTTGATTTCGTTAGTCTGATATACTCTCATAATGTGTAGATTTAAGAGTGAATAATTTTTCAGGTATGACCTCCCTGGTCGGGGGTTATTGGTTTTCGGCCTCTAAATTATAAAAAAGCATGACAACTGCCAAACATTTCTTCGGGCTAATGCTCATATTTTAAAACATATTAGTATTTTTGCAGCAAAAATCACACTATTTTGGCAGGATTATACATTCACATACCTTTTTGTGCAAGCCGTTGCATCTACTGCGGCTTCTATTCCACCACGCTTGTCCCCATGCGCCAGCGCTATGTAGACGCTCTGTGCAGCGAGCTCGCCATGAGACATGGTGAGCTGCACGAACCCCTCCGCACGGTCTACCTTGGCGGCGGCACCCCCAGTCAGCTCACGGCTTCACAGCTGCGGCAGCTGTTCGGTGCCGTGGAGACGCACTACGGACGGCTCTCCGACGAGATGGAGGTGACCATGGAGTGCAACCCTGACGACGTGACGCCCGAACTGGCTGCGCTGCTGGCTTCACTTCCCGTGAACAGGGTGAGCATGGGCGTGCAGACTTTCAGCGACGAGCGTCTGCGCTTTCTCCACCGCCGTCATACCGCCCTACAGGCGCGCCAGGCAGTGGGGAGGCTCCGGAAGGCGGGCATTGGCAACGTCAGCATCGACCTGATGTTCGGTTTCCCCGGACAGACTCTCGACCAGTGGCAAGCCGACATCACAGAGGCTCTCGGCCTGCACGTGGAGCATCTCTCGGCCTATAGCCTGATGTATGAGGAGGGTACACCTCTTTATAATAGGCTCCAGCGGGGAGAAATCAAGGAGATTGACGACGAACTGAGCCTGCGCATGTATGATGCCTTGTGCGACCGTCTCATTGCCTCTGGCTACGAGCACTACGAAATAAGCAATTTCGCCCTACCCCACAGGCGTTCACGCCACAACAGCAGTTACTGGCAGGGAGTGCCCTACCTGGGTGTGGGTGCCGCTGCCCACAGCTACGACGTGGACACGCGCTCGTGGAACGTGAGCGACATCAATGCCTATGTGTCGGCTCTGGAACAGGGGGCTCGTCCTTGCGAGAGCGAACGCATAGACGACGACACGCGCTACGACGACACCGTCACCACGGCTCTGCGCACCCCTGAGGGCATAGACCTCCGCACGCTTCTGCCGCGCCATCGCCGCTATCTGCTCCGTGCCGCCGCGCCTTACCTGGAGCGTGGACAGTTGCAGATCGACGACTCACGGATTCATCTCACCCGCCAAGGCATCTACATCAGCGACAGCATCATGGCCGATCTGATGTACGTGTAGCCATGGGGGCATGGCAGGGAGTGCTCACCCCTGGACGGGACTCGCCTGATTCAAGGATGGCCCTTCGGGAAGTGGTGGTCAGAATTTCACCACCCTTCCCGTGCCATGACATGTGAGGCATTGGCCGGAACCAGAGCACGATGAACAGCGCATCACAACCTTCTCCTTATGGAAATTGTGCGAGTCGCCCATGTCGCCTGTGCCGTTGCAGCCCGGACAGCGTCCCGTGCCGTGACAGGCATAGCAGGGTTCCTTGTCTATCCTGTTCTGGCGGATGTATTTGCCGTTGGGCCTTGGAGCCACCGTGCTGCCGCCCACATAGCCGCCCGAGGTGCCGCCTGAACCGGTGGAGCGGAGAGCTTTCTGTGCCGAGGCAAACAGGCGGTCATATTGCTGCTTGCTGACGGCATGATAACTACATTTGTAGCCGTAGGAACCTTTCAGGGTGACTCTGGAATAATCGGAGGACACGAGGACATACTCCATGAACGATAACATAAAGCTGCGTACACGCTCGTAGTAGACAGAATAGTACTGTCCGAAGCGGGGTTGGTCTTTGTACTGCCCAAAGTCGTTCATGCCGTTCTTCGTGCCGAAGAGGTTCAGCTTGATGCCATTCGTCCACTTGTGGTTATACCAGGTGGCACACTTATAACCCTTGTCGTAATAGAACTTCAACGCCATAGGACTCTTTCCGTCGCTGGACACGTAATAGCGGGTCTGTCCTGCGGGGAATGAGCCGAGGCTCTGCTGCCCTGCACGCACGTTGCCGCCAACGGAAGCCTGCTGCTTGTTGCCATTGGCTGATGCCTGCTGCTTGTTGCGCCAGCCGGGTTGCAGCAAATGGGCCTGTGCCACGGCTGGACCTGTGCCGTCGAAACGCTCGGTGGCAGAGCACAGTTTCGTTTTGCCCCTGTAGACGCGGGCTACGCATTTGTAGGTGGCCTTACCGGGGTCGAGAAGCATGGCGGTGTAGGGGATGAAGATGCTGTAGTCGTTGTAGGTGGCATCCACATAGTTGGGTACGAAATTCTGCTGGTAACACAATTCGCCCACATCGCCGGCGTAACGGCGGTCGTTGGTGTCGACCAGCGAGCCATTGGGCTTGAAGATGAGTACTTCCATCATACAGGTGACGCCCTTGAGGTTGACGGTGCGCAACTTGACGTGCATGGTCATGCCGCTCGCTCCGTTCACCTTGTCGCCATGGGTGAGCCATGACTGCTGGATGGTGGCCGACTGCTGTGCAGCCGCCTCGCCGGCTGCCGACGTCAAGCCGAGCAGCACGAGCATTGCGGTGATGAGGATACGAGTGATTCTTTTCTTTTCCATCTTTTCATTGTGTTTTGTTGTTAACGTGCAGTGCGAGGCCTACAAGCAGCCCTTTTCATTGTGCTTTGTCGTTGGCTTGCTGTACCATTCTACATGAGTCCCTTGAGGATGCCGAGGCCCTTCTTGAGGAGTCCGTTGCCGCCCTTGGCTATGGCAGCCTTCTGCTTGGCACGGGCCACCTTGCCTCTGTTCTTGGCATACGACGAGGAGCCGTGTTGCCTGATGGGGTGTGCCCACTGGCCGTCGAAGAAGAGGGTCTGTCCGGTGTAGGGATCGATGACTGGAAGCCAGCGGCCGTATCCGGGAGGAGGCAGCAAGGCCCAGAAGCGTTCGCTCAGCGGCATTGACGAGTTGGTTGCTCCGCCATCCGTGGGTATAGTGAGGCGGTCGTTGTGGCCACCTGCCACGGTGATGAAGCCGTCCTTCTCGCCGCTCGCCACGGTCTGATACCATCCTGCCTTGTGGGCACGGGTGCAGCGTTCTGCCACGTCGAGTGCCAGTTCGATGGAGACAGGAGCTGCCGGAGCGAGTGTGGTGGATGTGGCGGGATAGACCACGCCGAGTGCTTCCATGCAAGCCATGGGTTCCTTTGCCCAGTCCTTGAGCTGCGCCTGGTCGGTGTAGCGTGAGAGGCGTGAGGTGTAGGTGGAGTAGCCAATCTTGGAGTTGTTCTCTATGTAGGTCAGTGTGCGGCGGAGCACGGTGGCCATTTCCTGTCGGCTCACGGTGGCGTCGGCCTGGAAGTTGCCGTTGCAGATGCCGTCGAAGAGCTGCATCTGTGCGGCACGGTTGGCATAGGAGTTGTCGGTGTCGGAGAATTTCCTTCCGGGGTCTTTCACCTCTTTGCCGGTCATGGTCTCAGCCAGGCGCACGGCAATGGAGGCGAGCTGCAGGCGGTTGGCGGTGCGTGTATAGTCGTTGCCGAGCAGGTTGTCGTCTATCATGTTGTCCGATGCAGCCCTGTTCACTCCGTCTTCCGCCCACTGGCTCATCTTGCCTTTGGCTATGGCGGGCAGGGTGAAGAAGCTGGGCAGTGGCTGTGTGGCAGCGAGTGCTTCCTGGTTGCGCTGTTTCATGACGAGAATCCCCTGGTGCTTGTAGTGTGAATAGGAGGCATCGTTGCCGGTGAGTTGCCATTCGCCCTGTGTCATGTTGAGCGCCTGCCAGCATTCGGCGTGATTGCAGTCCTTGCAGCTGATCCAGAACACGTGCTCACCGGCTGCGTTCACGCCCACGTAGGCTTCCTTGGTGGCGAGGTGCTTGTAGTTTTCGTGTCCTGCCTTGTAGCCCAGTTGCTTGTAGCCTCCCTCGTAGAACACGTGGTTGGGGTTGCGCTCGCACTTGCCGCAACGGTTGCAGGAATAGAAGAAGGCGCCTATGGTCTTGCAGTCGGCAAAGTGGTAGCGGCGGTCAGCTGCCGCTATCTTGGCGGTGTACTGATGTTGTGTGCACCAGTCCTTGGCAGCCTTGACGCCGGCTTTCTGTGCGGCATAGATGTCGCCGGTGTAGGTCTTCACGGTGAAGCAGGGCTGGAACTTGTCGGTGGAGAGTGCGCCTGCCACGGCTTTGATCTGCGCCTGCGGCACCACGAGTGTGGCTTCGGCGGTTGTGAACATGAAGCTCATCCGGTCGAAGAGGCGCCAGTCGCTCAGCGGAGTGAGCCGGTCCTTCATGACTGTCTTGAGCTGGTTGACGAACCTGGCGGCGTCTACCTTCTCGCCGAGCCACACTTCGCGGATATGGTGTGGTCCGGAGAGATATGCCACGAGTTTGTTGGCGAGTTCTTCCACGGGATGGTTGCCCCACATGTCGGAGTTGTCTATGTTGATGATCCACTTGGTGACGTAGAGTATGCTCTGCGAGTCGAATTCGCTGCCGTCGGTGTCTATCAGGTCTAAGTATCCGTCGGCGGGTTTATGGGCGTGGTCCCAGATGATGCAGTCTTTCTCCTGCTTGCCCACCCAGAGTCGGTCGGCCTCTGCCTGCGAGTAGGCTCCGAGGTCCCAGTTGCGGTCTTCGTCCACATATTCCTTATAGGATCCTCCGTCCACGCGCTTGAGTGGCTTGCCGTCGCCTCCGGGCACGGTGAGGAAGCACAAGAAGCCCGGGTAGTAGGGTGCTGACAGTTGTGTGGTGGCTTCCTTGCCGTTGACGGTGGCCTTGAGGAGTGTCTCGTCCACGCAGTTGTCGCCATCGCGCTTGGCGTAGTTGGTCACGTATCCGCCTCCATACTTGAAGGCGAGCTTCACGTGGCAGGTGTAGGTGTGGCCTGCCTGAAACTTGGGATATTCGGGGTTCTTGTCGTCGAATTCGCCTTCCCAGGTAAGGTCCTGTAGGGTGACTATGCCTTTCTGTGCGAGGTCGCCGAAGGCTGTCTTGGCGGCCTTGAGGGCGAGTTTCTCGCCTTGCTGCATGGTCATGCCTGCCTGTGGCATGTCGATGACGATGTCGATGGATTTCACTTTGTTCTTGTCCTCTGCAAGGGCGATGAGTGCCGGCAGGAGGAGGAGGAAGAGGGTTAGGAGCCTTTTCATAAGCGTGAAGGTTTAGTGGTGTATGTTTTGGTTAATATTGTTTTTGTTGATTGTGCAAATATACTGATTTCTTGGGATATGTGCAAGTTTTAGGAGGAGTTTTTTAGGGGCTATTCCGCTATTTGTGTGTGAGTGCCGCACCATGCAGAATAGATAGGGGTGCATGGGTATGTGTAGCGACAGCGGGAAGGTCATGGGCGAAGGCGGACACTCTACAGGGGGAAAGCGGACTGATACTCAGAGGGTTGACTTTACTTTTGCCCTTACAGGGCGTGCCCTTGGACGACTGGCTACCCAGGGTGTCGCTACGGTTGCCCTGGGCTAAGGACTGGCTGGGCTTTCAGCCCGTGCGTTTGGACCCTGTCATGCCACACGGGAACCACAAAGGGAGACACACACTGAGGCGCAGCAACCTATCCTATCTCTACAGGAACCCAAAGGGGACGCACGCTACAAAGGCACGCCACCCTATCCTACTCCATGAGAACCACAAAGGGAGACACACCACAGAGGCGCGTCACCCCATCCTTTCCTACAGGAAGCCACAACGTCCCCACCGGGAAATTACAACGTCCCCACGGAAGCCACAAGGGAAACCCACGGAGAAGCCACAACGTCCCCACGGGGAAACCACAAGGGAGTCCCCATGGGGAATGTTGCGCCCTACTCCACTGTCATCCACAATGCCTTGTCCTTGCGCCGGGCTTCTATGAGCACGGTGAGGAGCAGCTGGAGGTAGTGGCGCGACTGGGTGACCATGCCTACGCGGGAGTTCAGGCCTACGAGGATGCAACCCTCGGTGTCTTGCGGGCGGTTGCCGGCATGGATGCGGATGCCCTCGAACTGGGGCACGCCCACGAGCAGGGGGAGCCACTGGTGGAAACGGGGCGAAAGGGTGATCACCACGGGATAGTGGCCGTCAGGGATGGCGGTCTTGCCCTTCACCTTGCGGCCCGGACGTCCACGACCCACGTCGCGCCAGGTGGGCTCCAGGGTGTCGCAGAAATACTTGCCGTCGGCATAGAGGCGGCCTATGGTGTAGTCCTTGCGCTTGGCTATGCGGTGGAGGCGCAGTTCGAAGATGTCGGCCGTGGGCACGAACTTCTGCCGTTGTTGCTGTTCGGCCAGGTAGTGCTGCACTTCGGCAGCGTCGATGATGCTTGAGATGGTTAGTGGTTGACTCATAATTGTTTGTCGTTTAATGTGTTATTATTATCGGTTTCCATGTTTTGTTCACTATTCTTCTTGCTCTTTCTGTCGGCGGCTGCCTTTTTCTTTGCCGTCGCCTTCTCGTGGCTGAGCTTGCGATACTGTGTCTTGTCCACGCGTTCCACCTTGCCTCGCTCCACCCACTTGCGGAGCATGGGGTCCACGCGGATGTTCGAGTGGAGGCTGATGCGCATGGCTACCACATCGTCTACGGTGAACTCCTCGGGCAGCAGGTCGAGCTGGTTGGGTGCGGCAGCGGTGCCGGCATCGACCTGGCGGTTCATCTCGCGCTGCATGCTGGCGCCGAAGTAGTGGAGCTTGCACCAGAGGTCGTAGCGGAGCATCCACTGGGCGAAGGCGGTGAGGTTCTTGTCCCACACGGCTCCGTTGGCCACATAGAGCACGCACGCCTTGAGCCAGGCTATGACGACGGCACGGAAGGAGAGGTTCTCGAACACGCGGTCCTGGGTGAGCACGGCTATGTCCTTGCACTCGGCGGCAAGCTTCTGTGCCAGCAGGGTGGCCTTGCGGCTCACTATTTCGCCCGAGGCGCTGTTGAGGTTGTCGATGTAGGGGCGGAGGCGGTTGGCATAGAGGTCGTCGAAGCTGCCGTAGACGGGCAGTTCGGCGCCGATGACCTGTTCGGGGATGGTGCAGAAGGAGAGGCGCGACACAGGGCCGTCGAGGAGCACGTTGCGGAAGTAGCGGCAGCCCTTGATTTCGGTGGTCGAGGCCACGAAGTTGAGGTGCACCTTCACCTTCTCGCTCACCGCCTGTGCCGATGCGCGTGTCTGTCCGTAGGTGTCGTTGTCGAAGGCGAGACACATGATCTGGAACTGCTGCCGGCTGTTGGGGCGCACGCAGAGCGTGTCGAAGAGTTCTATCTCGTTCATCTGGAGGAAGAGGAAGCGGCCGCCTGCGTCGCGCATGCGGAGCACGAAGGCGGCGTTGGTGGTGTCGGGGTCTATCATCTGCACCACGAGTCCTTCGGGCCGCTGGGGCTTCTTGTCGTTGGGCTTGGCGGTCTCGAGGGCCTTGCGCCAGTCGGCTTCGCGGGCAAGGTTGTGGCGGTCGCGGGCGGCTATGTCGGCCATGATAAACTCTATGGGCTTGTTGATGCTGCTCTTGCCGGCTCCGGTGCCTGCCATGAGCACGGTCATGAGGGTGGCCTCGTGGAGGGTGTTGTCGGTATAGCGGAAGTGGACGTCGTGCAGGTGGGTGGCAAGGGCAGGAAACACGGCGTGGACCACGGCAGGACGGTAGATGCGGGGCACAGGCGCGAGGATGGTGCGCATGAACGTGGGCACCTTGGAGGGCATCGGGGGCGGCGTGGTGGCATAGAGCCAGGCGAGGTCGCCCTCGGCAGGGGTACCGGCGCTGACGCTGTCGCTGCGCTGCCGGGTGTAGAGGTTGGCCAGGGCCATGCTGAGCTTGCGCGACTGGCAGTGGGTCTTGGCGCGGCAGGCGTCGCCGACGATGCGGGTGAACT